>NZ_JBITPF010000005.1:0-87028 GCF_050468025.1 Neobacillus sp. NRS-1170 | reverse complement strand
ATTGAGGGAGGTTAGTTGAATAAAGAGTTATATAAAATATGGTTTTATTTAACTTTTTTAATCATTCAAGATTCATTCCGCTACGCTTTAAGTTGTATTTAAGTATCTTTAAGTAAATCTAAATTTTTATTATTTTGAAACGATGATACTATTAACCTAACCAATAACATTACTTTTTTGTTTTAGGAGGTATTAGATGAGTAAAGTATTTTACAAAATCGAAAATGGGGTTGGAATCATCATTTTGAATAGACCTGAAAAATTGAATGCTTTTAATGATGAAATGTTAGAGCAATTA
This sequence comes from Neobacillus sp. NRS-1170, assembly GCF_050468025.1. Classification (NCBI taxonomy): domain Bacteria; kingdom Bacillati; phylum Bacillota; class Bacilli; order Caryophanales; family Bacillaceae; genus Neobacillus; species Neobacillus sp. NRS-1170. The sequence continues at coordinate 86,730 of NZ_JBITPF010000005.1, read as the reverse complement.
ATTAAAACAGTTACTTCAGCTATTCAAGATTCATCTGTTCATTCCATTATTTTAACAGGTGAAGGGAGAGCTTTTAGCTCAGGAGGCGACGTAATAAATGCAGCAAGTCGTGTGAATGATGTTGTTTCTTTACGAAAAAAAATGGAAGACTTAACTCGTTTAATTTGTGAACTTTGCTCTACACCTAAACCCGTTATTTCGGCAATCAATGGGTCAGCTATCGGAGCTGGCTTAGGTTTGGCCTTAACTGGAGATCTCATCGTAGCTAGTACAAATGCTATTTTTTCTGCTCCTTTTCTTAGAATAGGACTTGTAGCTGATGGAGGCGTTTCCTATTTAGCTACTAGACGGATTGGAACAGAAAAAACGAAACGTCTACTTTTAACCAATGAAACAATTAATGCAAAAACAGCAAATGAGTGGGGATTAGTAGACTGGATAGTTGAACCAGAGGAGTTATTACCATACTCGATACAATTAGCAGAACGACTTGCTCAATCATCTAAATCGTCCGTAGGAATGATAAAGTCTATAATGAACAATATAAATAATCTAACAATGGAAACTGCATTAGAACAAGAAATGAATACTCAAATACAGAGTTTCCTAACGGACGAACACAAACAGAGAGTAAAAGAACTCGTAGAAAAAATGAGCAAAAAAACTAGTTTGATGTAAAGATTGTTAAGATTTGCACTTAAACTATAGGAGTGCTTTAGTTCAATATCCAAAAATCTCAATAAGCCCAAAATATGCAAGTTTTTATTCATTTCTTGCTTATTTTCGGCTTTTTTCATTAAAAAACATACTGCTATAAACAGCATTTTTTAATTGCCAAATACACTTTGAACCCTTTTTACATTTTTTCTATCTATCATGCCGTTTTTGGACTTATCTCGGACTTACCCCTATTCTACACATTCATTAATGTTTAGCTTGATGGGCATGTGGTGGTACCCTATCTTCAACAATCAGGCACTTTTATGAAGTAAATTAAGCCTATTTTCTCGGTGTTATAAACAAGAAATTAGGCTTTTTTTTGAATTTATATTAAGCTTGTAAATTCGCAGTTTTCCTGACGCTGTCGTAAATAGGGGTTTTAATTAAAGTTCTCGTTTGAGATTTTAATTTTTTTTACCGAAAATCTACAATGTAAATATACCAACCTGTATATTTTCGACTATTAATGTTAAACGGTTTAGAATTATTACACTTAGTTAGTTGACGCTGCGAATCATACCCCGTCTTTTATTAGTATCAATAGATTGATTATATTCCTTCTTAAGTTCTGCCACAATTTCTGCAACGGTTTGTATTTGCTTGGTTCTCCCCACACCTTGACCGGCGGACCAAACATTTTTCCATGCCTTTTTCCCTGATTTTAAAAAGTCCTCTCTCGGGCCGAGATTATCAGGATCAAATCCTTCTCTTTGAATACTAGGTTTTAGAAATGTAGCAGGGATTCCCGTAAAGAATGGTGTATAAACGAGATCTTCAATCGTTGATTCGACTAACATATTTTTGAATTCTTCACTTGCCATGCTTTCAGAAGAAGCAATAAATCGAGTTCCCATATAAACTAAATCAACATCAAGAGTCTGAGCTGCGAGAATTTCGTTTCCGCTGGATATTCCTCCCGACAAAATCAATACTCCATCCCAAAACTCTCGAACCGCTTTTACGAAAGCAAAGCTATTAAGAGTACCTGCGTGTCCACCTGCTCCAGCACATACAAGAATTAATCCATCTACACCTGATTTTGATGCCTTTCTAGCATGTTTAAGAGTCGTAACATCAGAAAATACAAGTCCTCCGTAAGAATGGACAGCTTGCACTACCTCAGCCGGATCTCCGAGAGCAGTAATGACAATTGGTGGCTTGCATTTCTTAATTAATTCAAGCTCAGCTTTCACACGCTCACTATTCGCTCCACTTAGATGGCCAAGTACAATCGCCATTGCCCAAGGTGCAATTCGTCGATTTGGCTCATTCGATTTTAGCTCAGCAATTCCATTGTTTATACGGTGCATCCATTTTTCCAAATCATCAACCGTACGCGCATTTAGTGAAGGAAATGCACTAATGACACCTGCTTTGCAGGCAGAGATGATCATTTCAGGACCAGAAACAAGAAACATTGGTGCAGTAATGACTGGTAACTCTAATTGTTCAGCAATATGTTGAGGTATTCGTTTACTCATATTTTCACTCCTATATCAATATTTGTTTCAAGAAAAAACACTAGTGATTAATTGTGGCACTTGAATAGTCATCAAATAGATTTCCATATGTAAACTTACGAAAATGAGTATGTAAAATTATCGTCCTTTAAACTGAGGTGTACGCTTTTCAAAAAAGGCCGTTACCCCTTCTTTAAAATCTTCTGTTTGAAAGGCAACTGCTTGTCCGAAAGCTTCTAATTCTAAAGACTCTTCGAAATTGTGATTGACATTTTGATTGACCAATTGCTTTATTAATCCAATGGATATACTTGAACCTTTTGCCAACTTCTTAGCTAGTTCAAAGGCAGAATCTAACAAGGAATCATCGTCGACAACTTCACTTACAATTCCAAATTGGCAAGCCTTCTCGGCCGTAATCCGTTCACCTAAAAACATCAATTCCTTAGTGCGATACTTCCCAAGCAGCTGTGATAAAAAGTGAATGGAACCAAGGTCAGGAATTGCCCCTCTTAAGGCAAAACTCTGAGCAAAGAAAGTGGAACTTGTAGCAAGGATTAAGTCACAAGCTAAGGCCAAACTAAAACCAGCTCCTACTGCAGCGCCATTCACAGCAGCAATAATTGGTTTTTCCAGATTTAACATCGTTCTAAGGAGCTTTTGGCTATTTTTCACAATCTTTCGAGTATCATTTAGATTCCTTTTTGTATTTTTATTCTTTATATTTCCACCAGCACAAAACACACTACCTTCACCAGTTAAAATAACTGCTTTGATCTGATCATCGTGTTCAATCTTCTGAAAAACATCTACTAATTCTTCCATTAACTCAATCGAAAGGGCATTTCGTACTTCTGGCCGATTTAATTTTATGAGACAAATATTTTTATCAATGTTCACTATTATTTCTTTGTAATTCATCATCGTTCCTCCTCGCAAGTACTCTAAACATATGCATTTCCTCATTTCAAAAAATTTCAACTCATGCTTTTATTATAAAAACAAAGTTTTTTAATGTATAATACATAAATATCTATATAACTCATTCCTTAGAATCTATAAGCAGGTGATATAGGATGGAATTTCTCCAACTAAAATATTTCCAAACCGCAGCCCGGTATGAACATATAACAAAAGCAGCTGAAGAACTTCGAATCGCTCAGCCTTCTCTGAGTAAAACAATTGCTCGTCTTGAAGAGGATCTTGGCGTACAGCTATTTGATCGACAAGGACGTAATATCCAATTAAATGCCTGTGGCAGAGCATTTCTTGAACATGTAAACAGAGCATTTATGGAGTTAGATAATGGAATTAAGAAAGTAAAAGATCTTGCAGGAATGAAAAAAGTAAGCATTTCCATTGCAATGACTTTGCCAAAGATTTTACCTAAGTTATTAAGCCCATTTTTAAATCAATATCCCCATGTACATTTCCGACAAATAATGGAGCCACCTTCTATCTTGAAAAGGAAACTAGAAGATGGAGAAATAGATTTATGCATTTCACCAGTTCCTTTTGGAAGTCCTGCTATTGAATGGAAACCTCTTTTTACGGATGATATTTACTTAATTGTCCCTACAGACCACTATTTGGCTGGGAGAAAAAGTATTCATATTAGCGAGATAAAGAATGAATCATTTATACTTATGAATACTGGATTCAGCATTAGAGACCTGGTCGATAAACTATTTAATGAAGCTGGATTCACACCGGAAATTATTATGGAAGTGAATGATCCAGAAACAATAATTGGAATGATTAGACGAGGAAAAGGTGTTACATTTATTTCGAAAAGAGATTGGCAGTATGTTTCTCATCTCATACCAGAAAAAATTCGGATTAATGATCCCAATTGGCACCAGATGATAGGACTGTCATGGTCAACGAAGAAGGATTTGTCAATCGAAGCATACCATTTTAAACAGTATGTCATTGAATTTTTCGAGAAGACTTAATTTATCGTTTTGTTGTTTAGAGCATTAAAACAGAATAAGATAACCCAAACTTTATCTTTCTATTGTGCCAGTATAAAATAGTTTTCCCGAGTTAAACCAGCTAGTAGAAGGTTTTACGTTATTCAATTATACTAGTTACTATAAGTTCACCTGATATTCAGTTAAAGGGCGCTTTTCTTTAGCAAGAAAGCGTCTTTTTGATATGCCCCAACACATTAAGGGATTAGATTTTGTTAAGACAAAAAAAGATTGTGAATATTTTCACTTAAACTATCGGATGCAAGAGTAACAATTGGGATGGCTGCGGCGGTCCCTTTTTTCTTGCACTAACGGTAGCAGGTTAGTTTAAGTACAAAGAAAAAAGACATTCCTTTGGAATACCTTTTTTAACAGATATTTTCTTTAGTAGCAATATCCTTCACAACATCTTCTAAAGTAACATTTCTTAAAACCTTCTCCATTGCCAATTGTGCTGCTGTGAATAATGGTTCGATTGTATTCTGGATGTTCCTACCTACGAGACAATCAGGATGTGGACTTTCATGTATGCTAAACAATTCTTTATCCTGTACAACATTCACTGCCTTATAAACGTCGAACAGTGTAATGTCAGATAATTCCTTTGCGAGTTTAGCCCCTGCAATGCCTGGATGGACCTCTATCAAACCAGATTTTTTTAGCATTCCCATTAGTTTTCTTATCACCGCTGGGTTCGTGTTAACACTTGAAGCTAAGAATTCAGAAGATGTTACTCCTTCTTTATTTAATTCAATTAGAGCTAATATATGAATTCCGACAGCGAATCGGCTGCTGATGGACATGTTCATTCACCACCCCTATTAACTATACGTTTTTAAATTTTTATTTTATCGTGTAATTATATTGATTACAAGTTTATTATACCAAATTATGAATAAAATAATAAATGGTATTTCACCTGTTGACAAGTCGAATACATGTAACTAAAATGAATACATGTAATCAAAGTTGTTACAATGAACTGGAGGAATATAAATGAAAACATTAGTTACTGGAGCAACAGGGCAATTAGGTTCCAAGATTGTAGAATCGTTATTGAAAACTATACCTGCAAGCGAGCTAGCAGTAAGTGTTCGAAATCCAGAGAAAGCGGAAGGACTTCGTGTTCGTGGAGTGGAAGTTCGACAAGGAGATTTTGACCATCCAGAAACATTAGAACATGCTTTTGCAGGGATTGATCGCTTATTAATTATTTCTGCGGATGGTGACAATGAAACAAGAACTCGTCAACATGCAAATGCTGTCCAAGCAGCTGAACGTGCAGAAGTGAAATTTATTGCTTATACAAGCATAGTAAATGCAACAGAAAGCAAGAATTTATTCGCCCCAACCCATGTTGCGACAGAAGCAGCCATCATTAAGACGGGTATCCCATATTCATTCTTGCGTAACAATTGGTATCTGGAGAACGAAATTGGCAGCGTTCAAGGTGCTATGGCGGGAGCTCCATGGGTAACATCTGCTGGAGCAGGTAAAGTAGGCTGGGCACTAAAACAAGATTACGCAGATGCAGCAGCTGCTGTTCTTGTAGGAAACGGTCATGAAAATACAGTGTATGAACTTTCTGGTCCTCTTTTAACTCAAGAAGAATTGGCATCTGCTCTTGGTAATGTATTGGGTAAAGAAGTACCTGTACAACAAGTTAGTGACGAAAAATATGCAGAGATCATGAAAGGCTTAGGTTTACCTGATTTTGTGATTCCGATTGTAGTAGGAATTCAAGAAAGCATTCGGAACGGTTCACTAGATGTTGAAAGCAATGATTTTGAGAAAATTCTTGGTCGCTCAGTTACGCCGATCAACGAAGCACTGACCCAACTTGTTAATACAATTTCACAAACAAAATAAAATTAAAAAAACCGACTTTAAGTCGGTTTCAGACTGTCGACAAAATCCTAATGATAACGGATTTTGCCGGCAGTTTTTTGTATAATTAAATTAATGAGTATAGAGGTGATGATGAAATGCTAACTAAAAATACACAGGTTAATCGTGATCAATTAGAAATGATTACTTTAGACCAACTTGTCCCTGAAAATCACTTGGTTCGCAAGATTGAGGCAGCTATAGATTTTTCATTTATATATCAACTAGTTCAAGATATGTATTCTTCTGAGCGTGGTCGCCCAAGTATCGATCCTGTTGTATTAATCAAGATTGCTTTCATTCAATATACCTTCGGTATTCGATCGTTGCGCAAAACTATTGAAGAAATTGAAACGAACCTTGCTTATCGTTGGTTCTTAGGTTTTGGCTTTCATGATAAAGTGCCCCACTTTTCTACCTATGGTAAAAACTATGAAAGATGTTTCAAGGATACGGATTTATTTGAACTGATTTTCTATCGCATTTTAAAAGAAGTAGTCGATAAAAAGTTAATTAGTGCTGAACATGTATTTATTGATTCTACACATGTTAAAGCAAGTGCCAATAAACGTAAATTCGAAAAAAAAATGGTTCGTAAGGAAACAAAGGCCTATCAAGCTCGTCTTCAAGAAGAAATCAACAGTGATCGAGAGGACCATGGTAAAAAGCCTTTTCCACCAGAGAAATTTGAAAAAGAGGAAAACAAGGAAATTAAGGAAAGTACCACGGATCCAGAAAGTGGTTACTATGTAAAAGATGAGCGTACAAAGCAATTTGCTTATTCATTTCATGCAGCTGCTGATAGACATGGATTTATTCTAGGGACGATTGTAACTCCAGGAAATGTTCATGATAGTACGATGTTTGAACCTCTTCTGGAAAAAGTCATTGAAAACTGTGGTAAACCTAATGCTGTTGCTGCTGACGCTGGCTATAAAACACCTGCTATTGCTCAATTCATAATAGAAAATGATATTCAACCAGCTTTACCTTATACACGCCCACGTACAAAAGAAGGTTATTTAAGAAAAAACGACTATGTATATGATGAACATTTTGACTGTTACATATGTCCGGAAGGACAGGTTCTAGAATATAGAACGACTACTAAGGAAGGTTATCGTCAGTTTTTCTCTAATCCGATTAAATGTATGGATTGCCCTTTATTGTCTCAATGCACCCAGAGCCAAAATCATCAAAAATTGATTCAACGGCATGTATGGGAAGAGTATCTAGAGGAAGCTGATCACCTTCGTCATACACCAGAGATTAAAATTATTTATGCAAAACGCAAAGAAACTATTGAACGCGTATTTGCTGATGCGAAAGAAAAGCATGGTATGCGATGGACGACTTTAAGAGGCCTAAAAAAATTGTCCATGCAAGCGATGCTTACTTTTGCTGCCATGAACTTGAAAAAGATGGCCAGCTGGACATGGAAAAGTCCAGAAATGGCGTAATTATAAGCATAAGATAGGTCTAAAATTTGCTCTTACGAGCAAAAATTCAACAAAAAGGCATCCGAATGGACTCATTCGGATGCCTTTTGTCTACAATCTGAGAGGAAGGACGAGTCCTTCCTCTTTTTAACTATTACTAATGGAAATTTATTCCTCAAAAGTACTAATTTGAACATTAAGTTCCTTCAAAAATTCCTGAGCAGCAATCGAAAGATGTTGATTCTTTAATCTAATGCAGTAAAAGGATACTTTTATTTCTATCCCTTCAATTGGCAGGCTCATAATATCTTTATGTTTGTAAAATGGATTGCATTTAATGGATAAGGCACTTTCGAGTCCCAATGCTAATCCCTGCAAAATAAAATAGTTTCTCGTTTCAGCACTATTGGAATTTAACAAGATATGGGGCCTTCCTATTTCCTTGTAAAAATCATTAACATACGAATCATTTATATGTGCAGCTAGTTGATATTTCATAATATCTTCTTTACATACACTGTCTTTATTTGCAAGTTCTGAATCTTTTCTAAAAAAAATCATTAATGGGGAATCCAGCAAATGTGTTATAGTTAGCAGTTTATTTTTTCCATGAAATGAGGAAGGAATAGATATAAAACCAAGATCTGCTGATCCATCCAAAACGTTTTTCCGAACTTGAGATACTGTTGGTGATTCTATAATATCAATTGTTACGCTAGGAAATTTCGTTTTGAATGAAGCAATGGTATGTGGGATGATGCCGCTGCATAGGCTTGAGCTCGCTGAAATAGTTAAGTTCCCCGTGATAGGTGAATTATAGTTACTAGCCACTTCTTTAAACTCCGAAAGCTTTTGTAAAACCTCGTGTGCTTTTTCAATGAGTTCTTTTCCTGCTTCAGTGAGATACAATCCACTTCTAGATCGTGTGAATACCCTTACACCAAGTTCATTTTCTAAACTCTGGATGGCTTGACTGATGCCTTGAGAAGATACTTGGAATCGTTCTGAGGTAATGGCGATCGATTCATTTTTTGCGATTTCAGTAATATATAACAATTGCTCAATACGCATAAATTCACCTTCCAAGAATTTTTCGCGGTCAGCATAAATTTAATTCCTTTTTTATATCAATATTTACTTACGTGCCGTCCAAATTTCTTGTTTTACTCAATTATACAATAGAGCTATTATTAAAAAAAATATATTCAATATATTTTTTAATAGTTTTCCTTTTTTGGTGTTGTAAATGATTAGGGTGTCGTTGAATCATGTTAATTTCTAAAGATTGGGAGGAACTAGTAATGGGAAGCTTAAATGGAAAGGTAGCGATTATTACTGGCTCAGGCCGTGGAATAGGTAAGGCTTTGGCATTACTTATGGCTCGTGAAGGAGCAAAGGTAATAGTTAATGATTTAGGCAGTAACGTTTCCGGACAAGGACAGGATCTTAAGATTGCAGATGAAGTTGTGAATGAAATTAAGGAATTTGGTGGTGAAGCGGTTGCAAACTATAATTCTGTAGCTGATTCTCAAAGTGCTGAAAAAATCGTGCAGACAGCGATTGAGAATTTTGGAAAGATTGACATAGTTGTAAACAATGCAGGAATCTTAAGAGACCGTATGCTATTTAAAATGTCGGAAGAAGAGTGGGATGCGGTCATAAATGTTCATTTAAAAGGGACATTTAATATGACCCGTGCTGCTGCACCATATTTTAAAGAACAAAAAAGTGGTCGCTACATAAACTTTACTTCAACTTCAGGTTTAATTGGAAATATAGGCCAAGCCAATTATGCTGCAGCAAAACTCGGTATTGTCGGACTAACAAAATCCACCGCATTAGATATGAACCGTTATAACGTGACAGCAAACGCAGTTGCCCCTTTTGCTTGGAGTCGAATGATCGGAGCAATACCAACCGAAACTGAAGATCAAAAGAAACGTGTTGAAAAAGTGAAGCAAATGAGTCCAGAACATATAGCCCCGTTAGTTGCATATTTAGCAAGTGATGACGCATCTGAAATCACAGGACAGATTTTCTGTGTACGCGGAAAAGAAATATTATTATTCTCTCAGCCACGTCCAGTCCGCTCTGCGATCAATCATGAAGGATGGACAGTTGAAACGATTGGCACGCAAGCCATGCAATCATTTAAGACTAGCTTTACGTCTTTAGATGTTTCTGCAGATATATTCCCTTACGAACCAATTGTTTAATGAACTATTTATCATTTTATTATTGGAATGATTACATTTTAGTATAATCCAAAAACATCAGATAAATAGTTTAAAAGCATTATTCTAAATCTCATATCTGTAAAGGGTGTAGCAAGATGAAGTTTGAAACGAAAATTGGATTGTCTAAACCAAATGCGATTTATGTTCATGGATATGATTTGACCGAAGATTTAATTGGAGAAATAACGCTAGTCGATATGGCATTTTTAGGTGCGCTTCATCGCCGGCCAACACATGAAGAGTCCAAAATGCTAAATGCCTGTATGGTTGCAATTTGTGAACATGGTTATACTCCTAGTTCCATTTCTGCCCGTCTTACTTATCTAGGAGCACCTGAAGCTGTACAAGCAGCTGTTGCAGCGGGTCTTTTGGGAGCAGGTTCTGTCTATTTAGGGGCTATGGAAAATACAGCTCAGATGCTTCAAAAAGGATGGGAAACATACGGCTATGATCAGGACGTTGCAACGGTCGCTTCGAGCATATTAGAAGATTGTAAAACAAAAAAGGTGCAGGTCATGGGATTTGGCCATCCGATTCACAAACCTGTTGACCCGCGTACTACCAAGTTATTTGCTTTAGCTGAAGAGTTAGGATTTAGTGGAAGACATATTGGATTGTTGAAGGAAATTCATCAACAATTTTGTGAACAAAAGGGGAAACAAATTACTTTAAATGCTGCAGGTGCAATCGGTGCTGTTCTCTCGGATATGAATTTGCACTTCAGTGTGGTTAAGTCTTTCGCAGTGGCAGCACGGGCTGTTGGTTTAATTGGACATATTGTTGAAGAAATCGAAGCAGGCCGAAAAGACTGCATGTCACAAAAACTTTATGATTTTGTAGAAGAAAATACATTATATACAAATCAGATGGTAATTAAATAAACATAATTTCAAGGACTTATAGTGTTTTTGAAAGAGTTGTCTAGAAGGGGTTTAATGAAAATGAATATTTTAGTATTAATGAAACAGACATTTGATACAGAAGAAAAAATTGTTCTTCAAAACGGTAGCATCAGTGAAGATGGTGTTAATTTCATCATCAATCCTTACGATGAATATGCAATTGAAGAAGCAATTAAATTACGAGAATTACATGAAGGTGAAGTAACGGTAATCACGATCGGACCTGAACGTGCAGAAAATGCTCTTCGAACAGCACTGGCTATGGGTGCTGATAAAGCAATCTTTGTCGATAGTGAAGACGAGGTATTGGATGAGTATAGCATTGCCCAAATTCTTGCTTCCGTTATTAAAGATCGTGAATTTGATCTTATTATCGGTGGTAACTTAGCAGTTGATTATGGTTCAGGACAAGTGGGGCCTCGTCTCGCTGAGGAACTAAAAATTGCACAGGCTACAACCATTACATATTTAGAAATCAATGGCGATAAAGCCATAATTGAACGAGATGTGGAAGGGGACAAAGAACTGGTTGAAGTATCACTTCCAGTTCTAGTAACAGCACAACAAGGTTTAAATGAACCTCGTTATCCTTCACTGCCTGGTATCATGAAAGCAAAGAAAAAACCAATCGAACGAATAGAACTTGACGATTTAGATATCGAAGATGATATAGAAGCAAAGACAACGGTCACGGAAACTTTTTTCCCGCCAAAGAAAAAAGCAGGACGTATCTTGAATGGGGAATTAAAGAATCAAGTAACTGAATTAGCTAATCTTCTTTGCAGTGAAGCGAAGGTACTCTAACCATTTTTGGAGGAAGAAAATATATGAGGAAAATACTAGTAATGACAGAGGCTAAAGAAGGAAACTTAAGAGGTGTTACCCTCGAGATGCTTTCTGCAGCAAAAAGAATTTCTGAAGGCGGAGAAATTGTAGCAGTTACTTTTGGAAGCAACGCAACGAACTATAATGAGATTCTAGGACAATATGGAACTGACAAAATATTTGCTGTAACAAACAAAGAGCTTGATGTATATACAACGGATGCCTATTCTCAGGCACTATGTAAGGTTATAAAGGAAGTACAACCAGAAGCCATCTTGATGCCTCACACAGCTATCGGGAGAGATCTTGCACCGCGAATTGCTGCACGTCTTGGAATTGGGCTTATTTCGGATGTTACGGATGTTCATGTAGAAAGTGGAGATGTATTATTCACTCGTCCAATCTATTCCGGAAAAGCATTTGAGAAAAAGAAGATGTTATCAGGAATTCCATTCGCAACTGTACGCCAAAATAATATTCCAGCGGTAGAAACAGAAGGTATTGCTGAAGTTATTGAACTTACAGTGGATTTGAAAGATTTACGTACGATTGTGAAGGAAATCGTCCGTAAGACGACTGGTGGAATAGATTTGTCTGAAGCGAAAATCGTTATATCTGGTGGTCGTGGTGTAAAATCAGCAGATGGCTTTAAACCACTCCAGAAGTTAGCCGATGTGCTTGGTGGTGCAGTAGGTGCATCCCGCGGTGCATGTGATGCAGAATATTGTGATTACTCATTGCAAATTGGTCAAACTGGAAAAGTTGTTACACCAGACCTCTATATTGCTTGCGGGATTTCAGGTGCAATCCAGCATTTAGCAGGAATGTCAAACTCTAAAATTGTTGTAGCGATTAACAAAGATCCGGAAGCGCCTATTTTTCAAGTAGCCGATTATGGCATTATTGGAGATTTGTTCGAGGTCGTGCCCCTGCTTACGGAAGAATTTAATAAAGTTCTTGTTAATGCATAAACAAAAAAACAGAAAATAATATCTTCCTAATTTATATATAAAGGATGATTTACATGAATGTTGATTTTTCACCTGAATTAGAAGCAATGAGAAAATCAGTAAGAGACTTTGTGGATCACGAGGTTGATCCTGTAGCAGACCAAATCGAACGGGAGGATAATATCCCTGATCAAATCATGAAAATGAGCAAAGAAATGGGGTTATTTGGATTAAGCATTCCTGCTGAATATGGCGGTCTCGGAATCGGAATGGTTGATAAATGTGTCATTCTTGAAGAACTGGGGCGTACCCATAACGGATTCACTACGGTGATTGGGGGACATACGGGAATTGGTTCTGTAGGCATTGTAGAGATGGGAACGGTTGAACAAAAGAAAAAATACTTGCCCAAAATGGCAACAGGTGAATGTATTGGAGCTTTTGCGCTAACTGAGCCTTGTGCAGGATCAAATGCTGCAGCATTGAAAACAACAGCGGTTCGAAAAGGCGATAAATATATACTCAACGGTTCTAAGCACTATATAACTAATGCTACGATTGCCGGCGTATTTACAGTAATGGCAGCTACAGATCTTTCCCAAGGACCTAAAGGGATTACATCATTTATTGTTGAAAAAGGGACTAAGGGACTGATGATTGGGAAACCAGAAGAAAAAATGGGCTTACGTGGGGCACATACCTGTGAAATATTTTTTGAAGATTGTGAGATTCCTGTAGAGAACGTGCTAGGCGTAGAAGGAGAAGGCTATATTAATGCATTAAAGATTTTAGCGAATGGTCGTGCTGGATTAGCAGCAAGAAATCTTGGATCATCTGAAAAATTACTTGAACTTTCTCTTAAATTTGCTCACGAACGGGTACAATTTGACAAACCAATCATCAAACAACAAATTATCCAACATTATCTGGCAGAAATGGCACTTGATATTGAAACACTGCGATCACTCACCTATCGTGTTGCGGGTATGATTGACCGGGGTACAAATATTTTGAAAGAAGCTGCGATGGTTAAGCTTCTTGGATCTGAAGTATATAACCGTGTAGCTGATAAAGCTGTCCAAATTCATGGAGGAATTGGATACATTAAAGAATACCCAATCGAACGTTATTATCGTGACGCCCGAATTACCAAGATCTATGAAGGTACTTCTGAAATTCAAAAAAATATTATCGCCGGCCAGTTAATGAAAAAGTATGCAAAAACCGCAGCATCGGCAGGTAAATGATTTCTTAAAAAACTCGTTGAACAACAGCTCGCATTCTGTCCGCGGGCTGTTGTCTTAAAAAGCAGTATATATAAATAGAAGAAACTAGGTAAAAACACGTCAAAAAAGATGAATTTGGGAGGGAAAATCATATGGTTAAACCATTAGAAGTGAAGGTTGGAATGAAATTAGAACCATTTACGTATAGAGTTGAACAAAGCAAAATCAAAGAATTTGCCGTAGCCATCGGCGACGAAAGACCTGAATATATGTCTGGGGAATGTGTTCCTCCAACTTTCCCTACTGTTATTGACTTTTGGGGTACAGGTGGTACTGGCTTAGGTATTTTACTAGGATTAAATATCGCAAAGGTTTTGCATGGTGAACATGAATACCAGTATTTAGGGAAAATTAAACTTGGAGATACCATTACGGTTTATGGGGAAGTGGACGACGTCTATATAAAGGCAAATATGAAATTTATTGTAGTAAAGAAAGAGTTGTTTAACCAAAACAATGAATTAGTGTTAATCAGCCGGTCAACGATTATAGAAAGACAATAGGAGGGGCCATATATGAATGTAGGAAATCAATTTATGCCGTTACACAAAGAAGAGATTACTCATACTCAGCTTGTTCGCTATGCAGGTGCATCTGGAGATTTTAATCCTATTCACACGGTAGTTCCGTTTGCGGAGAAAGCTGGCCTTGGCGGAGTTATTGCACACGGAATGATGATTATGGGCTTTATTGGACAGGCAATCGGAACGTGGTTCTCTCCTGATCAATTAAATACCTTCTCTGCACGTTTTCGTTCCATGACAAAACCTGGAGAGAAAATAACAGTTAAAGGCTCTGTAATAAATGAAACTGCGAATACGTGGGTTTGTGAAGCATTTGCTGTAAACGAAAACGACGAAGTAAAGGTAAGCGCTGTATTTGAAATTAGCAAATAGTATCATTTGTAAATCATGACATTTTAGAAAAACCAATGATTGGCGATCTTATATTATTAATTAACAGAATATTGAAAAAGATGATTATTTATAGAGGTGCCCTTATGAGTGAATATGTTCAGAAAAAAGAATCTGATTACCTAAAAAAACCATGGTTAAAATCTTATGCAGAAAATGTTTCTTCTCAAATAGAAATACCATCATTAACGATATTTGAATTGCTTGAAAGGACAGCTTTAAAATACCCTGACAGCATAGCTGTCATCGATGGAGAGAGAGAACTTACCTATACGGGGTTGAAGTCTGCTTGTGAACGTGTGGCGACAGCACTTTACAAACGGAGATTCCGAAACGGCGATCGAATTGCCATCATGATGCCTAACTGTCTTGAATATGTCATTGCCTTTTTCTCCATTCAACGCATAGGTGGTATAGTAGTTCAAGTAAATCCACAATTTACACCGGCAGAATTAGATCATCTTATTCGAAATTCTGAGGTAAAAGGGCTGATTGCCTTTCGGGAACAAAAAGATAAGCTTGAGAAAATCGGATTGGCTGATCAGGTATTTTTCATTGCAGCAGATGAGGGTATTAGGGAAGAGGATAATCTACATCATTGGATAGTAAATGAAAAGACTGAATTATTGTATAGAGATATTCAACCAAAAGATCTAGCTGTCCTTACGTATACTGGTGGAACAACCGGATGGCCAAAAGGAGTTATGATCACAAATGAGAATATGATTGCAAATCTTTATCAAGGATATGAAGTGAACAAAGCGATTTTATGTCAAGAAGGGCATTGCCAATTAGGTATTGCTCCAATATATCATGGTATGGGTCTGTACGGACTAATTCAGTCTGTCATGATTGGAGCAAGATTTGTTACAATTGCAAAATTTGAATTGAATCATCTTTTAGAACTGATCCGGAAACATAGGCCCACCATGTTTACTGGTTCACCTACAATGTATATCGCTTTAATGAATCATCCAGACTTAAGAAAAGATGACCTAATATGCTTTAAGTATTGCTTATGTGGTTCAGCTCCATTACCTATTGAGGTCATTAAAAGTTTTGAACAGCTCTCAGAAGTTCCAATTGTTGAAGGATATGGATTGTCGGAGGCTACATGTGGAGCTATTAGAAACCAGCCAACAGGGAAAAGGAAAGTAGGGAGTATCGGACTTCCAATGCCAAACACGGATGTTAAGATTGTCGATATTGCAACCGGTACAATTGACATGCATGTGGGCGAGCCTGGCGAGATTATTATTAAGGGTCCACAGATTATGAAAGGATATTGGAAGAATCAAGAGGAAACTGAAAATACGATTCGTGATGGATGGCTTTATACCGGTGATATCGGAAATATGGATAGTGAAGGCTATTTTTACATTGTTGGTCGAAAGAAAGAAATGATTATAACAGGGGGATTTAATGTCTACCCAGTAGAAGTGGAGGAAGTGATCTACCAACATCCGACAGTTCAAGAAGCCTGTGTGTATGGTGTTCCAGATCCTTATCGGGGTGAAACAATTAAAGTGGCAATTGTTCTTAAAAAAGGATCTGTACTTACTTCAGAAGAAATTCAGACGTGGTGCAGAGAACGATTAACTAGGTATAAAGTTCCTCGCTTAATCGAATTTAGAGAATCACTTCCGAAAACGACAGTAGGAAAAATCTTACGGCGGCAATTAAAGGAAGAAGAACTTTAGACAATTAATCTATTAAGAGAATTAGATTATCAGAAGGAATTCGCATACGATATGACATAGGATGTGAGGATTTAAATCAATGGAAGAATTGATGAATATTTTACAACAGTTCGGCTACAGCAAACATATTGGTATCCAGGTCTCACATTTGGAAGAAGGGAATGTAGAATTGGAATTGCCTATTAGTCGCTCCATATTAAACTACAATCAAAAAGTTCATGGTGGTGCCATTGCGGGACTTCTTGATGTGGTAATTGGCATGACCATTCATACTCTTTATGGAAAACCTATGGTTACAGTAAATTTAAACATTAGTTATCTAGCATCTGCTCCTGAAAATGAAACATTAACAGCTACAGCAAAAATACTTAACAGTGGATATAATATTGTTACAGGAGAAGCAGAAGTCAGGGACAGCCATGGAGTTTTAGTGAGTAAAGCTGTTGGAACATATAAAATAATTAACAAATAATAAATATCAAAAACCCAAACGCCCATAGAATTAAATAAATTCTATGGGCGTTTGGGTTTTATTCATTAAAAGACTTTGCATGTACTTTAAGTTCCTTCAAAAACTCCTGGGCTGCTGTTGAAAGATATTGATTTTTTAATCGAATCGAATAACAGGATCGTTGTGTTTCCACTCCTTCTACTGGCAAAGTTGAACTATCAAGAAAATGAGTAGAAACAAGATGTGAATTTTTCTCCATAATTGGAGGAGGGACAGCAATTAAGCCTAAATCCGAATCTCCATTTAACACATTCTTCCTAATTTGATCAACTGTAGATTCAATAATTTCAAGTTTTACTTCAGGAAACTTCAATTTGTATGAAGCAATTGTTTGAGGAATAATACTTCTACATAAACTCGTAACGGCTGAAATGGATAGATGTTTTTCGCCCACTGAAGAATGGATTTTAGCCACTTCATTAAATTCCTCTACCTTTGTTAAAAACTCCTCTGCTTTTATAATTAATTCCTTTCCTACTTCGGTAGGTTGCAATCCAGTTCTTAAACGAATAAAGATGTTCACACCAAGCTCATCTTCTAAACTCTTGATCGCTTGGCTGATCCCTTGTGAAGATATATGAAGACGTTCTGATGTAATGGCAATGGACCCAGTTTTGGCGATTTCCTTTATGTATACTAGTTGCTCAATGCGCATAGACTCACCTGCCAACTTTTAGTGGATAAGTTTAAAAGGAGGTTAATATGTCCATTTAAACACATCAACTCAAACTTGACCTACATCCTAGATTGTTGATGTACGTATATATTATAGCGCTATTATAATTAAAAGTATATTCAATATATATTGAAAATTACTTGTACTATCCGTATTGAAGATTATTTCCTACATATGTTTTGAATCAGATTAGGAGGTGCTTTAGCTCAATTAAGGATACGCTTACCATGGATAAGAAATTTAAATATGAAATGCGAAAACGCTTACTTTGTGCTCTTAGCTTTACTACTGTGTAGTTTATTTTAATCGAAGTGAGGGAAATGATTATGAAAAACACTGTAAAAATTATTGGCGTAAATATGGTTAAATTTATGAAGCCTGGTGCAAATGAACCGTATGAAGTAATGGCTTCGAAAGCGATCCAAGGTGCGATTAAAGACGCAGGTATCGACTTTAGAGAGATTAAGCAGGCATTTGCAAGTTATGTTTATGGGGACAGTACATGCGGCCAAGCATCCCTATATAAAGTTGGGATGACAGGAATTCCGGTAATCAATGTAAATAATAACTGCGCGTCTGGTTCGAGCGCGCTTTATTTAGCCCGTCAGGCAGTAGAATCTGGTGCAATTGACTGTGCTCTTGCTTTTGGATTTGAAGAGATGCGGCCAGGGGCATTAAAAAGTAAATGGGATGATCGAACTTCTCCTTTGAAAGCATTTAATGATCGTTTAGATGAGCTGGCGCAAAACAGTGCTCCACAAGGCGCTATCAAATTCTTTGGAGAAGCTGGGGCTGCGTATATTAATAAATATGGTGCAAATCCAGATATTTTTGCCAAAGTTGCCGTTAAAACTCGTAACCATGCACTTAATAATCCTTATTCTATTTTTAATAAACCTTTGACTGTAGAAGAAGTTTTAAATGCACCGGTGATCTACCCTCCTTATATAACAAGGTTAATGGCTTGTCCGCCATCTTGTGGAGCAGCAGCTGCCATTGTGTGCAGTGATGAATTTGCCCGAAAACATGGTATCCATAATGCTGTAGAGATCATTTCACAAGTAATGGCAACGGATACAGAAGAATCCTATAAAAATGCGATAAATATTGCAGGGGCTGATATGACTCGTAGAGCTGCAAAAGAAGTTTACGAAAAAGCAGGAATCGGGCCTGAAGATGTGGATGTTGTCGAACTGCATGATTGTTTTACTCCCAATGAAGTTATTACGTATGAAGGACTTGGTCTCTGTAGAGAAGGAGAAGCGGAAACTTTCATTAATAACGGTGACAATACGTATGGCGGTAAATATGTCGTCAATCCATCCGGAGGGCTAATGTCTAAAGGTCACCCGCTTGGTGCCACTGGTTTGGCACAATGTACTGAGCTTGTCTGGCAATTGCGCGGGCACGCAGAAAAACGACAAGTAAAAAATGCAAGAATTGCCCTCCAACATAATCTAGGCCTTGGTGGAGCAGGTGTTGTTACAATGTATAAGAAAAATTAACAAATAGTTTTCATGAATTCATAGATTGCTTTATTTAATGATTACTATTATGTAAAAGACTTTTTACTATTAGGAGGAAGTACAATGTCAGTCACAACTAAATCTACTACAAATTTTAATTTATTTAAATCAGATAGACCATATTGTACAGAAGAACATGATATGTTTCGTACATCTCTTAGAAAATTTATGGAAAAAGAGGTTGAACCATATTTTAATGAATGGGAAGAGAATGGCCTAACTCCTCGAGAACTCTATAAGAAAATGGGTGAACAAGGCTTTTTATGTCCACAGGTCGATCCGGCCTATGGTGGTTTAGGACTCGATTTTGGCTTCAATTTAGTCCTTGCAGAAGAAGCAGTTCGAATTGGCGGTGGTATTGGCGGGGCAAGCCTTCACAGTTCAATTACTGTACCATATCTTGAAAAATATGGAACGGAAGAGCAAAAGAAAAAATATTTGCCAAAATGTGTGAATGGCGATATCTTAACGGCAGTTGCCATGACGGAACCAGGGACGGGTTCGGATTTAGCAAGCGTTAGTACGACAGCTGTACGAGATGGTGATAACTATATAATTAACGGACAAAAAACGTTTATCACCAATGGAATTAATGCAGACTTGATTTTCGTTGTCGTTAAAACAGATTCTAAAGCCGTTCCTGCGCGTAAAGGAGTGAGCATCATCATGGTTGAAGGTGATACTCCAGGGTTTTCGCGAGGCCGTAAATTGAAAAAATTGGGTACCCACTCTCAGGATACTGCAGAGCTAATTTTTGAGGATGCTCGTGTCCCTGTTTCCAATCTATTAGGTAATGAAGGAGAGGGCTTCTATATCCTGATGGATAAATTACAACAAGAACGGATCATGTGTGCGAACTCGGGTTACGTCATCGCACAGGAGATGTTAAAGACGACGATGAAATATGTACAAGAAAGACATGTTTTCGGAAAACCGGTTAGCTCTTTCCAAAACACTCAATTTGAAATTGCAGAAATGGCAACGGAATTGTCATTGGCCCGTTCCTACTTGGATGATCTCGCTATTAAACATATGAATGGGGAGGAAATTTCAACACAAGCCTCAATGGCGAAATGGTGGATCACTGATATGGCTAGAAGAATGTCTTCCCGCTGCCTACAGCTTCACGGTGGATATGGCTATATGGAAGAATATGAAATTGCCCGCCGATATCGTGACGTTGCCGTTATGCCGATTTATGCAGGAACGAATGAGATTATGAAAAACATCATTGCCAAAAATCTTGGATTATAAAATATAACTGTGCAATGTGATTGGAAGCTTTAATCCAATTATTATTGGTTCAAGAAAAATAAATCCCCTGACATTCTTAAAAGATGACTCAGGGGATTTTATCGTACCGCCCGCGCCTAGAGTGGAAATCAACAGCTATGTTTAACAGTGCCACGTTAATAAATAATGGTCAGTATCGAAACTTCAATAGATTAAACGCTAATCGTAGGAGGGATTGATATGATTCTATTGTCTCAAGAATTGTTAATCAGCGAGGCCTTGAAGTATGCTGCACATTCCAATCCGAAAAAGGAAGCATTCGTTGATCAAGATAAAAGGGTAACTTACGAACAGTTACTAAACCGGGCTACTCACATAGCTGGGTGGCTGCAACAACATGGAATAGAAAAAGATGACAAGATTGGATTTCTTTTTAAAAACAGCATAGAATTTGTCGAAGTTTATTTCGGAATCAGCTTTACTTCAGGCGTTGGCGTTCCTATTAATTTCCGTTTAGCTCCAAGTGAAATTGAATATGTTTTAAACAATTCTGATACGAAAATCCTATTCATCGATCAGGAATATATCGAGATCATTCAATCGATTCGTGAAAAACTTCAGAAAGTAAAAAATATTGTTGTCGTGAATCCCAATCAAGACATTACAGGTTTTGATATGGTTCAGTACGAAAAAATATTTGAATCTACAGCCTTATATCAAGCCAATGAAATTCGGCAGGATCATGACGCACATGTAATTGTCTATACATCTGGGACAACCGGCCGTCCCAAAGGAGCTGTGCTTACTCATAAAAATGTATATATGCAAGCAATGAACAGGCTGGCTGATATGAAAAGAGACAAACAAACACGAATGTTAATCGTGCCACCGCTTTTTCATATAGCTGCCCTCTCGCACTTGGTAACCATTTGCCTTCAGGAAGGCACTGGGATTATCCACTCTGATTTTCGACCAGAATCTATACTCCGCACGATTCAAGCCGAGAAAATCACATTTATGTTTTTAGTTCCTGCAATGTGGATTGTTCTATTACAAGTTCCGAATCTTCATGAATATGATTCAAGTTCCCTCAAAAAATGTGGAATGGGCGGTGCGATTACTCCGCTGGAATTAAAGAAAAAAATATTGAAAGTATTTACTAATGCAGAGCTTGTTGAATCATTTGGTCAAACAGAATCCCTTCACGTAACCTATTTACTCCCAGAAGATGTAATACGAAAAACCGATTCAGTCGGTAAACCCGCAATCAATGTCCGTGTACGTATCGTTGATCCAGAAATGAATGATGTTCCAGTAGGAGAAGTAGGTGAAATTATATACCAGGGCCCCACGATGATGAAGGAATACTACAAAAATCCTGAAGCCACTGAAGAAGCCTTTAAAAGAGGCTGGTTCCATAGTGGTGATTTAGTACGAATGGACGAAAATGGATTTATCTATATAGTAGATCGGAAAAAAGACATGATAATCAGCGGTGGAGAGAATATTTATCCTGCTGAGGTAGAAGAGGTGCTTTATACACATCCGGATATTATGGAAGCTGCAGTGGTGGGTATACCTGATCCACAATGGGGAGAAAGTGTGAAAGTTTTTATCGTATTAAAACCTAATAAAAAACTGACGCAAACTCAAGTTATCGAATTCTGTCAAAGTAGGTTGGCGTCATATAAAAAGCCGCGCAACGTTGAATTTTTGGAAGCGTTGCCACGTAATGCATCTGGAAAAATTTTAAAAAATGTATTACGTACCAGGTGATAAATAACAGATATAACTATATATCAACTCATACTTGAATGACCTCCTATTTTGTTGATTTACACTAAAATATTTTAGCGCTACTATGAGGAAAAATATATTCAATATATTTTGAATAAATAATTTGTATTTTAACAAAATGTCAGAATGAAAGTTAAATAGCCAGAAGAGGTGATTGAAAAATGAATTTAGTAAAAGTTGAGAAGCATGATTGGATCGCCATTGTCACCATTGATAACCCGCCAATGAATGCATTGAGCGCAGCTGTAAAAGAAGAAATTAGCGAGATTTTTGTAGACCTTAACTCGGACCATGAAGTGTTAGCCATTATTTTAACTGGGGCAGGGCAAAAAGCATTTATGGCTGGTGCTGATATAAAAGAGTTGCCGCAAAGGATTGGGAATCCCAATTTATTTCCTCAATTTATGAAGAATCATGAGATGTTTAATAGCATTGACTTCTCTACAAAGCCAACGATTGCAGTATTAAACGGATATACGCTTGGTGGCGGCTGTGAGCTGGCTCTTACTTGTGATTTACGAATTGCTGAGGAGCATGCATACATAGGCGTTCCAGAAGTTAAGCTTGGATTACTTCCTGGCGCAGGTGGTACCCAGCGTTTACCTCGACTGATAGGAGAAGCGAAGGCGAAAGAGCTATTGTTTACGGGGGATCATCTTTCGGCAGAGGAAGCATTGAAGATTGGACTGGTCAATAAAGTAGTCCCAACTGGCGGTGGATTGGAAGAAGCAATAAAATTAGCTAGAAAAATCTGCAATAACTCACCATCTGCTTTGAAAAATATTAAAAAAGCAGTAGATGAAGGTCTAGAATTACCATTATTGAATGCACTTGAAAGAGAAGCAGAATTATTTCAAGACCTTTTCCTTAAAGAAGATGTAAAAGAAGGGGTACAAGCCTTTTTAGAGAAAAGAAAACCACAGTTTCAAGGAAGATAATGTAGAAGATTAATGGGAGAACTATTTACAAGTGCTACCCTATTAGAAAAAGCTAGAGTTTAGTTATAGTTTTCCTTTAAAAAAAATAAACTGATTAGAATAGTAATTGATAAAAATAAAAATTGGAGAGATGAAAAATGGATTTTAGTAAAAGTGTTGTTGTCGTTTCAGGCGGTGCTTCAGGTTTAGGTGAGGCAACGGTACGAAACGTTGTCGCGAAGGGTGGAAAAGCCGTTATTCTGGACCTAAATGATGAAAGAGGAACCAATTTAGTAGAAGAACTTGGACATCATCATGTTCTTTACGTAAAAACAAATGTAGTAGAAGAAGCTGATGTAAAGTCGGCTCTTGACCTTACGATTGAGAGATTTGGAAAAATTACCTCAGCCGTGAACTGTGCAGGAATCGGTGGTGCCCAAAAAACATTCGGCAGAAAAGGGCCTTTTGATTTAGCACTTTTCACAAACATTATTAAGGTGAATTTAATAGGTACATTCAATGTCATTCGTTTAGCGGCTGAAAGAATGAGTCTAAACGATCCAAATCAGGATGGCGAAAGAGGCGTAGTTGTTAATACTGCCTCTGCTGCAGCATTTGAAGGACAAATCGGTCAAGCTGCCTATAGTGCTTCAAAAGGGGGAATTGTCGGGATGACACTTCCAATTGCTAGGGATCTGGCAGACTATGGAATTCGTGTCGTAACGATTGCACCAGGCCTATTTGAGACTCCATTACTGGGTAGAAAATCTGAAGAAGCAAAAGCGGCGTTATGTGCAGGGGTACCATTCCCTAAACGATTAGGACACCCTAGTGAATATGCACAACTTGTCCAAAGTATTATTGAAAATCCGATGATTAATGGAGAAGTTATTCGATTGGATGGCGCTCTACGTATGCAGCCAAAATAAAATTCCAAGGCTATAATAAAGGAGGAATCAAATTGTCTTCAGCATTAACGTCGCTTCGTATTTTGGACTTAACACGCTTGTTACCTGGACCTTACTGCACCATGCTGCTTGCCGATTATGGTGCTGAGGTTATAAAAATAGAAGATACGGGACTCGGAGATTATGTCCGAGCAAATAGTCCTAAAATCGGTGAAAACAGTGCGTTATTTCATTCAGTAAACCGTAATAAGAAAAGTGTCTGCTTAAATCTAAAAACAGACAAAGGGAAAGAAATCTTTTTAAAAATGGCCGAGAATGCAGATGTAGTTGTGGAATCTTTCCGACCAGGTGTCATGGACCGGCTTGGGGTTGGATATGATGTGCTAAAAAAGATTAATCCTACACTTGTCTATTGCGCTTTAACAGGCTATGGTCAAACAGGGCCTTATGCCAATAAGCCAGGTCACGATTTAAATTATATCAGTTATGCAGGATTACTGGAGTTTATCGGTGAGCGGAACAGAAAACCAATCGTACCCCCTATACCAATCGCTGATATTGGTGGAGGAGCCCTTCTTGCCACTGTTGGAATATTAATGGCTCTTTTTCAAAGAGAAAGGTCTGGAAAAGGGCAATTTGTCGACATATCGATGATGGATGGGGCTCTTTCCTGGCTGCAGCTTACTCTGCCAGATTATTTCGTAACAAACATACAACCAAATCGAGGAGAGCTTAGGTTGTCAGGCAGAAGTGCCTTTTACGAGGTGTATGAAACAAAAGATGGACGATATCTTTCAGTTGGTGCGGTTGAAGCGAAGTTTTGGGAACAATTTTGCAAGGTGATCGGAAGGGAAGAATTCATTCATCAACAGCATGTACCGATGGATGAACAGGATCGCATAAAAGCCGAAATTCAAGCAATTATTTCAACAAAAGCACAAAAGGAATGGGTTGAGATTTTTTCAAAAGTCGATGCTTGCGTTACACCAGTTAATAAATTTGAAGATTTAGAGACAGACCCTCAATTGATAGAAAGAGAAATGATTCAAACCTTTCATGACTCAGAAATTGGTCCTGTTAAATTGATCGCGCCTCCGATCAAAATGTCAGAAACGCCAGGGTCGATAAGGAAGCTGGCTCCAAAGTCCGGGAAGCATACGGCTGAAATCTTAGCTCAAATGGGCTATTCCAATCAGGAAATCGAAGCTTTAACATGTGAAGGTGTCATTTCGGGTGCCTTAAAGAAATCTCCAATACAATGAGAATTTCAATAATCAAGATGAAAAAAAATATAATCTAAGTAAAAATTGATCCCCTTTCTCATTTTTTTAGTGAGGTAGGGGATTTTATTGTGTAGAGAAAGGTGAATATCAAAGCCATATTAAAATCCCATTCATTGATTATATCAATTTTTCGTTGAGCAGCATCCAAAAGGATTGATTTACACATTCAATTAATCCTTTTATTATAATTCTAAATATTATTAATACAGAATATTTAGAATTACAGAGTAATTGGAAGGAGGTAAAAGTTTTTATTTGCCATTCATCATCATGATACTAACTAAATCCTCTAAGAAGATCCAGCCAAAAAGTTTTAAGTAAATAATGCAAGGATTTTTCGAATAAATGAAAGCGTTTTCGCTAAAAAGGAGGGCAATATGGGAGAGTATCTAAATGCTATTCAAAGAGTATTCCAATTGCAAAAGCAACATCTTCATATCGTTAAACAGACAAGTGCGGCAGAACGTATCGAAAAATTACAAAAATTAAGGGCTTTAATTCTTAAAGAAACTCCAGCTATTGTGGAAGCTCTTCAAGCAGATTTTGGAAAACCTGCATTTGAAGCAGTTACCACAGAAGTCATGAGTGTTATTAATGAAATCGATCTATTTGTTGAAAATCTAAATAAATGGATGGAGCCTGTTGAAGTCCCATCTAGAAATCGAGGGGCCACAGCAAAAATCATCTCAGAGCCAAAGGGCCAATGCCTCATCTTTTCCGCCTGGAATTTCCCTTTCATGTTGCTTTTTAATCCATTAATACCCGCAATTGGAGCTGGCAACGTCTGTATCTTAAAACCTTCCGAAATGGCACCTGCTACAAGTAAAATTTCTGTGAAAATTGTAAACGAATTATTCGACGAATCCGAAGTTGCAATTTTTGAAGGCGGGGTTGAGGTTGCCAATGCCCTACTTGATCTTCCATTTAACCATATCCTTTTCACGGGTAGTACACAAGTAGGAAAAGTAGTGATGCAAGCAGCTGCAAAACACCTTGCATCCGTCACACTGGAATTGGGTGGGAAATGTCCTGTCATTATTGATGAACAAGTTGATTTGGAGAAAATTGTACCGAGAATTGCTTTTGGCAAGTATGCAAATTCTGGACAAATATGCCTGGCTCCAGACCATATTTATATAAAGGAAAACAAGCGGGAAGAATTTATTCGCTATGTAGAAGATTACATCCAAAGGAGCTACTTCGAAAACGGAATACTTAATCAAGTTGACGTAGCGAAGATTGTGAATGAACGTAACATTAATCGATTAAAAGAATTATTAGACGATGCTGTTATGCGTGGAGCAAACGTTCGATGCGGTGGGATTGTAGATGGGCGAACATTCTATCCTACTGTCCTGACAGATGTACCACTTGAAGCTAAGATTATGCAGGAAGAGATATTTGGACCCATCATGCCAGTCCTAACCTACACAGATTTAAATGAAGTGATTAAACAAATAAATTCAAGACCCAAACCATTGGCTCTCTATATTTTTAGTGATAATTCAAAAGTAGTTGACACCGTTCTTTCGACAACCACTTCCGGCGGTGCAACCGTGAATGATGTGATGCGCCATATTTCGGAACCAAACCTTCCATTTGGTGGTGTCAATGAAAGCGGTATTGGAAGGTATACTGGTATTTTTGGATTTAAGGAATTTTCCCATGAACGTGGCGTCCTCTATCAAGCCTCAGCAGGAACCAATCAATTGGAAGAGTTTGCTCGTGCTCCATATAAAGGTAAGCTCGACATACTCATGCAAAGAATTAAATAATATTTAGGGAGATGAAGGATTATGAGAGCAGCAGTCTTGGAAGGGTTTAACCAGCCTTTAATAGTCAAAGAGGTTGATGATCCTACTCTAACTCCAGATGGTGTGATAATAAAATTAGAAGCAACGGGTTTATGTCGAAGCGATTGGCACGGGTGGGCAGGACATATGAGCGCTATTCAATCTTTCCCTCGCATTTTAGGTCATGAGATGAGCGGTATAGTAGAGGAAGTTGGAAAAAATATTCGAAATTTCAAAAAAGGCGACCGTGTATTAGTACCATTTAATCATTCAGACGGAATTTGTCCACATTGCGTCGCAGGACATCATAATATTTGCGATAATCTGAGTTTGGTAGGTTTCCATTTTAATGGAGGATTTGCTTCACACATTCACATTCCAGAGGCAGACAGAAATCTCGTGCGTTTACCCGATAATATTGATTTTCTAGATGCAAGTGCGATGGGCTGCCGCTTTATGACTGCTTATCACGGAATAATAACTCAGGGAAATGTGCGTCCCGGAGAATGGGTCGCTGTTTATGGAACAGGCGGTGTAGGATTATCCGCAATTCAAATTGCAGCAGCTGCTGGAGCCAATGTAATAGCGGTGGATATCGCAGATGAAAAATTAGAATTTGCTAAAGAAGTAGGGGCTGTTGCTGTTATTAATAGTAAAAAAGAAAAAGCACCCCAAATTGTTCGAGAAGTGACAAAGGGTGGTGCTAATCTCTCAATCGATGCCCTTGGCATCCAAGAAACATGTTTGAACTCTGTGTTAAGCCTTAAAAAGCGAGGAAGACACGTTCAAATTGGACTCAGTTCTACACCGAATGGCGGCCTACTTCAACTCCCGATTAATTTTATTTTAGCTACTGAAGTACAGATAATAGGATCTGTTGGAATGCCTTTGCCTGAGTATCCTGCCATGCTTCAAATGGTTGAAAATGGAAGATTATCCCCTGGTAAACTCGTAACGAAAAAAATCTCCCTTGACGAAATCAACATTGCACTTGAAGATATGAATAACTATGCTGGAGTTGGTGTTACAGTTATTAATCAATTTTAACTTTATAAGGTAAGAGTTTGTAATCAAATAAAATAATAATAATACAAATGGACTGTTCCTAAACCTCTTTCCTTAGATCAGTCCATTTTAATGTTGACCTAAAAAGAAACGTCCTTAAAGAAATGAAACATTCTTTACAGGGTAAAACTTTTAACCTCATTTTTCTTCATTAGGTGCCAGCCCTTGCAAGTTCTAAATCCGTTCATCATTGGAGGAAAGGATGTAATTCCTCCAATTTTTTGGCAATGAATATCTAAGTTACTGGACCTGACTTATCTTCAAACACACATAATTAAAGAATGTTCTATATGTGTATTTTACACATATGGGTATATTTCAATAATTCTTTAAATAATATTAATAATTTCACATTATCATGCCATGCTTACTTTTGATGGGAATTGGAAATAAATTCAATAGTTTCATAAAAGGAGGAAATAATCATGGAGGAACAAAATGCTAGTAAAATGGCATTGCCATTTTTACGCATGGGTAATGGGGAACCATTAGTCCTTCTTCATGGGCTATCCGAATGCAAAGAAGGGTGGTTCAAACAATTTGAGTTTGCTGATCAGTATCAACTGATCATCCCTGATTTAAGGGGGCATGGAATCAATCCAACACTGGAAGGAATATCTATTGAAAATTTTGCCAGTGATGTTATTTCGTTACTTGATTTACTTAAGATAGAAAGAGCACACATTTGTGGATTTTCTATGGGGGGAATCGTTGCACAAGAAATTTATCGTCAAGCACCTGAGAAATGCTTTTCCTTAGTTTTTGCATGTACGACCCCATATTTTTTTGACCGATTAGGTAGAATTATCGGTAAATTTGTCAAGATCCGATCGCTCATACTATCTCCAAACCAACGAAAAAACATCGTATTCAGAAGTAGTTTTTACTCTTGGAAAAAGGAGAATTTCGATGATTTAGATAAATGTTTGAAAGCCAATGTTGAAGGAGTGTTTAAATCAATTGATGCCATTGTAGAAGTTGATAACCGCTCTTTATTACCTGAAATAACGGTCCCTACACTTGTGATCGGCGCTCAGTATGATGCATTAATCCCAGTTAAAATCGCAATTTTTATGTATAAACACATCCAAAATTCTGATTTAGTTATTTTAAAAAAAGCAGGTCATATTGCTAAAATTGAAGCGGCAAAGGAATTCAATCAATGTATGCTCCATTTTCTAAGTAAGCATCCAATGGCTTCAGAAAGTTAGAAAAATATTTTCCCCGTCGAATTAGGAATTGTACTAGATGGAGGTGGAATTTAAGAATTATTGAAATAGAACTAGAGCTCTCAAGGGCTCTAGTTTTTTGATTAAAAAGCAGAATTTGAGGAATTTATCAAAATCGAGATTAAACAAAACTATTAGTATCAATTTTTACTTTAGGTACATCCAAAATACTTGTTTTACTCAAAAAATTAGAAAGGCTATCATACAAATATATTCAATATATTTTTTAATATGTTGAGTTTTATTAATATTGAAAAACATGTTGCATATCAATTTATTTACCCTTTCAGAATACAATGAAAGCGTTTCCGATTTGGTTGTGGCTTTATGGATAGTTTTTCAATTTTGATAAATATGGCGCTTGGTTGGAGGTGGAATTATTCTAAAAACTTTCCCTAAAGGAAGCTGTACAAGCATTATTAGGGAAAAGATCATTGCAGAAGGATGCCAGACGTTACTAATAATTTAAATATTCATTTTATCTATTAGTATTGGTTGATGTAGAGGCATTATCACAACAAATAATAGATTAAAACAACAGGGGGTCGTCAAATGTCCATTAATTACAAAGATTTTTTAAAGAAAAGTTCCAAAGTAGTTCCATTAGCAGTCGCTCTATGTGTAAGTGCTGATTTAGCAGGTAATACATTCGCTGCAAAAAATCCTGTGTCAGTTCTGCCTAAAGAGGCAACATCATTTACAAAGCAAGCAAACGCTAATGTTTATAATGAGTTAAATTTTGCCGATAGACAAGATTATGTAGATGTACAAAGAGGGTTGCTATTACCCTTAGATCCAACTATTAAAACAGACAAAGGAGAAGTACCTTTAGATTTTACTAGGTTCAATTTAATCACCAATGGAGGGGAAGCACCGGATACCGTAAACCCTAGTTTGTGGCGTATTTCTCAACTTCAAAATACGGCGGGGCTTTATAAAGTCCGAGAAGGGGTCTATCAAATTAGAGGATTAGAAATTGCAGATATGACCATCATGGAAGGGAAAGATGGGATAGTAGTATGTGATACTATGACAAACAAAGACACGGCCAGAACTGCATTAGAATTGTATTATAAATATAAAGGCAAGAAAGTTCCAGTTACTGGTATTGTTATTAGTCATAGTCATTTAGATCACTTCGGTGGCATGGCAGGAGTAATGCAATATGCGGCGAATCCAAATATTCCAATTGTCGTACCCGATGGTTTTATGGAAGAGGCAATTAGTGAAAATGTATTGCTTGGGAATATCATGACGAGAAGAGCACAGTATCAATTTGGTTCGGTACTTCCAGTTGGGTCTAAAGGAATCGTTTCAAGTGGTTTGGGAGTTTCAAATGGGTATACAGGTACATCAACCATCTTAAAACCGACTGTCACAATTAAGGAGGATGGCCAAAAATTAACGATTGATGGGTTAGATTTTGAGTTTTTAATGGCTCAAGGCACTGAGGCTCCCGCGGAGATGAATGCTTACGTATCTACCAACAAAACATTATGGATTGCAGAGGATGTCAACCATACTCTACATAATGTGTACACGTTAAGGGGGGCGAAAACCCGCGATGCCTTAGCTTGGTCAAATGCGATCGATAAAGTCAATGATTTCATTCAAAATAAAGAGGTTGATGTGTTAGTCGGTTCTCATTCCTGGCCTACTTGGGGTAAGGATAAGGTGGAAGAGCTACTTGTAAAACAACGTGATTTATATAAATATTTGCATGATCAGACCATCCATCTTGCAAATCAAGGGTACACAATGGATGAAATAGCCGAAAAGATTAAGCTGCCAGATAGCTTAGATAAGTTTTGGGCGAATAGAGGTTATTATGGGACCATCAAACATGACGTAAAAGCTATTTATAATTTCTATTTGGGGTATTACAACAGTAATCCTGCAGATTTAGATCCACTGCCACAAGAAGAGGCGGCTAAAAAATATGTCGAGTATATGGGTGGAGAAAAGAAAGTTATCAAACAGGCACAGGATGACTTCGATAAAGGGCAATATCGCTGGGTAGCGCAAGTGTTGAAAAATGTCGTTTTAGCAAATCCAGAGAACAAGGAAGCGAAGGATCTTTTAGCAGATACATTTGAACAACTAGGATATCAAGCTGAGTCAGGTATTTGGAGAAATGAGTATTTAACAGGTGCGTCTGAATTACGTAATGGTATTGATAGAGATTACTATGCCCAACACAAGGCTAATACTTCTGGAGTAACAGCCTTTATGCCTGTAAAAGATTTCTTGGATTTATTATCCATTAAGTTAAATGGCCCTAAGGCGGATAAGAAGCACATGGTAATCAATCTAAACGTAACGAATACAAATGAGAAATTTGAATTAACGTTAGATAATTCTGTTTTACACTATAACACAGGGCAAGTAAGCGCAAATGCGGATGCTACCATCACATTGGACAAGGGTACTTTATTTGGTTTAGGTGCAGGAGCATTGACAGTTGACCAAGCGATTGGAAGTGGAAAACTAAACATAGATGGAAGCAAAGATAAGTTGGTTGAATTATTATCACTAATGGATACTTTTGACCCAGAGCCGAACATTGTAACACCTTAATAATATAAAAAGAATATCAGATCAAATGAATGTAATTGAGAAATGGCAACTGAATCATCTTGAGTTGAAACTTCCCTTGAAAGATCAAATCTCTACATTTTTTAAAAGGAGTAGGTATTTAATATGAAAGGTAACGCTCAAATTATTGGTGTTGGTATGGTCAAGTTTGCGAAGCCTGGTACAAACGAACCATATGAAGTTATGGCTTCTAAGGCTATTCAAGTTGCCATTAAAGATGCTGGAGTAGACATTAGGGAAATTAAACAGGCATTTGCCGGTTATGTTTATGGGGATAGTACATGTGGCCAGGCATCCCTTTACAAAGTGGGGATGTTTGGAATCCCAATCATCAATGTAAACAATAACTGTTCTTCTGGTTCAACAGCACTTTATTTAGCCCGGCAAGCCGTGGAATCTGGGGCTGTTGATTGTGTACTTGCTTTTGGATTCGAAGAAATGAGACCAGGAGCATTAAAAAGTAAATGGGATGATAGAACTCACCCTATGAAAGTATTTAATGAGCGTTTAAATGAATTAACTGAAAATAATGCACCATATGGGGCAATCAAATTCTTTGGAGAAGCAGCGGCGGCATATGTACAAAAATATGATGCAAATCCCGAAATTTTTGCTAAAGTTGCTGTTAAAACTCGAAATCATGCACGCAATAACCCATATTCTATATTCGATAAGCCTCTTACAGTTGAGGAGGTTTTAAATTCACAGGTGATATATCCTCCATATTTAGCAAGATTAATGGCATGTCCGCCTTCCTGCGGGGCTGCAGCTGCAATCATGTGCAGTGAGGAATTTGCAAGAAAACATGGGATAAATGGTGCAGTGGAGATCGTTTCACAAGTCTTACTTACGGATACTGAAGATTCTTACAACGATGTCATAAATCTAGTAGGGGCTGATATGACCCGCAGGGCAGCAAAAGAAGTATACGAAAAAGCAGGAATCGGGCCTGAAGATGTGGATGTTGTCGAACTGCATGATTGTTTTACTCCCAATGAAGTTATTACGTATGAAGGACTTGGTCTCTGTGGAGAAGGAGAAGCGGAAACTTTCATTAATAACGGTGACAATACGTATGGCGGTAAATATGTCGTCAATCCATCCGGAGGGCTAATGTCTAAAGGTCACCCGCTTGGTGCCACTGGTTTGGCACAATGTACTGAGCTTGTATGGCAATTGCGCGGGCACGCAGAAAAACGACAAGTAAAAAATGCAAGAATTGCCCTCCAACATAATCTTGGTTTTGGCGGGGCTGCTGTTGTCACGATGTATAAGAAAAATTAGGTTAAAAGATTTGATAATCTAAAAGCATACATCACTACTATCGAGCTCTTACATTTATTTAAATCATAGAATAACTTAATACGTGTTAATTTATTTTACTGTTCTATATGGGGAGGAAATAACAATGTCTACTTCCACAAAGGCTATTACTAATTTTGATCTATTTTCGACAAAGAGACCTTATTGTACTCAAGAACATGATATGTTTCGTACAACTTTACGTAAATTCATGGAGAAAGAAGTATCACCCTTTCTCCATGAATGGGAAGAGAACGGACATACCCCTCGAGAACTTTTTAGAAAAATGGGGGAACAAGGCTTTCTTTGCCCGCAGGTTGAACCTGCTTACGGTGGATTAGGACTTGATTTTGGCTTTAATTTAGTCCTAGCAGAAGAATTAAATCGTATTGGTGGAGGCTCAAATGGCGCTGGCACTCATAGTTCAATAATCGTACCGTATCTGGAAAGCTATGGTACAGAAGAACAAAAGAAAAAATATTTGCCAAAATGTGTAAACGGCGAGATTCTTTCAGCTGTTGCCATGACGGAACCAGGTACAGGTTCAGACTTAGCAAATATTAGTACCACCGCTGTAAGAGACGGAGATTACTACCTTATAAATGGACAAAAAACCTTTATTACAAATGGAATTAATGCTGACTTATTCTTCGTCGTCGTAAAAACAGACCCTAAAGCGATACCTGCACGTAAAGGTGTCAGCATCATTATGGTTGACGGTGATACACCAGGATTTTCTCGAGGGCGAAAGTTAAAAAAATTAGGTCAACATTCCCAGGATACATGCGAACTTATTTTTGAAGATGCAAGGGTACCTGTTGCCAATCTGCTTGGCGTAGAGGGTGGAGGTTTCTACATTTTGATGAATAAGTTACAGCAAGAGAGAATTATAGTTGCGAATAATGCCTACGCTTTAGCTGTAGAGATGTTAAAGTCTACCATATCGTATGTAAAAGAAAGACAAGCGTTCGGAAAGCCAATTTGTTCATTCCAAAACACACAGTTTGAAATTGCTGAAATGGCAACGGAATTGTCTTTGGCGCGCTCCTTCTTAAATGATCTGGCAATTCAACATATGGAGGGTGAAGAAATTACAACCCAGGCATCGATGGCAAAGTGGTGGGTTACAGATATGGCTCGAAGAATGTCAAGTCGTTGTTTACAGCTGCATGGCGGTTACGGATATATGGAAGAGTACGACATAGCACGCCGATATCGTGATGTTGCTGTCATGCCGATCTACGCAGGAACCAATGAAATTATGAAAAATATTATTGCAAAAAATCTCGGATTATAAATAAATAGTTTCAACAAAAATTGCTCACTAACTTTTAAAGTTGTGAAGCAGATTTATAGGAGGCTAAATAGTTTCAGTTGCTTGAGATATATTTGAAGTTATTAACTCAATATTTTTAAAAAACTTTAAAAGAGCTTGAAATGATTTTCAAGCTCTTTTTGTAAAACTAATAAACTAGTTATTCTTTGAATTTATTACTGAATATCAGAATTGTAATTAAATTTATATGTAATTGGGAGATTTATATGAAGAATTTACAATTACCTGTTGTTCAACTCCCTGAACAAGCTGTCAAACTAAGAAGGGAAGTTCGGGCATTTATTCAAGAGGAGAAAAAGAAAAAAAACTTCGAACCAATTTGTGATTCATGGCTGAGCGGCTACTCACCTGAGCTTAGCAGAAAGCTAGGTGAACGATTTGTAAGCGGATTAAATACAGTTGGAAAATCAAGTCTAATGAAATCTATTTACTATTGCTTGGGATACAGTATAATTCATTGTAATTCTAAGCTGACCCATGACAGTCGTTAACAAGACTTAAAATTAGAAATAATCAATATGAAATTGCAGAACAGATAGAAAAAAGTAAAAGATTAATTGAAGAATTTGAAAATAAAATAAAAGAAAAAACAGTAGAAAAAGATAGTTTACTAAAAAAGATATTTGAAACAGAAAATACAATAAAAAATAATAAGAAATATGAAGAGTTGGACACCTATATAGAAGATAGAGTTAATCTAGAAATAGTTAACAATTATCTTACAGGCATTTTAAAGATATTAAGTTAGACGATGTTAAATTTTATGATTTTACGGAGGTTACAGGAAGTGGTATGGATGCTAATAAAAAAATGTTAGCTCTATATACTGCCTATGCTAATCTAGTTAACGAATATTCGAGTACTAATGTGCCATTTGCTATGGACTCTTTCATTAAAAATGAAACCGCTGATGAATTAAAAGAGCAAATGTTTAGTTTTTTATCCAAATATTATTTATCTATAAATGGCCAGATTTTCTTTTCAATAATAAATGAAAATGTTAAATATTTAAATCAAGAAAACGATTATAATTTTATTTACTTAGATAAACCAATATTAGAAGAAATAAATAAAAACAATGAATATCTGGTTAAATCTTTTGAGATAATTGACAAGTATTAAAAATGTCTCGATAAGAACAATATAAAATTAGTTGAAGATTTAGCTGCCATTATTGGCGGCTATTTTTTATTCCAATAATACTTTGTTTGTAGGCAAGACAGCGTTACCTACTTAATAAAATATAAGGTATATGAAGCTGGAAGCAAGGAGTAATTTCGAGAAGGGGGGCCATTTATATAAGCAAGTATGTAAGGATGGAGGTAGACATTTGGTACGATGAAGATGAGAAGGTAATAAAGTTGGCATCATCTGATGGCAAAACTTTTATCTCTACTGTGCATAACAAGGAGCTATATAATGCCAATAGTCGTAGACATGCACACTTATACAACATATTTAAGAAATTATTAAAGCAACATAATAAATGGAATGGTGAAGAATAAATGAAGTAACAATTGGAATCATGAGAGGCAAGAAACCACTAATGGATCAAACAAGAAAACAATTGATTTGAAAATAGCCCATCAAAAATGCTTGGTCTTTTTTCGTAGCAATTATTTTTTCGTTGTAAAAAAGATACCGATAAACAAAGACAAATCACCACCTATTGAATTATCAGGTGACTAATATAAGCAGGCAAGAACCTTTGCCTCCTAACTCGAAGCCCTAATTGGGGCTATTTTTATTTATATTTTTCAAGACGAATGCTATCTAATATCAAATACACTAGAAAACTTTCGGAGCCCACCGGGTCCTGGATTTGAAATGGTAAGTATTGAAGCTGCTACTATATTAGAAGGAGATCCAATTGTAAGGTATATACAAAAAAACTTTGAAGGGGCTACATGACCTTATTTTGTTTATAGCAGGCGCACGATTCTAGAAAAATCTTAATCGAGCATTGGATTTATTATGAAAGATTGTGAATAATTGTACTGATATGAACGAAACTGTCAATGCTCCCTACCCATATTGATTTTGGTTTCGGTTTTTGGGCAACTCTAAGAAGAGAAGCATTTTTCGGCTTCTTTGCTTATTAGTTGGGATTCAGCCTTTTTCAAGGCTAGGGGATCTCCTTCTCAGCTTACTGACGGCTCCTCAATCTCCAAATTGGCTGTCAAGTGCTTTCCTTGACAGGCAATTTGGAGATTGAGATACTTTTTAAAGCTGAGAATGAATAAATTTCTCCTTTCATATTGATATAAAAAGTTAAGCACACGGCACGAAGGCAAAAATCTCAACTGCGGTTAGCACTCTGATATTCGTGGGTTTTCACATTTTATCTTTCCGTATAAAGGAGCTTCCACTAACTTAAAACGTGAGTTAGCCTACCTAGGCATATCACAAGTACAATTCGTGGTTTCTCCTTACCGGTTTTTACCTTTGCCTCCGAGCCCTAAGCTCCGACTTCTAAACAAAATTTGATATTTATTTTATTCGAAACTATTACTTTGCCATGGAGTTATTTTCAATTTCTTGAGTTACTGCCCAGATAAATCCCGCTAATTCTCTTGCAACGGCAGTTAATGCCTTTCCAGCAGTTTTTCCGCGTGATAATAAACGAAAATATTTTTTATGCAGTCGATTTTGTGCTTTCCATGAGATCATTTGAACACTAGGCGACTGTCCTTCTTGACGTTTCTTTAAATCTCCCTTTAATGCAGGCTTATGCCGATAACTCCAGGCTGCTTCCACAAGCAGACGCCGAACATGACGGTTACCCGTTTTGGTAATATTACCTTGCCTCCTGGTTTCACCACTTGAACTTTCACTTGGAATTAACCCAACGTAAGACATTAATTTTTTGGGAGAGGGAAATCTTTCAAATGATCCAATCTCAGCTACAAGGCTAGTAGCTGTTATAGTGGCTATTCCTCTTAACGATTGGAGTGCTTGAATCATTGGCGCATGATATCCTTCCGTTGATTGTAATTTAATTTCTTCCTCTAATCGTTTTACCCTTTGCTCAATTTCTTGTAGATGATGTAAATACTCTTGAAAAACAATTTTAGATGCAGAACGTTCAAACTTTAACGTATTTAACCATTCTCGATATCTACTAGTCCATTTCTTTCCCTTGAAAGGAGAGTGAATATCATTGCGTAAAAGGAATTTGGTTAATTGATGTTTGGCTCTTAATTCATCTTCTTTTGCATCTTCACGGGCTCGAACTAAATCCCGAAGTGCTTCGTCATCTTCTGTTGGCACATAAACAGAGGTTAATTCGCCTGCACGAAATAACTTTGCTAGTTTAATCGAATCCCTACGATCAGTTTCATCTCCCAACTCACATACACTTTCAATTGCAACCGAGATTAAAGTGCTTTTTTTAGACTCAGTTGAGTTAAAATATTCTTCACGGTATTGTTATATCTAGCAAATGAATCCGATGATTTGGAGTATACAATTTTTTCTTTTGAAACGTAATGTAGCTCTGATTTGGTTTGTTTTTTCCAGTAAACAGTGTAACCAAATTAACCTACGGTGTTACGAGTAAGGAGCTAGTTTCGTTCATGATAACTTAAAGTAACGGGTGCAAGAGTTGAAGATCCAGCTGCCATTTTTGGTGGCTTTTTTATTGAAGTAACGAAGCAGAAATGACAAAAATTTATTGAATATATAGAGGGTTTTTAATAAAAAATATCGAAAACACTCATAGTTAATTATCCGAAAGTTTCATGGAGGAAGAAATGAAGAAAGTAATAAACATGATTAATCCGAGTTCCAAAGTGGCTGGTGTATCGTTACTTGAATTGAAAAAAGCAGAAAAAGCACTTGGTGCTACTTTTCCAGAGGAGTACAAAGAAATCTTTTTAGAAACGAATGGAGCTAAATTTGGTGATTGGACTTTGTTCCCTATTCAAACGAAAGAACGATCAGCATTAACAATTGATATTGTAAAACAAAATCGTGAGAACAGACCGAAAAATGTACCGAGTGATATGATTTGCATTGGTGAAAATATCAATGGTGATAAACTTTGCTATCGTATAAGAAAAAGATTTATGCAGGAACTAATCTTTCTTTGGAATGAAAAAACTGGAATAAGCGATTGTAAGGCATCAACTTTAAGCCAGTTTATTGATTGGTATGTGCCGAAAGTGAATACTAATAAGCCTTTAACAGTTGGTACTTTTACAGTTGATAGTGGAAAGTTAATTGTTACTGATCCATGTTATCAGGTGGATGAAGAAGATCTGCAAATTATACTTTCAAATGTAAAAAATGGGAATTGGAAGGCATCCATCACTTACACTGATGAAGAAGTGGTGGAAAGTCTAATTGTATTTCATGGAGAAAAGAAACCAAGTGGAAAATGGCATGATTGCGATAAAACAATTGCAGTTGATTCTGCACAAGCTGGAATCTTTGATCTTGCAGTATTCGGTAGAGATGAAGCTATCCAATATGAAGTGAAAAATGTTTATGATATAGAGATAGATGAAGATGGATTAAAATATTATGTTGCATGTTGTGATATTGTTGCTTCAGATGTACAAGGGGGAGTTGTTCCAGGTGGTGCGGTTTCAATGTCTGGATATGGTGACGGTGAGTACGAGGTGAAAGTAAAATATAACATTTCTAAAGAGGTTATTGGAGTGATGATTGACTTTGGAGCTGAAGAGGAGTAATACTTTTCAGAAATGGAAAGTGAAATACACATGTTCTTCTTCAATATTGTTGACAGGATGGAAATGAAATGGCAAAAAGCAAAGAGTTCGAAGAGGACACCAGTTTTCGTAATATTCTATATTTATAATTACATGATACAGGCTCAATAAAGATGCAATTTCTAGAACCGATACATAAGGAAGTTCTATTTAATATGAAAGGGGGTATTAAAAAAATTCAACAGTGATAAGGGGTATCAGCAAAATAAATAAAGAATATAAAAAAGACAAAAGTCATCCGAATAACTTATTCGAAATGTCTTTTGTCAACTGCATAGTGATTTCTCTATGAAAAGTTCCTAATTTAATTAAACTATTGTTCCTTTACTATTTTTACTGATGGAATTATATACGAATTATTTTGTACAGATTCTTTAGGAGTGTACATTCTTAAAAATAATCCAAAAACAGGATTTGTTGTAGAAGAAGGTGATGGTAACCAGTTTGATTCATGCCCTGCTGGTGCTGTGCTTTGAACATAAATATCTAATGAACCATCATCATTATATTTTAGTCCTTCTGTTCGGTCCCCAATTGAGAAACGGTTAATCGGATTTGCTACAAAGAAATTCGTAGAATCATAAATACAGATTGACCAGAAATCATTGACAGGCGGTAAATTATTTTTATCGAAGTGAATAACATATTTATTCTGTCCACTTAACGTATTTCCATCACTATCTTTTCGTGTTATCGCATATACTGCTTCCTTTGGCGTATTCGCCCCGATACCATACATAGCAATCATGGCTCTGTTTAAATAGTAGTCTCCATAAGTACCTACACGTTCATAATTTACTCTCCAATTGCCGTTATTTGGCATTTGAAGGACAAGAAGTGACTTTTGAATAGCGTCTTTTCCATCTCTAACTGCTCTCGTTAAGCCATCTAAAACAACAGGGTCTGCTCCTCCAGTAAATGATCCTGTCGCAGGATCTATATCAATTAATTCAAGCTGACTTAATAATGCTTCATCCTTTTGAGGTGCAGGATTTAATTTCATTAATTGAGCCATTAATGAATAAAACTTAATTGGATCATCATAATCACTTGTTTGGATGGTTGGAATATCGATTGAACCCTTTGCTTGGTTATTATTTAAAGGTGCTAATTTGTATGAATCTTGAATTTTATGTACTGCAGGCAAATCTTTCTCGCCATCTACTAATGTTCTTCCTAAAACCCAAGTCATATTTGTAGGTGATTTAATTACATTAGTCCCTTCTGGAAACTTACCTTCCCAGTCTGGTCCAACAATGATATATTTGCCGCCATTATAGTCTTTTTTGTTTGAGCCACCAATATATTTGAATGAGTTAGAATACGCATCCATAAATTGGAATGTAAAGTACCTATTTATCTTAGGGAAACTCAATACTTGAGGCCCTTTTGATAAATCCAACCAAGATTGTGAATATAGTGTGTCATTGTTCGGCTTTACATAATCCCTAAACTTATCATCTGCTAAATTTCTGTAATGTTTAAATGTGTTTAGTTCATTTGTTTGCTCAAATTTTTGCATAGTTCTTGCCATCTCTACAAGAGTATAACCATAAATATATGCGCTCACTCCAGTACTGTACGCTAAATTTGAACGGAATTGAAGTTGGGGTAGAGCTGATGGTGCACTTACTTGTGTTGAACTGCTGTTATTTTGGTTCTGCGTTGACGTATCAGCAAAAACTCCACTTGTCAGGATTGCCATTGATGTCATTACGCCAATTGCTGGTACTAAAAATTTTTTTTTCATAACCATTCCCCCAATGTTTGATAAATAAGAACAATCATAATATTAGCAATATTGCAGGAAGTAGAGAATTAAGAAATTTGGATGGTACTTTAAGTATGAGTTAATTTACTGATTTTAAGTTGCCTTTTCATTGTGTAAATAATAAAAAAGGAGCATAGTCTATAAGCTCCTTTGTACATAAATATCTCTAGTTAATAGTGTTCATTTTAAATTTTAATATTCATATTATCTTCAATGATTTTAGCTTGGATGTGAAGTTCTTTTATAAATTCCTTACCAGCAAATGATAGATGCTGGTTTTTTAAACGAATACAATAATAGGATAACTTCGATGCATTCGAGTCCACCTCTTCTAATGGCAATGCTATCACTTCTCCACCCAATATACTCGGGTCAAATTTCGTTGCTAAGGCACAATCCAGCCCAATTGCTAATCCCTGTGAAATAAAAAACTTTCTTGTTTCAGGACTATTAGATTGAAAAAGAATATTTAGCTTCCCATATTTTGAAAGTGAATCGTAATATTCTTTTGAAATAGAATCTCTAATATATGCAGCAATTGGATAATTAGTTAGTTCTTTGCCCGTAACCATTTTTTTATTGGCCAGTTTTGAATCCTTGTTGAAACACACCATAACTGGGCTATCTAAAAAATGAGTGGCAATCAGCGGATTATTTTCTTTACGAAATGAAGGAGGAATAATAAATAATCCTAAATCTGCTTCGCCATTTAACACGCTTTTCTGAACTTGATCATTGGCTGAAAACTCTTTTATTTCAATATTTATCCCCGGAAATTTAGTTTTGAAAATGGCTAAAGTTTGAGGGATAATACTTCGGCACAAATTGTTAATGGCAGCAATAGATAAGTTCCCTTCAATTGTTGAAGAATAAACACCTGCAACCTCTTTGATTTCCCCCATTTTATTTAAAATCTCTTGTGCTAATGTGA
Source organism: Neobacillus sp. NRS-1170 (assembly GCF_050468025.1). NCBI lineage: Bacteria > Bacillati > Bacillota > Bacilli > Caryophanales > Bacillaceae > Neobacillus > Neobacillus sp. NRS-1170. The sequence continues at coordinate 44,831 of NZ_JBITPF010000005.1, read as the reverse complement.
TGATTTCCTTTCCTGCTTCTGTAGGCTGTAATCCGTTTCTGGAGCGGTCAAATACCTTTACACCTAATTCTTCCTCTAAGCCTTTAATCGCTTGACTAATCCCAGGTGAAGAAACATGAAGATGTTCAGATGCAGTTGTAATGGAGCCAGTTTTTGCAATCTCTACGATATATAAAAGCTGTTCGATTCTCATAGTTTCACCTTCAAGTATCTATTGTTTGGGATATTCGTAAACGCTTACAAATTCCCGTGTCAAAAAACAAATTAACCGGTACTTAAACTACTTTTCAAAACCGTTATTTTACTACAGTATACAGCAAAGTTATCATGAATGGTATATTCAATAAATTTTGAATATTGCTTGTATCATATATTTGCTAGTTGTGTTAGCGACCGGGTTTACCGAGCAAAAGTGAAAGAAAACGGCTAAGGCGTATAAGCCATAAGTTGATCCTGAATCTTGAAACGGTTAAACCTGATTCCATAGAAATGAAAGAAGGGGAGAAGAAAATTGGATCTAATGAATAGTGTTGTTGTCGTGACAGGAGGAGCTTCAGGTCTTGGAGAGGCAACTGTACGAAATGTTGTCGCAAATGGTGGTAAAGCGGTCATTATTGACTTAAACGAAGAATTAGGTAATAAGCTTGTTGAATCTCTCGGAGAAGACAATGTTCTTTTCGTAAAAACGAATGTGGTAGATGAAGCTGAGGTACAAGCAGTCCTAACTCTAGCGGTTGAGAAGTTTGGAAAAATCACAGCAAATGTTAACTGTGCTGGAATCGGGAATGCCCATAAAACAGTAAGCAAAAAAGGCCCATTCGAGTTAAAAGCATTCAAAAAAGTCATTGACGTAAATTTGATTGGGACTTTCAATGTTATTCGTTTAACAGCTGAAAAAATGACAGCAAATCAACCGAACGATACCGGTGAAAGAGGTGTAATCATTAACACTGCCTCTGTAGCAGCTTTTGAAGGTCAAATGGGTCAAGCAGCATACAGTGCTTCTAAAGGCGGAATTGTTGGGATGACGCTTCCGATCGCCAGGGACTTAGCAGAATATGGAATCCGTGTTTTGACAATTGCACCAGGTCTATTTGAGACCCCGCTTCTTGGAGGAGCACCTGAAAATGTAAAGGCAGCTCTTGGTGCCATGGTACCATTCCCGCAACGATTAGGTCAGCCAAGCGAATATGCTCAGCTCGTTCAAGCTATTATTGAAAATCCAATGTTAAACGGAGAAGTCATTCGTCTAGATGGTGCTCTTCGCATGCAGCCTAAGTAATTTTGCTTTAAAGGTGGAGATTATAGTGTCCATTGCTGATTTAAAAAGGCTCTTACAAAAAAAAGGTGGGTTTGAACAATATATCGGAACTCAGATTAAACAAATGGAGGAAGATAATATCGTTTTAGAACTACCCATTACTCCGGTTTTGCTGAATTATAATAATACTCTTCACGGAGGAGTCTATGCTGTAATTCTAGATACGGTTATTGGCATGACCTTGCGTGCACGAAGCGAACATCCATTGGTCACAGTAAATTTAAATATTAACTATTTGGCTCCCATAAAGGAAGGAGAGAAAATAGTAGCTACCGCAAAAATACTTAATCTCGGTAATAGTATCTTGACGGGAGAAGGGGAAGTAAGGGACATTTCCGGAAATATACTGGCAAAAGCAATAGGAACTTTCAAAATGATTCGACCTAGATAAATTAAGAATATGGACCAACTAAAAAGGAGGAGTTCTTATGTCAACGATCACTGCATTAAAGAATACTTCTGAGCGATCTTACTTAAAAGAGGAACATCATATTTTTAGAAATTCTGTACGTAAATTTTTAGAAAGAGAGGCGGTTCCTTATTACGAACAATGGGAAGAGAATAAACGAGTTCCATCTTCGTTTTGGAAGAAAATGGGCGAAAATGGATTTCTCTGTCCTTGGGTAGATGAACAATATGGCGGTTTCAATGCTGATTTTGGCTATTCAGTAGTGGTCTTGGAAGAAATGACTAAAGTTGGATCAAGCTTTGGGGGATTCGGTGTTCATAGTGATATTATCGTGCCTTACATTGAAAGGTATGGAACGGAAGAACAGAAAAAACGTTGGTTCCCTGGTGCTGTCAGCGGTGAAATCATTACTGCTATTGCGATGACAGAGCCGGGGACTGGTTCTAACCTGGCTGGGGTAAAAACAACGGCAGTTAGAAAAGGAGACCATTATATTATTAATGGTTCAAAAACATTTATTACCAACGGCTTAAATGGGAACCTCTTTATCGTTGTTTGTAAAACCAATCCAGATGCTGTACCGGCTCATAAAGGAATCAGCTTGTTAGTTGTGGAAGATGGAATGCCGGGCTTTTCCAGAGGAAAGCAGTTAAAAAAATTAGGCCAGCATGGTTCAGACACTACTGAACTAATTTTTGAAGATGTAGCAGTGCCAGTTGAAAATCTTCTTGGAGAAGAGAATAAAGGCTTTTACTATTTAATGGAAAAGCTTCAGCAGGAACGGTTAGTCGTATCGATTGGAGCCCTTACGAGCGCGGAAAGAATGCTTGAAATTACCATGAATTATGTAAAGGAACGTACTGTATTTGGCAGCCCGTTAAGCAAGTTTCAAAATACCCAATTTAAATTAGCAGAACTTGCTACGGAGATACAAATCGGCCGTACATTTATCGATAATCTGATTCAAAAACATATGGATGGTACAGATATTACAACTGAAGTTTCGATGGCAAAATGGTGGTTGACAGATTTAGCGAAGAAAGTTGCTTCAGAATGTCTGCAATTACATGGCGGTTATGGCTACATGGAAGAATACGAGATAGCAAGAAGGTACCGAGATGCAGCGGTCGGCTCAATCTATGCGGGATCTAATGAGATTATGAAGGTCATTATTTCTAAGAATTTAGGATTATAAAATGTAGTCTATTAAAAAAATGGGGGAGCAATTATGCCATCAGCATTAGAAAACCTGCGTGTTTTAGATTTAACACGCTTATTGCCTGGCCCTTATTGTACGATGCTTCTCGCTGATTTTGGCGCGGAAGTAATTAAAGTCGAAGACACTGGACCTGGTGATTATGCAAGAGTGGGTACCCCGAAATGGGGGGAGGATAGTACGTTTTTCCATTCTCTTAACCGTAACAAAAAAAGCGTTTGTTTAGATTTAAAAACCGAACAAGGTAAAGAAATCTTTTTAAACATGGCTGAAAAAGCGGATGTTATCGTGGAATCTTTTCGTCCAGGGGTTATGGACCGGCTTGGTGTAGGCTATAAGGTGCTTAAAGAAAAGAATTCTGGTCTAATCTATTGTTCCTTAACTGGCTATGGACAAACAGGTCCATATTCAACCCAACCCGGCCACGATTTGAACTATATCAGTTATGCAGGTTTACTAGAGTTTTTTGGAGAGCGTAATCGAAAACCAACCGTTCCTCCAGTACCAATCGCCGATATTGGTGGAGGGGCGCTATTAGCCACTGTTGGAATCTTAATGGCACTGTTTGAAAGAAACCGTTCAGGCAACGGTCAGTTTGTCGATATATCGATGATGGATGGAGCACTTTCTTGGCTGCAGTTGACCTTGCCCGATTATTTAGCCTCAAATATTGAGCCAAAACGAGGCGAGTTACCTTTGTCCGGCAGACATGCCTTTTACGAAGTCTATGAAACAAAGGATGGACGTTATCTTTCAGTGGGAGCGGTCGAAGCAAAGTTTTGGAAGGAATTTTGCAGGGTTATTGAAAGAGATGATCTGATCAAACAACAGTATGCTCCCATTCAAGAGCAAGACAGAATAAAAGACGAAATTCAAGCAGTTATTTCAACAAAAACACAACAGGAATGGGTCGAAATCTTTTTAGGAGTCGAGGCATGTGTTTCGCCCGTTAATAGACTTGCAAATTTAGAGAGTGACCCGCAATTCATCCAAAGAGAAATGATACAAACCTACCATGACACAGAAGCTGGTGAAGTAAAACTTATTGCTCCACCAATCAAATTGTCAGAAACGCCAGGAACGATCCGGGAATTAGCACCGAAATCCGGTCAACATACAGCTGAAATTCTAGCTGAAATGGGCTATTCCATACAGCGGATTGATGAATGGAAAAATAAAGGTGTAATTAAATAGAATTCGACCTTTATTTAATTGATTGAAAATTCGTAATTTACATTCAAATGAAAACGTTTCCTGCTTGAACAGGGTATTTTAAATCGAAGGGAGATTGAAGATTAGATGAAAAAGAATGCAAAAATTATTGGTGTTGGCATGGTCAAGTTTATGAAGCCAGGAGCAAACGAACCATATGAAATAATGGCTTCTAAGGCAATTCAAAATGCTGTAAAAGATGCGGGAATAGATTTTAAAGAAATTAAACAGGCATTTGCTGGTTATGTATATGGGGACAGTACTTGCGGTCAAGCAGCCCTTTACAAAGTAGGCATGACAGGCATTCCGGTCATCAATGTAAATAATAATTGTTCTTCTGGTTCTTCTGCCCTTTATCTTGCTCGTCAAGCGGTAGAATCGGGTGCAATTGACTGTGCACTTGCCTTTGGATTTGAAGAGATGCAACCAGGTGCGTTATCAGAGAAATGGACAGACCGAACTTCCCCACTTAAGACGTTTGATGATCGTTTAGATGAATTATCACAAAGCAGCGGAAAAGTATCGGCGATTAAATTCTTTGGTGAAGCAGCTACAGCATATATCAATAAATACGGTGCAAATCCGGATATTTTCGCCAAAGTTGCCGTTAAAACCAGAAATCATGCACTAAATAATCCCTATTCCATTTTTGAAAAACCTTTGACAGTTGAAGAAGTGTTAAAAGCTCCCATTATTTATCCGTCTTATTTAACAAGATTAATGGCATGCCCACCGTCCTGTGGAGCTGCAGCTGCCATTGTTTGTACAGAAGAGTTTGCTAGAAAACATGGGATACAGAATGCTGTAGAGATTGTTTCACAGGTTTTGGCGACTGATACAGAAGCATCATACAAAGACGTGATGAATCTGGTAGGAGCTGAAATGACCAGCAGAGCTGCAAAAGAACTCTATGAAAAAGCTGGAATTGGTCCTGAAGATGTGGATGTTGTCGAACTGCATGATTGCTTCACTCCTAATGAGGTCATTACCTATGAAGGTTTAGGATTATGCGGAGAAGGTGAAGCGGAAGGCTTGATTAATAATGGTGACAATACCTATGGAGGAAAATATGTTGTCAATCCATCAGGTGGACTTATGTCAAAAGGTCATCCACTAGGTGCAACAGGTTTGGCACAATGTACTGAACTTGTATGGCAATTGCGTGGTCAGGCTGAAAAGCGTCAAGTAGATGACGCAAGAATTGCTCTCCAGCATAACCTAGGTCTTGGCGGGGCCGTTGTAGTCACGATGTATAAGAAAAGCTAAGGAAAATAAACTTTGAGGTGAAATAAGATGGCTTTTGTAAAAGTTGAAAAGCAAAATAAGATTGCTATCGTGACCATTGATAATCAACCAATGAATCCGCTAAGTTCAGCAGTTAAAGACGAATTATGCGAAGTGTTCACAGATCTTAACTCAGATCAGGAAATATTGGCGATTATTTTAACTGGTGCCGGACAAAAAGCATTTATGGCTGGTGCCGACATTAAAGAGTTACCGAAAAAAATAGGTAATCCTCATTTATTTCCTGAGTTTATGGAGAATCATGAGTTTTTTGACAGTATTGACTTTTCAACCAAAACAACCATTGCTGCAATAAACGGTTTTGCCCTTGGCGGCGGTTGTGAACTCGCATTAACTTGTGATCTGCGAATTGCGGAAGAGCATGCGTTTATCGGCGTGCCAGAAGTAAAGCTTGGCTTACTCCCAGGTGCAGGTGGAACCCAGCGTTTACCTCGACTGATCGGTAAGGCAAAAGCAAAAGAATTATTGTTTACAGGTGAACCAGTTTCGGCTGTAGAAGCCATGAGAATTGGATTAGTTAATAAAGTGGTACCAACTGGAGAAGGCTTGAAAGCAGCTCTTGAATTAGCGGAGAAAATCTGCAAAAACTCTCCTTCAGCCTTAATGAATATAAAAAAAGCAGTAGACGAAGGTCTTGAATTACCATTTAATTTGGCGCTTGAAAGAGAAGCAGAACTGTTCCAAGAGCTTTTCCTAAAGGAAGATGTTAAAGAAGGCGTACAAGCATTTTTAGAGAAAAGGCGTCCACAGTTTCAAGGGAAATAAACATGAAAAAAATAGTTGATTACTTATTAAAATAGCAACAAGAGACTCGCATTAACTCCGAAGAAAAAAATAAGTTAATCGTTTAATAAAAAAATCACTTCAAAGAATAGGAGAGAGTTTACTTGAATCAACCTTGGCTTGCAAATTATCCAAAAGATGTTTCATATCATATTGAGATTCCATCATTAACGATAGTAGAAATACTAGATCAAGCAGCTCATAAGCATCCATCAAAAATTGCTATTATCGATGGTGAGAGAAAAATAACATATTTGCAGCTCAAGAATGCTTGTGAACGAATCGCATCAGCACTCCATAATAGCGGTATTCGAAAAGGTGATCGAATCGCAATCATGTTACCTAATTGTCTTGAGTATGCTCTTTCATTTTTCGCCATTCAACGAATTGGTGCTGTGGTGGTTCAAGTTAATCCTTTTTATCAGCCTGGAGAATTGGATCATATCCTTCGAAATTCGGAAGCAGTAGGTTTGATTGCCTTCAGAGAACAAAAGGAGAAGTTAGAGAAAAAAGGATTGGTTGATCAAGTGAAATTTATCTCAGCAAATGAAGAGGTCGAAGAGGAAGATAATTTACATGATTGGATCGACAATGAGACCTCTAAACTACAAAATATAGACCTTAAGTCTGAAGATGTTGCGATCATCTTGTATACGGGTGGAACGACAGGATTCCCAAAGGGAGTCATGATTACACAGGCCAATATGGCAGCAGCTCAATATCAAAATTTTGAAACTACTAAGCTAATATTTGAGGAAGGCCCTCACTGCCAGTTAGGGGTTGCCCCGCTATATCATGGCCTTGGACTATTCACCTTAGTACAATCTGTTTATATTGGTGCAAGTTATGTAGCTGTTAAAAAATTTGAGCTGGATCACATTTTAGAACTGATTCGTATCTATAGACCGACAATATTTATGGGTTCACCTACCATGTATATCGCTTTACTAAATCATCCGGATTTATTGGAAGAAGACTTAACTTGCTTTAAATTATGTATTTGTGGCGCTGCTCCTGTACCTGTTGAAATGTTGAATAAGTTTGAGGAAAAAACAGGTGTTCCGATACTGGAAGGATATGGATTGTCGGAAGCGACCATTGGAGCAAGTAGAAACCCTGGAAGTGGCATAAGAAAAGTTGGAAGTATTGGGATTCCACTTCCAAATACAGATATGAAAATAGTCGATATCGCAACAGGAACGATGGAAATGCATGTGGGTGAAGCAGGAGAGATTATTGTTAAAGGTCCTCAAGTAATGAAAGGATACTGGAAGAACCAAGAAGAAACGGAAAATACCCTTCGTGATGGATGGCTATTTACAGGTGACCTTGGAAAAATGGACGAGGATGGCTATTTCTATATCGTTGGCAGAAAGAAAGAGATGATCATTACCGGTGGTTTTAATGTCTATCCTGTGGAAATAGAAGATGTCATCTATCAGCATCCGGCCGTATTGGAAGCCTGTGTTTACGGTATTCCAGATCCATATCGCATCGAAACGATTAAAGCAGCCATCGTCCTTAAAAACGGAGCCACGCTAACTGCAGAAGAAATTCAAGCCTGGTGCAGAGAACGTCTAACAAAATATAAAATCCCACGGATCATTGAATTTAGAGAATCTCTTCCAAAAACAACAGTCGGAAAAATTCTGCGAAGGCAGTTAAAAGAGGAAGAGAATTTGCAACTTGAATTAAAATAACTCTTATCTTTAGGTAAATCACAGCAGCTAAGTCTAACAATTAACTTAAAGGAGATATGAAAATGAACATTCAAGAATTATTTAACATCAAAGGAAAAACAGCTATCGTTACAGGCGGGGGCCGCGGACTTGGCGAGCAAATGGCTTTAGCCCTTGCCGAAGCCGGAGCAAATGTGGTCGTTTGTTCTAGAAAATTAGAAGCCTGCCAAGAAGTAAGTGATCGATTAGTAAATCTTGGAGTACGTTCAATGGCTCTTGCGTGCGATGTTCAAAATCTGGATGAAATCAATTTTGTAGTCCAAAAAACTCTTGAAGAGTTTGGGTCAATCGATATTTTGGTTAATAATAGCGGAACTGGGTGGGTTGCACCTGCATTAGAAATGAAACCAGATAAATGGGATTTTGTTATGGATGTCAACTTAAAAAGTATATTCCTATTTTGCCAGGCAGTTGGAAAGGTAATGGTTGAACAAGGTTCAGGAAAAATTATAAATATTGCATCGGTTACAGGTTTTGGAGGTCAAGATCCAAAGATTATGGATACTATTTGTTACTCGACTAGTAAAGGAGCTTTAATCAACTTTACAAAGGATTTAGCTGTAAAACTTGCTCCATCCAATGTCCATGTCAATGCGATTGCACCAGGATTCTTCCCTACTAAGATGACAAAAGGAATGGAGGATAATGACAAAATTCTTGATAGAACTCCAATGGGCCGTTATGGTTCTGAATTTGATATGAAGGGGCCGGCTTTATTCTTAGCATCTAGTGCCTCTGATTATGTAACTGGACATGTATTGTTAGTTGATGGAGGTTTAGTTGCCCAAGTTGTTTAACGGGTGAAAATTATGCCAGCTATGGACAACGACTCATATGATAGCTACATAAAGCTTGAAAAAAAGATAAATAGGAAAATGAAACGCATGGCAAATAGCTATCGAGTCGTTGCTATAGTGGATAAGGGATTAGATTTACATTTAGATCGTGTCCAATTCCAAAGAATGATGGTAAATGATTGGCTGGATTCGAATGGATATGCCATTAAAGACGAGATCGCTCACGTCGCAAAAAAACATATATTAATAGAAGCTAAAGTAGATGACTTAGAAGAAAAAATTTTTCGAATAGTTCAAGAGTGGAATAAAAAAAAAAAATTACTGACCGTATTAAATGAAAACCTTCATGAGTTGAATAAATTTATGAATGAAGAAAATATAGAAAATTGAACTTATGTAAAATACTAGTTTTTAAAAAAAGGAGAAATTGGTTATGGCAAACAAAACAACAAAGGAAATAAATAAAAATAGTTCAACTATTGAAATGCTATGGAATCAATTGTTTCAAAATTTAGATTCTTGGACTGTAAGGGAGAGTTTTCGTGAGAATACTCTTCTACAAGCGGCAAACCTTTTTGCAGAAAATGTAAAACGAAATCAAGCGAATGTAATGGACCTTGTCAATCAATTTTCTAAAGAAGTTAAGAATTGGGAAAAAACATCAAGAGAGGAACTATTAACAGCAACCATAAGCTTGCAGAGTTTATTTCCAATTAAATCATATGAAGATATCAACGATCAGCTTGATCATATTAAGAATCAATCATCAGAGTCCATCTTAAACTCTTTAGAGAATCTAGTAAATATTCAAATTGTAGATCAATATGTATCCGCTCTAGCAAAATATATTGAATTGAGAAGAAATAATAGAATACTTTACGTGAAAAGCGTAAAAGAAGTAGCTTCCATTATCCAGATGAATCAAAATACATTCCTTTCTATTTTTACGAACCAAGTAAAAAACGTATTTTTACCTTTTGGCAGATTTATGGAACGTTCAGACATTAAGTGAAAATTAGGGGTGGGATATCATGACAAATAGAAAAACAATCGATCCATTTAATATGGTTAATAAAGTTTATGGCCAATGGGAAAATCAAATGAATGATTTGATTCACCTATGGACAAATAATCGTGAATTTGTAAGATTATCAAGAACGTGTACCGATACATCTTCTTTTTATAAAGATGTGATTAATAAAGGTCAAGAGTTGGTTGGAAATCAGTTGAATTTACCTACTAAGGAAGACGTGGCTAATATAGCAAAATTATCGATTCAAACAGAAGAAAAACTTGATTCCCTAGAGGAACAAATTTGGAATTTACAAGACAATGTATCCTCTACAAACAAAGAAATTGAAGGTGTCGCACAAGTTTCTAGTGACATTATGAAACTAACAAAACAACTAAAAACTGAATTAACGAAAACAAAGTCTGAATTATATGAAACAAAAAAACTGAATTCTGAGCTGCAATTAATGAAAAATGAATTAGCTGGCTTACAGAGTTTAAAAGAAGAGCTAACCGAGTTAACCACTCTATTACAATTTATGAATGTTAGAACGATGGAAACAACAGCTGAACAGAATCATGAACCAGCAGAAACCATATCTAAGTAAATAGACAATTAGGGGGACCAGTCTTGGCAACTGAGATGAATACCAAAAAAACAATACCAAGCTTTGATTTTGATCAAGAGATGAAACGTTGGAATGAATTTCTAGACGTCATAAATAAGCCTAAATCAAATCTTTATGTTACTCCAAAACAGGCAGTTTGGAAAAAAAACAAAGCGACATTATGGTATTTTCCAGCAGTTGAAAAAAAATACGCTGTTCCAATCCTTTTAATTTATTCGCTGCTTAATCGACCATATATTTTAGATTTTGCATCTGGCTCCAGTGTCGTAGAGGGTCTAGTGAAATCTGGCTATGATGTCTATTTATTAGACTGGGGTATCCAAGGGTACGAAGATAAAGAGATGAATTTAGAAGATTATATAGACGATTATATTAAAAAGGGTGTCAGGCGGGCTCTTAGACATTCAGCTGCGAAGGAAATTTCTCTAATAGGTTATTGTCTTGGAGGTGTCTTAGCAGCTATTTATACTGCTATAGCTGAAGAACCGATTAAAAATCTTGTAGTTGCTACCATTCCAATTGATTGGAGCGTAAATATTCTTCCTGACAAGTGGATGGAAGGACTGAAAAATGGTGAATTTAATATGGATCGCTTTTTAGATGTTTACGGTCTAGTTCCTTCACAATACATTCAAGCTGCGTTCCGAGCTTTAAATGCACCAGTTAACTTGAGTCCCTATGTTAACTTATTAACCCGTTCGTATGATAACCGTTTTGTAGAGAAATGGGGTCGTATGGATCAATGGTTGAAAGATCAAGTGCCATTTACAGGTGAAACGTTACGACAAATATTTAATGATATTTTAAAAGAAAATAAGGTTGTCAAAGGTGAGTTTACAGTTCGTGGTAAAAAAGCCGATTTAGGAAATATTAAAGCAAACTTATTAGCGATTTCCTCAAAAAATGACACCCTAGTTTTGGAAGAACAAAGCCGGCCGATAATGGACCTAGTTTCAAGTGAAGATAAAACATTCCAAGTTGTTGAAGCTGGACACGTCAGTTTGGCTTTATCTGGCAAGCTAGCCAGTTTAGCTGATAAATGGCTATGTGAACGCTCATAGTTTTAAGCCCTTTAGATTAAGAAGTATTGGAAAAGTTGATCCCTATAAATTTTTGGGTCAGCTTTTTTTATTAAAAATTTAGTAGATTATCGAAATATGGAATAACGGCAAGCGTAAAAGGTGGTGGAAAAAGCTGGATGTTTGGATAGCTTCGAGTGCTAAAATGAAAAATATTCAAGAAGTAGTCAGGAAAATCGCCATTACGGAGGCTTGTGTACTTATTACGGGGGAGTCCGGGACCGGTAAAGAAGTAATTGCCAATCATATACATAATTTAAGTACACGGTCCCAACATGCTTTTATCCAAATTAACTGTGGTGCGATACCAGAAAGTCTTATGGAAGCAGAATTGTTTGGATATGAGAAAGGAGCGTTTACAGGAGCAGAAACTAAAAAAGCAGGGCTCTTAGAGCTTGCGGATAAAGGTACTATTTTACTGGATGAAATTGGGGAGTTACCACTTCATTTACAAGTCAAATTATTACGAGTTATTCAAACAAAAGAAATACGACGGGTTGGGGGAACGTCATCAAAAAAATTAGACATCCGATTCATTGCTGCAACTAACAGAAACCTGGAAGAAATGGTTTCAGCAGGTCAATTTCGAGAAGATTTATTTTATCGAATTAATGTTGTTCCCCTAACAATCCCTCCTCTTCGAGAACGAAAAGAGGATATTCTTCCTTTGGCACGTCATTTTCTTAAGGCGTTTAATCAAAAATATAATAGGCTGATATGTTTCACAGAGGAAACATGTAAAACTCTTAAACAATATACCTGGCCAGGAAATGTTCGTCAGTTAGAAAATATCATTGAACGTATGGTAATAATGTCAGACGGAGATTATATCGAAGCGGATATGCTCCCCAAAGAAATATATAAAAGTTCTACTCAAATTTCAATCGAAATGATTGTTCCACTTAAAAAGCAAGTAGAAGAGGCTGAAAGACAAATCATTACGTTCTCACTTTCAAAATCCAAAAGTATTCGACAGGCTGCGAAGCAATTGGAAATTGATCATACAACATTGCTGCGAAAAATGAATAAACTCGGAATTCAAATTCCGAAAGAAGGTAAGGATTATTAACGGTGCAATTGCTGCCCCGTTTTTTTGTGAAAATTTGCACCGAATTTGGTGCAATTCAACACCATTTTCTATGTGGAAATCAATAAATACTATCGAAAAGACTATTAAATAAGGAAATTTACGGATTAATTAAATTGGCATTCAACTTGCATATAGAATTTTGAAGGAGGTAATAGAAACACAATTCAATATCTCTTACTCTAGTTGATTACAAATAAAGAGGTGAGGCTTTGTCAAACGTCAAGGAATTAATTGGAATGGAATTTAAACTATTTAGTTTTGGAGTTGAAAAAGGAAAGATTATTGAATTGGCAAAGGCTATTGGGGATGAAAATCCTATTTATCGCAGCCTTGAATCAGCACAAAATGCCGGATATAAAGGAATTCCAGTACCTTTAACCTTTTTGCAAGTGATCGAATTAATTGGCAGCGAAACTGGTTTTGAAGAAAAATTTGAAAAATTAAAGTTAAATCCGGTGAAAATTTTACATGGTGAACAAGAGTATGAATACCTGGGTGGCATTTATGCTGGCGACCAACTAACTGTCACAGGGAAAATTACTCATGTTGAAACTAAGAGTGGTGCTACAGGTGGGATGGACCTCATAACACAAGAAAACCATTTTACCAATCAAGATAGTCATTTGGTAGCTATATCAAGATCTACAATCATTCACCGTCATTAACAATCCATTCGAGAGGGGGAATCAAATTTTGTTTTTTGAAGATGTACATGAAGGATATTCATTTGAAACCATTAATAAATCCCCTATAACGCGAGTTCAGCTTGTTAAATTCTCAGGAGCATCTGGGGATTTTAATCCACTACATACGGTAGAGGCGGCTGCAGAACAGGCGGGAACAGGTATAATCGCTCACGGTATGCTGATAATGGGGATGGCGTCACAAGGAATAACTACGTGGATACCAAGGAAATACGTAAATAAAGTTTCCGTTCGTTTCCGGAAAATGACATTACCAGGAGAAGAAGTGCAAATAACTGGGAAAATCATTGAGAAAAAAGAAGGTAATAAAGTCGTTGGTGAAGTCCTTGCAATGAATAATACAGGAGAGGTAAAAGTTGCAGGTTCCTTTGAGGCAACACTTCCTTCAAGGCATAAAAAATGAATATGAAAAAATATTTAACTGTCTATGTTTTTTTCAAACATTTTCTTTTGAATAGTCTTTTTTGAAACAATAGTATTCATTTAACTATATTTTCTAATATTCTATTCATTTATGAAGGAGGAAATAGGTAATGACCCTTACAAAAGCAGCCTCATTTGACTTATTTAAAAAGGAAAAACCTTACTATTCTATTGAACATGAAATGTTTCGTACTTCTCTTCGCAAATTTATGGAAAAGGAGGCTATCCCTTATTTTAAGGAATGGGAAGAAAATAGTTTCACACCTCGGGATTTCTTCAAGAAACTGGGTGAAAAAGGCTTTCTCTGTCCACAAGTAGATCCTGAATACGGAGGGCTGGGGCTTGATTTTGCCTTTAATCTAATCCTTTCAGATGAGCTTCACCGCGTCGGAGCTGGTCCTGGCGGTGCAAGTCTTCACAGCTCGATTACTGTTCCTTATCTTGAAAAATACGGAACAGAAGAACAAAAGAAAAAATATTTACCAGGGTGTGTCAATGGAGATATTTTTACAGCTGTTGCCATGACGGAGCCGGGAACGGGTTCTGATTTGTCCAGTATTAGCACCACAGCGAGACGTGAGGGGGACCATTATATTATTAATGGTCAAAAAACGTTTATCACGAATGGTATTAATGCGGATTTAATATTCGTTGTGGTCAAAACTGATCCAAAGGCAATTCCAGCACGTAAAGGAATTAGCATTATTATGGTCGATGGGGATACTCCAGGTTTTTCACGTGGCCGTAAATTGAAAAAATTAGGCAGCCATTCTTCTGACACCACTGAACTTATATTTGAGGATGCTCGTGTACCTGTTTTCAATCTACTGGGTGAAGAAGGCAATGGTTTCTACATCCTAATGGATAAATTGCAACAGGAGAGAGTCATGTGTGCTTTTGCAGCCTTAACGATATCTGAAGAAATGTTAAAGTCGACGATTGCCTATGTTAAGGAAAGACATGCATTCGGAAAGCCAGTGAGTTCTTTCCAAAATACTCAATTTGAAATTGCAGAAATGGCAACTGAATTGTCGTTAGCACAGACTTTTTTGGATGATCTCGCCAATCGGCATATGAGGGGAGAGGAAGTCGTCAATCAAGCTTCCATGGCAAAATGGTGGGTCACAGATATGGCTAGAAAAATGTCTGTTCGCTGCCTGCAGCTTCATGGAGGTTACGGATATATGGAAGAGTATGACATTGCACGTCAATATCGTGACGTCGCAGTGATGCCGATATATGCTGGTTCCAATGAAATAATGAAAAACATCATCGCAAAAAATCTTGGATTGTAATCGTTACTATTATTAATCATCAATGAACCCCACATCAAAATTCCTTGTAGATATTTCCTTCCTTTAGATAATCAGTTAGATGAACTTTATTACGAATAGGAGTGGTACTTTGAATCAGCCTTGGCTTGCAAGTTATCCAAACGAGGTTTCATATCAAATTGAAATACCATCATTAACGATAGTAGAAATACTGGAACAGGCAGCACTAAAGAATCCTTCTAAAATTGCTATCATTGATGGAGAAAGAAAACTTTCCAATTTGAATTTGAAGAATGCTTGTGAGCGTATAGCAGCAGCGCTTAATAAAAGAGGCTTTCGAAAAGGTGATCGAATTGCGATCATGTTACCCAATTGTATGGAATATGTTCTATCTTTTTTTGCCATTCAACGGTTAGGCGGAGTGGTTGTTCAAGTTAATCCTTATTTTCAGCCTGCTGAATTAGATCATATCCTCCGAAATTCGGAAGCAGTCGGATTAATTAGTTTCCGAGAGGAAAAGGAAAAGCTTGAGAAAATCGGATTAGTGGATCAAGTGACATTTATTTCTGCAAATGTTGAGGTAAAAGAGGAAGACAATTTACATTATTGGTTAGCCAATGAGACTACTATACCATTAAAGGCAGACATCCAATCTGATGATGTTGCCATTATCACGTTCACAGGTGGAACCACTGGCTTTCCAAAAGGAGTTATGATAACACAATCCAATATGGCAGCTGCCCTTTATCAAGCAAGTGAAACAAGTAAACCTGTATTTAAGGATAGTGATCACTGCCAGTTAGGTATCGCCCCACTCTATCATGGCCTAGGGCTGTTTACATTAGTACAATCGATTTTTATTGGAGCGCGTTTTGTTACGGTTGAAAAATTTGAGTTAGATTACATTTTAGAAATGATCCGTACACATCGTCCGACTCTTTTTATGGGCTCACCAACCATGTATATAGCTTTACTTAATCATCCAGATTTAAATGAAAATGACTTAACCTGCTTTAAATTATGTATTTGCGGTGCAGCTCCTGTACCAGTTGAAATGCTGAAAAAGTTTGAAGAAAAAACGGGAGTACCAATAATAGAAGGGTATGGATTATCAGAAGCAACAATTGGAGTTACCAGAAATCCGGTAAATGGCAAAAGAAAAGCTGGAAGTATAGGAATTCCTTTGTCAAATACAGACATGAAAATTGTTGATATAGCTACGGGTACGGTGGAAATGCCAATTGGTGAACCAGGTGAGATTATCGTTAAAGGTCCTCAAGTAATGAAAGGATACTGGAAAAACCAAGAGGAGACAGAAAATACTATTCGTGATGGTTGGCTATTTACAGGTGATATCGGAAACATGGACAATGAGGGCTACTTCTATATTGTCGGCAGAAAAAAAGACATGATCATTACCGGTGGTTTTAATGTTTACCCCGTGGAAGTGGAGGAAGTCATTTATCAGCATCCCTCAGTATTGGAGGCTTGTGTTTATGGAATTCCGGACCCGTACCGGATCGAAACCATAAAAGCGGCCATCGTTCTAAAAAAAGGAAGCACTCTTACGGCAGAGGAAATCCAATCCTGGTGCAGAGAGCGTCTGACTAAATATAAAATTCCACGCATCATTGAATTCCGGGACTCACTTCCAAAAACACCAGTCGGAAAAATTTTGCGCAGGCAATTAAAAGATGAAGATCTTCAGAAGATAGAACAAAAGTAAATTTTAAAAAGAATAAATGGTGTGAATAGGAGGATTCTGTTTGTATGGATATCGGGTCGACATTAGCAAGACATGCACGTTGTATTCCTGATAAAATAGCCATTTACTTTAGAGACAAAAGTTATTCGTATGATCGTTTTAATTGTGAAGTGAATCGTATAGCAAATGGCTTACTTTATGAAGGTGTGAAAAAAGGCGATAAAGTCGCGTTAATGATGAAGAATTCCGATATGTATATTTTCGTCTTTTATGCCATCTTGAAAGTAGGCGCAGTCGCTGTACCGGTTAATTTTCGCCTGACATCTAAAGAAATCGGATATATATTAGATGATTCCGATTCATCGATGGTATTTTTTGATGAAGAATATGACGAGACGATTTATAAAGCGACGGAAGGAAATAAGAAAATTACGGCTGCCATTTCCGTTGGAATTCGGACAGCACCAGGTCAAAAGAGATTGGATGAAATAATCACAGACAACGAATCCAATCCATCTGTTCAGGTCGATGAATGGGACGATGCAGAAATCTTATATACTTCCGGAACAACAGGGCTTCCAAAAGGAGTGTTGTTAGACCATCATCGTGTCCTGCATGTGGCATTTAGGCAGATAATTATGTATAAACTCCAATCTGGGGATAACCTCTTGCATCTTGCGCCACTCTTTCATTCGGGACAATTAAATGTGTTTATGATTCCTAGTACATTTATGGGATGTACACAAGTTGTACATGAAACATTTGAGCCTGTGGAAGTGTTAAAAGCAATTGATAAATACAAAATTAGTCTTTTTTTTGGTGTTCCAACCATGTACAACTTTCTCTTACAGGTTAGTGAGCGAGAGAAAAATGATTTAACTTCAGTAACACGCTGCTGCTATGGAGCGGCTCCAATGCCAGTTGCTCTAATCGATAAGGCTATAGATATGTTCGGTACAGATCAGTTTTATAATCTTTGTGGCTTAACGGAAGGGGGGCCAGGCGGGATAGCTCTCTTGCCATCGGATCATAAAGAAAAGCTTGGAACGAGTGGTAAGGCTCATCAAAATGATGAGGCACTTGTCGTTAATGATTTTGGAGAACAGATTAAGCCTGGAGAAATTGGTGAATTAATTCTCCGTTGTGAATCAATTATGAAAGAGTATTATAAAAAGCCTGAAGAGACATTTAAGACACTAAGAAACGGATGGTTATATACTGGAGATCTTGCAACCATTGATGAAGATGGATATATCACTCTGGTTGACCGTAAAAAGGATATGATCATAAGTGGCGGCGAGAATGTCTATTCAACGGAGGTTGAACATGCACTCTATAAACATCCATCTATTTTAGAGGCTGCTGTCATTGGGGTACCAGATGAAGTTTGGGGAGAAAAAGTCGCTGCCGTTGTCGTTCCAAAGAACAGTACAAAGCTGGATCATGAAGAACTGATTTCATTTCTTCGGAGTGAATTAGCAGGATATAAAGTGCCGCGTCTGATTTTTGAATACAAAGAAATACCTAGAAATGCATCAGGCAAAGTGTTGAAGTATAAGTTACGAGATGAAATTAAAACCATTACATTCAAAGAATAAACTTTACACTTTTATTAAGTAAAATTCTTTTCAGAAAAAGAAAGGCGTAAATAAACATAGAAAAGTTAATGTTTATTTACGCCGATGTAAATTATTAAACTACAAAACTCGAAAATGAAAAAGGTGGTAATAGAATGGGTCATTTAGATAATAAAGTAGCTATTGTGACTGGAGCTGCGCGTGGGATTGGGGCTGCCATTGCCAGCAAGTTTGTATGTGAAGGAGCAAAGGTTGCGCTATTTGATGTAAATATTTCTGGAGCTCAAGATCTAGCCTATCAAATCAATCAAAATGGCGGTTCCGCTGTTGCTTTAACATGTGATGTTTCCAATCCGAAAGAAGTTGAAACAGCTTTCCAAAATGTGATTGAACATTTTGGGAAAGTGGATATTTTGGTTAATAATGCGGGTGTCATTCGTGATAATTTATTGTTTAAAATGACAGAAAATGATTGGGATACGGTTATTGATATTCATTTAAAAGGAGCATTTCTATGCTCACGGGAAGCTCAAAAATATATGGTTCCACAAACATATGGAAAAATTATTAACGTATCTTCTACTTCTGCTCTCGGAAATAGAGGTCAAGTCAATTATTCTACTGCAAAAGCTGGTTTACAGGGGATGACAAGGACAATGTCAATAGAGCTTGGACCATTCGGAATAAATGTAAATGCGATTGCACCCGGATTTATTGAAACAGAAATGACCAAAGCTACTGCCGAAAGAATAGGTATGACATTAGAGCAATTAATTGAAATATCGATGAAAGATTTTGCAATTAAGCGGGTTGGCAGACCTGAAGATATTGCGAACGCAGCTGCATTTTTATGTTCAGACGAAGCTTCCTATGTAACTGGTCAAATATTATATGTAGCAGGTAAACCTACTATATAAAAATATTTTGTGATAGTGGTTATTAAATTTCATTTGATCAATTCGTTATTTCTTTTATATGTATTTTACACATAGAAGTTCAGTGTAATAACTTAAATCCTAAGTAGGAGAACACAACCTATTCATAAAAGGAGGCAAAAAGATGAAAAAAGCAAAGGCTGTAAGTAAGAAAATGCCATTTTTACGTATGGGTAGTGGTGAACCATTAGTACTTCTTCACGGATTATCCGAATGCAAAGAAGGATGGTTCAAACAATTTGAATTGTCTAAACAGTATGATTTGATTATTCCCGATCAAAGAGGACATGGTGAAAATTCCACATTGGAAGGAATTTCAATTGAAAATTTTGCAAGGGATGTTATTACCTTATTAGACACGCTTAATATTGAAAGCGCACATTTTTGTGGATATTCCATGGGAGGAATTGTCGCACAAGAAATTTATCGACAGGCTCCAGAAAAATGTAGATCCATTGTATTTGCATGTTCCACGCCTTATTTTTTTAATGGACTAGGCAAATTAATTGGTGAATTTACAAAAATGCGATCACGCATCCTGTCACCTAAACTAAGACAAACCTACAATGCCAGACGCTGTTTTTATTCTTGGAGCCAGGAGAATTTCGAGAATATTGAAAAATGTTTAAAACCAAATCCTGAGGGAACGGCTAAAGCAATTGATACTATTGTAGAAGTGGATAACCGTTCTTTATTAGCAAAAATAAATGTCCCTACTCTGGTGTTATGCGCTCGCTATGATTCCATCATTCCATTAATGATCCCGATTTATATGCATCGGCAAATTCCAAACTCCGAATTGGTTATATTAAAAAGAGCGGGTCATCTGGCTAAAGTTGAAGTGGCTAAAGAATTTAATCAAGCATTGATTAATTTTTTAAAAAAGCACCCTATGGAAGCAAAGATTAGTTGATAATAATATCCCATTTATCAGAATACTGAGTGGATTGACTAAATGAAGCTGCACAGTGATTGTGCAGCTTTTTATTAATTCCATAAATGGAAAATCGTTTATTTTTTCCTTGATACCAGGGAGGTTACAGATTACCAACTTGAAATGCTTGGTTAAACCGGTTGATAAATTGTTTGGAGATTCCAGAGACCTTATTATCCTTAGATCGTACCCAGCCAAGCAATAATGGGTCTTGCTCGAACTGATTAATTTCCAGCATTACCAGGGTACCATTTGAAACGAAGGGGTTATTTATAAATGAAAAATCATATCCTACGGTTATTGCTAACCCCTCCAATAAAGCACCTAGAACTGCAGTAGCATTATTACTCGTAAACATCTTGTTTATAGGACCGAACTTTTCCGTGAAGTGATCGATGAATTCGTGTACATAGTCTTCGTTATACAATACAATTGGGTAATTTACTAATTCAGTTGGTAAAATATTTTTCTTGGGTGCCAAAGGAGAATCCTTGCCAACTCCTACGACAATCTTTCCCCTCCAAATGGGTTCAAATACTAATTCATCATCAATTTTAATATTTTTATTTATCGCAATTAAACCAAGATCTGCTTTATTTTCTTTAATTTCCTTCAAAATATCCTTGGATCGTTTTTCAGATAGTTGAAAGTTTGTTTTCACAGAGTCTTTTTTTAAGCTAGATACTGTTTTCACTAAAGTGATCATTCCAACTGGGATGGTCACTATTCGTAATTCACTATTCTGTATTTCCCATTGGTCTTGTGCTTCTTCCTTGATTTCCTGAAGCTTAATGACAATTTCCATCGCCTTTTTAATTATTTTCTTTCCTTCAGCCGTAGGCAAAGTCCCATGCCGGGAACGACTAAATAATTTAATATTCAATTCCGTTTCCATATTGGAAATAGCCTGGCTGATCGCCGATTGGGTAACGTGAAGATTTTCAGAAGCTGCAGACAGAGATTTAGTTCTTGCAACTTCAACAATATATTGCAGTTGTTCGATGTTCATATTACACCACTTTCTTTATATTAGTATTGCTTAACTTACATTAATTTATATTAATTATACTTATATGAAAGTCAATGGTAAAATGAATTCGGTTGCAATGGAATCATACTGATGAAGGAGCTGTTGAGAGTGAGACTTCTTGGAAAAACTGCGATTGTTACTGGTGGAGCGAATGGAATCGGTAAGGCTACAGTAAAGAAACTTTTGGAACAAGGTGCAAATGTCGTATTTACAGATTTAAATACAGAAGCTGGGGAAAAGACATTAATTGAAATGAAAGAAATAAGCGTAAATGTTGTATTCATTAAACAAAATGTTCAACTTGAAGAGGATTGGATTCAAGTAGTCAATCAAACGAAGGAACATTTCGACCGTATTGATATTTTGTTCAACAATGCCGGAATTTATAGCACAAAACCAGTTGTGGACTATTCAATCGAAGAGTGGAATCTGGTTATGGGTGTCAATGTTACGGGGGTATTCCTTGGGATGAAACATGTGGTTCCAGTGATGCGCGGGCAAAATTGTGGATCGATTATTAATGCTTCCTCTTTAGCTGGAATAAAAGCGAGCGCAAATCATACCCTTTACGGTGCAAGTAAAGGTGCAGTCCGAATGTTGACTAAAGACTTGGCTATGGAAGTGGCACAAGACCAAGTTCGGGTAAATTCCATCCATCCTGGTGTCATTGAGACGTCTATGGGAAATGAAGTAGCTTCAGGTCTTAATGTTTCTACACAGAAAATTGCTAATACAATCCCATTAAAAAGGGTGGGTACGCCAGAAGATATCGCCAATCTAGTTGTTTTCCTAGGCTCGGATGAATCAAGTTTTATTACAGGTACTGAAATGATTATCGATGGTGGTTCCTCAGCACGTTAACACTTAATGGTTAAAAGATCCAAACATAATGAGTAAGCAGGTAAAAAGGAGTAAAAAAATATGAAACTTTCTGGAAAAGTCGCAGTCATTACAGGCGGTGCAACAGGTATAGGAAAAGCAACTGCACAGCTTTTCATAGAAAATGGGGCTAAAGTTGTCATTGCAGATGTTTCAAATCAAGCTGAGAATACTGCTCAAGAATTGACAAAAATAGGTGGAGAAGTAATCTTCGTAAAAACGGATGTTTCAAAAGAAGTGGAAATAAAAAACTTGGTCGAAGAAACAGTGAAACATTTTGGCAAGCTCGATATTATGGTAGCAAATGCTGGAATTGGCCATCCTGCTGCACTTATTCATGAAGTCACCATTGACCGTTGGCAGCAAATGCTCGATATAAACCTAACAGGAGTTTTCCTGAGCAACAAATATGGCATTACCCAAATGCAGAATCAAGGTACAGGCGGTACGATCGTAAATGTTTCTTCCATTATGGGACACGTTGGCAAGACAAATCTGTTTCCTTACACTGCAGCTAAAGCTGGTGTAACGAACTTAACCCGATCGCTGGGAGTTACTTACGCGAAAGAAGGGATTCGTGTTAATGCGGTATGCCCAGGTTTTGTTGACACTCCTATCTTAAGCAGTGCTGATGAGGAAAAACGGTCATTGTTGATATCAGCCCATCCAATCGGACGGTTAGGACGTGCAGAAGAAATTGCCAGTACCATATTGTTCTTGGCAAGTGAAGATTCATCCTTTATGGTTGGCGCCAATCTTGTTGTAGATGGTGGTTATACAGCACAATAACGTGGGATTATTATGAAACAACATGAACAAAAGATTAGAGCAGAATAAGAATATAAGCCAGTTGTAAAAAGTATTTCCTATTAATTTAGGGATTCTATTGCAACTGGCTTTTAGAAGTTGCAACTTCAGTGGAGACACCATCTAGATAAGGATGGTGTTTTTTCTTTAAAGAGCAAATTAAAAAATAGTAAACATACATTAAAAAACGGTTAATTTACTAGAGTATTATGAGAAGCTAAGATTAATAATATCAAAATATTTTTAATGAGCTTATGAGAAATTTGAAAAGAGTTTGGAGTATTACAATGGAGCGTACAGTAAATTGGGAATTACAAGGGAATATTGCTATTATACGATTTTGTAATCCTCCTACAAACGACGTAAGTCTATACTTTCTCAGCGATTTCCTTCACTGTCTTAACGAGATTGACGAGGAAAAAAATATTAAAGTATTGGTAGTTATGAGCTCTCTAGAGATCGTATTTTCTACAAGTACTGTGGGAAGAACAGCAGAAGACAAGGATGAAGTTAGAACTAGTAATAAACTATTATCAGATGTTATTGAAAAATTGACTTCACAAACATATCCAACAATTGCGATTGTATCTGGATATGCAACTGGAGCAGGTTTCGAGCTAGCACTTGCTTGTGATTATCGTATTGCAACAAAGTCTGCCAGGTTCGGATTTACGAATAGAACGAAACCGACAAATTTTACGAAAGCCGCTTTGATTAATTTGATTGGAACGGCAAAATCACAAGAAGTATCACAAATTGGCCAAATTATAGCAGGAAACGATGCTAAAAAAATTGGACTAGTTGACCGTACGATTCGAGGTTCTATAATAATGAGTGATGGATTGGAAATAGAAAATTTAATATTTTCCCAGTTAGGTAAAGCCTTGAAATCAGGGAAACGTTTTTTTCATAATACTTTGTTGGAAGAACCAGAGAGTATGGCAAAGCTGTACGATTGAAATGAAAAAGGGAAAAGGGGATCGTAATATGAACATTTTAGTCTTGATGAAACAAACTTTCGATACGGAAGAGAAAATTGTGTTACAGAACAATGCAATTAGTGAAGAGGGGGTAAACTTCATCATCAATCCTTATGATGAATATGCGATTGAAGAGGCGATTAAATTGCGGGATGTCCATGATGGAAATGTAACCGTTATCACAGTCGGACCGGAACGCGCGGAAAATGCGCTGCGTACGGCGCTTGCTATGGGGGCAGATAATGCGGTGATTGTTGACAGTGAAGATTTGAACCTTGATGAATATATTACAGCTAAAATTCTAGCTGCGGTTATAAAAGGGCGGGAATTTGACATCATCCTAGGCGGAAATGTAGCAGTAGATTATGGTTCTGGGCAAATTGGGCCACGTCTTGCTGAGGAACTAGACATTGCACAAGTAACGACGATTACTAAGCTGGACATTGATGGCAATGAAGCGATAATCGAACGTGATGTTGAAGGGGATAAAGAGGTAATCCAAGTTTCCCTTCCAGTTTTGATAACTGCACAACAGGGATTGAATGAACCGCGTTACCCTTCCCTGCCTGGGATTATGAAAGCGAAGAAAAAGCCAATCGAGCGTTTAGAGTTAGATGATTTAGATCTTGAAGATGAAGCAGAAACAAAAACAACGGTCACTGCAACGTTTTTTCCTAAGAAAAAGGAAGCAGGCCGTATCTTGAACGGGGATATCAAAGATCAAGTATCGGAACTGGCATCATTTCTTCGCAGTGAAGCAAGGGTAATCTAACAATCTAGGAGGACGAAGGAATATGAGAAAAGTACTTGTATTGACAGAAGCTAAAGCTGGAAATTTAAGAGGTGTTTCCCTTGAAGCATTGACTGCAGCAAAGCTCATCGCAGAAGGTGGGGAAATTATAGCGGTTGCGATTGGCAGCGATGCCACTCATTATGCCAATATTTTAGGAAAACATGGTGCAAATAAAGTATATATCATTGGCAACGAAAAATTGGATGTATACACAACGGATGCGTACTCTCAAGCAATGCGCCAAGTTATTGAACATGTCGATCCAGAAGCAATCCTATTTCCTCATACGGTAATCGGGAAAGATCTTGCACCACGCATTGCCGCCCGTTTTGGGCTTGGCCTTGTTTCCGATGTCGTGGATGTTGAGGTTGAAAATAACGACGTTATTTTTACCCGGCCAATCTATTCAGGAAAAGCGTTTGAGAAAAAGAAAACAGTTTCTGGAATTCCTTTCGCGACGGTACGACCGAATAATATTCCTGTTGAGGAAGCATTCAGTACCATTGAAATTGTGCGGTTTAATGTTGAAATCAATGACATTCGTACGGTTGTAAGAGAAGTGGTTCGAAAAGCTGTGGGCGGAGTGGATCTTTCAGAAGCAAAAATTGTTATCTCAGGCGGACGTGGAGTCAAATCGGCAGATGGTTTTAAGCCGCTGCAGGAACTTGCAGAGGTTCTGGGTGGTGCAGTTGGTGCATCGCGCGGTGCATGTGATGCGGAGTATTGTGATTACTCTTTACAAATCGGACAAACGGGAAAGGTTGTCACACCTGATTTGTATATTGCATGTGGAATTTCGGGTGCGATTCAGCATTTAGCTGGGATGTCAAACTCAAAGATTGTCGTAGCGATTAACAAAGACCCTGAAGCCCCAATCTTCCAGATTGCTGATTATGGCATTGTGGGTGATTTATTCGAGGTAGTTCCACTACTAACAGAAGAGTTCAAAAAACTAGTAAACTCTTAAATAATGAATTCATCAGTAAGGCATTCCTCCCCATCATAAGAGGAATGCCTTCAAATAATTTACGTAATGAATAATAATCGTAACTGTATAGGCGGGATTTAGGTTGATCATATTAAAATCCATCGTTAATCTCTCAGTTTTTTCAATATTTGTTATTATTCCCTTAGTTATCCATTCTTTTTTCAATTATAAACCAGTTAAAAAGGTCCGCCTCTGGGTTGGTTTATATGCAGGAATTTTTACTGGGGTCCTTGTTGTATTATCGATAAACCAACTTGGGTATTCCTTCGATTTACTTTTTGCATCTGTCATTCTGGTTTTTGCGTATCTTGGTCCTGTAGCGGGTTTAATTACAGGGGGACTTGCTTTGCTGGGAAGACTGTATTTTATGAGCGAATGGCAAGGGGCCATTTTAGGTTGGACCGTCGTTATGATATGTTTTTCAATTTTGCATTTTTATTTTTCACGACTTACTTCAGTTAAGAGAGCTTTGCTTCTATCCGTTACTTATGTGTATCTCTATCTTTTATTTTGTTCCATTTTATACAAGTTAATTGATCATCCTTTGTTCGAACTTGAGTATTTACTATTTGTCGTGTTAGCAGTTGTCATTGCTACATTTCTAATTGAGTCATATGTCAAGATGTATAGAATCAATAATAAGCTGGCATGCATGTATAAAAGGGTAGAGGAAAGTGAAGCAAAATACCGATTAATAGCCGAGAATACATTAGACCTAATAGTGGTGATTGATAAAGAGTCTTCTATCCGGTATTTCTCGCCTTCGCATCAGGTTGTTTTAGGCTATAAAGATTTTGAACTCGAAGGGATAGCCTTTTCTGCAATCATTCATCCTGACGATTATGGAATGATTCAATTTGCGGTGATTGAGATGTTTCAAAATGAAAAATCGCTATCATTTGAGTTTCGTATCAAACACAAAAAAGGGAATTGGATGGAAATGGAGTCCCGTTGTATGCCTGTCAGGAGAGAAAATGGTTTAATCAAACACATAGTCGTAATTAGCCGAGATATATCGGAACGTAAAAAATCAGAAGAAATGCTTTTGCAATCGGAAAAATTATCGATTGTTGGTGAATTAGCTGCAGGCGTAGCACATGAAATCAGAAATCCTCTCACGACTATAAAGGGGTTTGTTCAACTATATAAGTTAGAAAACTATTCTGTAGATTATAGTGATTTGCTCCTATCTGAGCTTGAACGAATTGAATCCATTACAAGTGAACTTCTATCTTTGGGGAAACCCCAAGCAATCCAATTCCACCGTATAAATGTAAAAGAATTAATTGAAAATACGCTCGAATTATTTGCCCCACAATTCCGTATGAATGATATTCGATTTAAATTTGTGGTAGAACAATCTTCTATTTATATTACTTGTGAAAAGAACCAATTACGTCAAGTATTTCTAAATATTCTAAAGAACGCAATAGAAGCAATGGATGAGGGTGGCGAGATAGATATATCCCTTAGAAATTCTTCTAATAGTAAGTGTATTATTTCGTTTCAAGATCGAGGATGCGGGATACCTGAAGAATTGATTCCACGTTTAGGAGAGCCTTTTTACACCTTAAAAGAAAAAGGAACAGGACTAGGGTTAATGGTCTGTCATAAAATAATAAAGCAGCACAATGGCAAAATTACCTATCATAGTAAAGTAAACGAAGGAACTCTAATAGAGATTACCCTTCCCATAGCAAGTTAAATTATGAAAATAAACAAAAAAGGGATTCATCTCTAAGGAAAATCCCGAATTAGTAGACCGTGGCTCTATGCAAAAATGAAAAATATAATCCGGAATAAATCTTGTTTGAAAAAGGTGGAAAATGGTGCATAATTGCACCGTTTTTTTTTTCTGCAATGAAAAATCATAAATTATTTGTAGATTTCTATTTGGCACGCAACTTGCATAATCATTATTAAAAGGAGACCATATTGCCATTGTAACATTGGACCTATCCAAAGCTAAGTCATTGCAAGCTCGTCTTCAAAAAGAGTCACATGAATGTATCGGCAGGGGAAAAGGGGTCTTAATAATGGTAGAAGCTGTTTAATCACGGACTAGTTGATCTAGCTTGAGAGGACAATGTTTCATTAATCGTATCAAAGGAGAGGATATTATGAATCTATTGGAAGAGCAGCAAATGATGCAGCAGGTGGCTAGAAAAATAGCAAAAGAACAGATTGAGCCAAAAGCTGCTGAAGTGGATCAGTTGGGTGAAATGCCATGGAGTAATATTCGCTTAATGGCACAAAACGGCTTGTTTGGCGTACATGTACCGGAGGAATATGGCGGTGCCGGAGGGGATATGATCAGCCATGTAGCCGTAATCGAGGAAATCGCAGCTGCCTGTGCATCTACATCTGTTGCCTTGTCCACACAAGCATTAGCGATAGCCCCATTTTTACTTGCAGGAACAGAGGAGCAAAAGAAACGATATGTAACACCACTTGCCAAAGGGGATGTATTAGGATCATTCGGTATTACGGAACCAAGTGCAGGATCAGATGTAGCCAGTGCGGCAACTACTGCGAAAAAGTATGGTGATGATTATATCTTGAATGGTCAAAAAGTCTTTATTACCAATGCAGGAGATTCTGAGATTTATGTGTTTGTGACACGAACCTCTGAAGATAGAACGAAAGGAATTTCATTGTTTCTCGTAGAAAAAGGGACGCCCGGTCTTACATTTGGGAAGAAAGAAGATAAAATGGGCATTCGCGGCTCTACAACAAGAGAGGTATTTTTGGAGGATGTAAGGGTTTCTAAACATAACATGCTTGGTTCTGAAGGTGAAGGATTTAAAATTTTAATGAATGTGTTTAATGAAACGAGACCAGTAGTGGGGTCACAAGCGGTAGGAATTGCAAGAGGAGCTTATGATTACGCTGTGGATTATGTCAAAGATCGTAAACAATTTGGTAAGCCGATTGCAAACTTTCAAATGATACAAGCCATGTTAGCGGATATGAGAATGCAAATTGAATCCTCCAGATTACTAGTGTATAAAGCCGCCAGCATGATTGATCGAAACGAAAAGGGAGTTGCTCCTTATTCCTCGATGGCAAAATGCTTTGCATCGGATACAGCTATGAAGGTAACAACTGATGCAGTACAGTTATTGGGGGGCTATGGATATTTAAAAGATTTTCCTGTTGAGAGAATGATGCGCGATGCAAAAATTACTCAAATTTACGAAGGAACGAACCAAATACAGCGGATTATTATCGGAAACCATATCTTAAATGATTAAACAAAATTTATATGAGGGGTTCAAAGATTCAAAATATCGTCCGTGCCCGCTACTTAAGAGGATGGTTGAAGCAGGGATGTTGGGCAAAAAATCAGGTAAAGGATTTTACGATTATAACTAATAATCTACCATAATTAAACAATAAGGGAAGTTTACCATGAATATTGAGCAGCTAGAATATGCCCTCGAAGTGACTAAAACAGGCTCGATAAATGATGCGGCTATTAATCTATATGTTTCCTAATCAGCGATAAGCAAGTTAATTAGTAATATAGAGCAAGAATTGGGTGTTCAAATTTTTGATCGTTCACGTTTAGGGACTGCTCCCACAGAAAATTGGAGCAAAATAATAAAAAAAGCATTTAGACATTTAGAATATAGATTATGTATTTTTCCTAAGAAGCCTAATACTAAACAAGCCTTCCAGAAATGAGAATTTGGAAGGTTGTTTAGCTTGTATTAATGGCTGAATATAGGAATAGATGTTGCGAGTATTGGTGTAAAAGTGATCTTTTTGTTTATATACACAAAATTAATTACTGTACTTTTTTAACTCCTGGAATTACATATTTGCCTTCTTGAACAAGTTCAGTCGGTTTATATAATCTCAAAAGAAGTGAGAAAGGTCCATCCTGTGGTGTTGGCAGCCAGTTCGATTCATGCCCGATAGGAGCATCCTTTTGGATATAAATGTCCAGTGATCCATCAGGATTAAATTTCAATCCTTCTGTTCGATCACCAATTGAAAATCGATTGATAGCATTAGTAGTAAAGAACCTGTCTTTGTCGTACATAGAAAGTGACCAGAATCCTTTTGTTATTTCATTGTTAATAATAGAAGGTATATTGTTTTTATCAAAATGCAAAACATATTTATTTGTGGAATCTAATTTGTTGCCATCACTATCTACCATCGTGGTAGGATATATGGTTTCTGTTGGCAAGTTTAATCCTAGGAAATTTTTAGACAAACCTGCGCGAATTAAATAATCTTGTCCAAATTGCCCTCCTTGTAAGCTGTAATTCCATCCATTGGTATTAATTCCATGATCAAATTGATAGTTCACAACAATATCATGTGCATCATTTACTGCACGTTGTAAACCTCTCAGTATAGCTGGATCTAATTTTTCGGGATGAAAGCCATGTTTTAAGTCGATTCCAATGTTTTCCATGGATAGTAATATTGCAGAATCCGCTTTAGGTGGTAAGTTTTGCTGCATCAGTTTTGTCATCCAAGTAAAATATTTCGTTGCATCTTGATAATCGTCATTGGTGATTTTAGGAGAATCGTCATGGTAATAAACTTCATTATTGTCTTTTGGATCAACTGGATAAATTTTTATCTGATCTTGAAGGGCATGAATGGCTGGAAGATCTTCATTATTTTTAACTAAAATTCTGGTGCCAATAACAATATTGTTCGTCGGTGCCTTAATCAAATGAACTCCATTTGGTTTTTTTCCTTTCCAGTTAGGGCCAACAACCATGTATTTTCCGCCATGTTTTGCTTCTTCCATCGTTATGTTTTTAAACGTATTATCATAAATGTCGATAAATTGAACAACAAAATACCTGCCACCCATATCTGGAACCTCTAAATAGTAGGCACCTTTTCCTTTACTAAAATCCATTGGAGCAGGTGAATATAGTGTATCATTGTTTGGACTGACAATCCGTTTATTCTTATCATCTGCGAGAGTTCTCAAATGATAAATCTGATTAAATGTTGTTGGTCCATTTATTGAATTGGTTTGTTTTTGATATGTTGCTTTCCAATCTACAAGTGGAATACCATAGGCATAGGCCTGAATTCCAATGCTATAAGCCAAATCTTCTTTATACTTATCTTCTGTCAAGATCGACGTCTCAGCTGATGCATGTAAAACATTTGCAAAACTATTGTTATGATTGATACTTGGTATTCCTCCACTTGTTAAAACTGCAGCCGTCGCCATCACAGTAAATGCAGCAATAACAGCCTTTTTCTTTTTACTTCTTTTTTTCATCATAAAATGATTCCCCCTTTTATTTTGGTTATTAACTATGACATGTTTCCGATTAACAATTAAATTTTACTTTTAAGTACCACTACTGTAAAATTAATATTATTAAGCATCTTTTAAGTTGAGCTTAAAACAAAAGGAGAATATTGATGTATCTAGAACAACTTACCTATATTGTTGAGGTCGCCAAAACGAAATCAATTTCTATTGCTTCGAAAAACCTTCATGTTTCTCCATCTGGAATCAGCCAGTCCATTAACCAATTAGAAAATGAACTAGGCATTAAAATATTTACTAGAACCAAGACAGCAACTGTACCGACGGATGAAGGTTATAAAATCATCGAAAAAGCGGAAGAGGCGATCATTAAACTGCTAGAATTCAAAGAATCTGCCCGGATGCATGCTTCCTTGAAAAATGAAGAACTTCATATTACAGTAGTACCCAATATGTCACCTATCATTCTTAAAACGATAGCTGCTTTTAAAAAAGATTATCCAAACGTGAAGATCAAAATAATAGAAGGACTTCAGCAAGATGTTATCAATGCTACTCTTGAGGGGAGTACTGATATCGGAATCACTTCTACTCGTACCACATCCGAGTACCTATTGAGTCATGCAGAACTTATTAATGAAAAACTCTTAAGTTCTTCATTAATGGTTATGGTTAACAAAAACTCTCCACTTGCGAATAAAAAAGAACTTTCACCTCAGGATCTTCTGAACCATCCTGTGTCATGGTATTATGGTGCAAACCAGTTTCTTCATGAATTTATGGAAATGTATGGACCCTTGGATATTTTGATAACGGTGAATAATTTGGATATGACGAGGAGAAGTGTAGCCGAAGGGTTGACAATCACATTCATTCCTGAAATTTCTATACTAGACGACCCTTATATTTCACAAGGTCTTGTTACAGTCAAGCCGTTTGTAATGCATTATCCACTGGTACAAACGTTTTGGTGGATACGTTCTCGAAAACGTAAGTATTCACATGTTGCAAAGGAGTTTTTAAATTACCTTACATTTCAGATTTCGATTTTAAATTCACGCTTGCATATTAACCCAAATAACCACTAACTAGAACCAAATGATGTCAAGTGAAATTATAAAAGAAGGGATTCATATTGAAATGAATCCCTTCCTTTTTTATAAAAAATTTGTTTAAAGGCAGATAAAAAAGGAACAGAATTTAATGCTGAAATACGAAAGCTATATTACTAAAGTGTATTCTAGTTAAAAGAGGGTAAAAAAGATGAATCAAGCTTTATTTTTTAGAATTGATCAATACATGGAAGAGAAAAAGTTGACGAAAACAGATATAGCAAAACATTCTGGCATTCATCTTAGTGATATTAGTAGGATTTTCAATCACAAACAACCTCTTTCCTTACAAAATCTTGATGCTATCACGATAGCACTTGGATTAGAAGAAGCTTTCTTTTACGGAGATTATATAGAAGAATGCTTTAACGAAAATCAGCATTTAGATAAAAGGAGAACCATACAATTCTTATATAACTGTGCAAAGAAAGGTTACGCGGAGCATACCCATTCCATCTTAAACACCATATTAGAAGAAACATCAAAAACAATTCGAAATAAGAACTTAATGTATATCTTTTCGGCAGCGGAGATGCTTTTGAAAGCTGGAAATGAACAGGAAGCTTTACCCCTTTATGAAATTTTCATTGAAACCATGCCTAACCGTTTTTCCGAGCCTCTGGCCATCAGTTATTTTAGACGGTTTTATATTCTAAGAATGTCGGAGGATGGACAGAAAGCTTTATCCTATGTTTTGGAACAGTTGGCATATATGCCTATGGAAGTGAAAATGGAAGCCTATTTATGGATAACCGCATTTCATTATCGACGTGAGCAATGGAGAGAAGTGTTGTATTATGCCGAGAGGCTGGAGCGAATAGTTACAGAGGGTGAATATTATGGAAGAGCTTTGCAATATAAGAGTTTAGCTCTCAGACGACTCGGTGGTTCATTGGAGGAAGTATTATGCCTTACTGAACAATACGCACAGGTAAACGAATTTTTTGCTGATATCGCAGGCGGAAACAGGTTAGTTGCCTTATTGGATCATAATCATTTGGAGTATGCAGATGATTATTTATTATGGTTAGAAAATAGGGAGGATCTATATATTGGTTTATCAAGGGTACTGGAGGCATATATAGAATTAAATCGATTAGACGATGCCGAAATATTATTGAACAGATACAAACCAGTGATGGATGAAATATCCGTGAGTGATGACTCCTTCAAGCAACAAGCTTATTTGCGCTTTCGATTTGCACGGTCTTTGTTTCTGTGCAAAAACAATCAAACAAAAGAGGGATTGGATGAATTACTAGAAGTAGCTAATTCAGCAAGAAGTATCGGAAATATGGAAATGCTTAAACGTTGTCTTTTGCTTTTTTGGAGCTATAGAAATCATGTCAATGTTGAACAGGAAATAAAATATAAACAACTGTTGAATGAAGGATAATATCCGTAAATCACTGTTTGGTAGGAGAGCGAAATAGAGCTCTCTTTTTTATTAAAATAATAAATTTGCTGGAATATATCAATTTAATAATTACATCAAATATTCATACAATGAACCTATCGGCAACTTAGATAAAGTGGTAGAAGACTAGAGTAAAGAAGGTGAATAAATGAATTATGCGTTATGTTTTAGAATAGAGCAGTGTTTGATGGATAAAAATTGGAATAAAACCCAACTAGCAAAGCATTCCGGCGTACATCCAAGTGATATAAGTCGAATATTTAAGCACAAGCAGCCTCTGTCATTGCACAATCTCGATGCCATCACAAAAGCTCTTGGATTAGACGAAGCATTTTTCTATGCAGAGTATATGGAAGAATGCTATAACGAGAATCATCATTTAGATAAAAGGAGAACGATTCAGTTCTTATATAAGTGTGCAAAGGAAGGTTACCAACAACTTACTCACTCGATTATTAATGCTATTTTAGAAGAAAAATCTAAAACAATTAGAAGTAAGAACCTCATGTATATCTTTGCTGTAGCAGAGCTGCTATTCAAAGATGGAAAAGAAAAGGAAGCATACTCTTTATATGAAATTATCATTGAAACAATGCCTAACCGTGTTTCTGAGCCATTAGCGATTAGTTATTATCGGCGGTTTTTTATTGTAAAAATGACTGAGGACGGTCAACAAGCTTTATCCTATGTTTTGGAGCAATTAGCGTACCTTCCCAATGATGTAAAAAGGGATGCTTATTTGTGGATTATGGCGTATTACTTTAGACGTGAGCAGTGGCAGGAAGTGTTGTATTATTCTGAGAGGCTGGAGGCTATGGTATATGAGGGCGAATATTACGGCAGAGCATTGCAGTATAAGAGTCTTGTATTGAGACGACTTGGGGGATCATTGGAAGAAGTATTAAACCTAACGGCCCGCTACGCCCAGATAAACGAGTTTTTTGCTGATATTGCAGTCGGAAATAGATTAGTTGCCTTATTGGATTATGGGTATTTAGAGTATGCAGATGAATATCTGACCTGGTTGGAAAATAGAGCAGATATTCATATCGGTCTGCCAAGATTGCTAGAAGCATATGTAGAATTAAATAGATTAGATGATGTTAAATCATTATTGAAAAGATTTGAACCGGTGATCGAAGAAATTTCTTTGAATGAAGGATCCATCATTCAACAGGCTAATTTGCGATTTCGATATGCACTCTCTTTGTACTTGTTTAAGCGCAACCAATTTCAAGAGGGATTGAATAAGCTTTTAGATGTGGCGTATTCTGCGAATTTAATCGGAAATATCGAGATGTTAAAACGGTGTATGTTGTTATTTTGGACATTTAGAAGCCATGTGACGGATAAACAGGAAGTGGTATATAAACAACTCCTTTCTGAAAATTAACAGGATGTATGAAAAATGGAAAATGAGCTCAAAGTAGCTCTATTTTTTTTATAAAAAATAAATTTGCTGAAAATTTCACAAAATTAAAAGATTTTTAATTTATTTTTAAAAAATATTTGGACTTGATTGAATTTTTAAAAAATAAAATCCCATCAATTTTCAATACAATGAAACTATCAAAAGAGAGGAAGAAGGGAACAGGCAGATGAAAAAGAAATTAATCAAAAATGTTACGACATTGGCATTGACAACAGGTCTTATAAGTAACACATTTACTCCATATTCATTTACAC
Organism: Neobacillus sp. NRS-1170; assembly: GCF_050468025.1. Lineage (NCBI taxonomy): Bacteria > Bacillati > Bacillota > Bacilli > Caryophanales > Bacillaceae > Neobacillus > Neobacillus sp. NRS-1170. Next base: position 9,739 of record NZ_JBITPF010000005.1, on the reverse strand, counting down.
ACAATGTTCATGCGCAACAATCTTCAAGGATTGAACAAGTGTTAGCAAATTTAACGCCAGAACAGCGTCAAGCCATTAAGCAATTGAAAATCAGTGACCAAGAGGGACTTCAGGTATCTCCTGAAGTAGATCAAACAAGCGACGCTCCAACTTCTGTTATTGTCGAATTTAAGGACAAGCCGGCGCAAACTGCAGTAATGGTAGCAGAAACAGAAGGAACAACTCTATCAGTAACAGACGCACAAGCAAAAGTGGATGCTTCACATGACTCATTCCAACAAGATTTAAAAACGATTTTTAGTAAAGAGTTAAAAGAAAAGAAAGATCCATACAAGATTAAGCGTTCTTACAAAAAAGCATTTAATGGAGTTGCTATGACACTCCCTGCTAACAAAGTAAAAGCATTGCTTAAATCTAGTGCCGTTCAGAGGGTATGGAGTGATTTGCAAGTTCAGCTTGATGATCCAACTGTTAAAGAACAAGTGTCTGAACAACAAGGTGCAACTCATCCTATGGTAACGTTCCCTGGTATTGAAAAACTTCATGAAGAAGGCTTTACAGGAAAAGGGGTAAAGGTTGGTGTTATTGATACAGGTATCGACTATAATCATCCAGATTTAAAAGGTGCTTATAAGGGCGGTTATGATTTCGTAGATAATGACAATGATCCGATGGAGACATCATTTGAGGATTGGAAGAAATCTGGTAAACCTGAAACGAATGGTGGTGAAGCCTATTATACTGAGCACGGAACTCATGTAGCTGGAATTATTGCCGGACAAGGTAAAAACAATGCTGACTATTCTGTAACAGGTGTTGCACCTGATGCTGATATTTATTCTTATCGTGTTTTAGGTGCATATGGATCTGGTTCAACTTCAGCAATATTGGCCGGTATTGACAAAGCAGTTACAGACGGAATGGATATCATTAGTATGTCACTTGGAGCAAACTACAATGACCCGTTATTCCCTACGGCAATTGCAGTTAATAATGCCGTACTTTCAGGGGTAACAGCAGTTGTGGCAGCAGGAAATTCTGGAAATCGGATGTATACACTAGGCACTCCAGGAAATGCTCCTTTGGCAATAACAGTTGGAGCAAGTGATACGTCTGTTACGATTCCAAAATTTTCAGCAACTGCTCATCCATCAACAGGTGATACACCAGTTGAAATGAAACTAGCTGCACAAGGATATTCTGATAATGTAGCAGATTTACAAGGTCAAACATTTAAATTGGTAAATGTAGGATTTGGTGCAGATACTTCATACTATAAACGTGATTCAAATGGCAATATAATACCAAGAGATGTGAATGGAAAAATTGTTGTTGCAACACGTGGCAGCTTTGGTATAGCAGATATCGTCAATACAGCTAAAAAGCATGGAGCAAAGGCTGTTATTTTAAGAAATACAGATCAAGATACATTACAGGATGTATTTTTAGGAAACACATTTGGATACATCCCAACCTTTTTAATAAACAGCAAACAAGGTTATGCTATTATTAATGATTTACCGCTAACAACAGCAAAGTTAGATGCTTCGATCGACTTTACATTCGGTAATATGAGTCAAACTGCAACACAAGGTAATAAATTAGCAGACTTTAGTTCCCGCGGTCCATCACGTGTGTTGTATGATATTAAACCAGAAGTAACAGCACCAGGTGTTTCTGTATTCTCAACTGTACCTTCTTATATGCATAAGGATGATAATGGGAATGCATTAACTGATTATCAAAATGCGTATGAGCGCTTATCTGGTACATCGATGGCTACACCGAACGTTTCAGGGGTTGCAGCATTGTTAAAACAAGCTCACCCAGACATGACGCCAGCAGATATTAAGTCAACACTAATGAATACTGCTGAACCGCTAAATGATAAATATAGTGTATATGAAGTAGGCGCAGGCCTTGTTAATCCGTACAAAGCTGTTCATGCACAGACGGAAATTCAAGTGAAAGACAAGACGAAAACATTAAGCAGTAATGCTAAGGATTCCGGTGATACGACTACTCTCGCAAGTAAAGGTATTAAAACAATAAAAAACATAACTGGAGCTTTAAGCTTTGGTGAACAGGCTATTAATGGTAAGGATCTTACAGATCAACGTTCAATCACTTTATTTAATAAAAGCTCTGAAGATAAAACATTTGATGTAAAGGTTCAATTCCAGACATTGGATGGACGATTCACAAATGACGCTAGAGCAGACCAAGATGCTGCTGCTAATGGAGTTACATTAGATGTTAAATCAACTGTAAAAGTGGAGCGATACAGCAGTGCTAATATGAATGCCACCATCAATGTTCCTAAAACTGCAAAACTTGGAACTTATGAAGGTTATGTTGTCTATACAAACCAAAATAACCCTGAAGAAACATATAAAATTCCGTTTGCCATTCATACAGTTGATGAAGGAATTGATTATGTAAAAGGAGATCCAGCTGCTTTTACTCTTCCATATGAAGCAGGTAGCAATGCAACAAAATGGTCAATTGGCGTGGACTTCAAACTGAAATCTCACATGCGTACGTTTGATTTCTTCCTTGTAGATCCAAAGACAAACGAAGAAATCGGATACCTTGGTACAGCGGATGGAATGGGTGCAGATGAGGGTATTGAGTATTATTTCCGCGGTGTTTTGAACAATGGTCAATACTATCCATTAACAGGAAACCCTGATAGTCCAATTACATTTGATTATAAGGAAGTTGACCCAGGATTATGGAAAATTAGAATGGTTGGTACAAATGATAAAGGTGAAACCTTCTCTAGTGACGCTCCTGTTTTTTATGGAGAAAAAGAGCCAAAAGTTACAATGAATTATGAAGCAGGTCAAATCGTTGAAACAGCTAATCCTACCGACAAAACTGTTACAGTAATAGGTGCTGCATTTGATAAAGATATAGCTGAAATGCAAGCAGCAGGTATTAGTGCATCACAGGGCGAAAATAAAATGTATTATTATAATCCAAATAATTCGAATGAAAAAAACATTCCGGTAGACGAAAATGGGAACTTCAATTCCACAATACCATTGGCTACAGCCGGACCTATAACATTGCCAATTACACAGTATGAGTTCTATGACCGAAATAAATCAACTGTAGAAAATTATGGGAGTTTTAGAGACGTTTACTTTGTGAAAAAAGGAACTGCTTATTCTACTGCAATTGCCGATAAACAAAGAATCAACATGGGAGATTCAACAACAGTAACGTTCTCAACAAAAAATGTAGCAACTAAAGTGAAGAAAGCTGTATACTCATTCTTATATCCAACTAAGTTCCTTGATGTGGTGAGTGTCAAGCCACATGGAACATATAATGAAAACCTAGATGTTCAATATACATCTACACCTTTTAACAATACTTACAACAAAATGACGATTACAGCAACAGCACTTGGTGACCTTGCGACTACAGGAATTACTGGAGATACTTCTTTGGTAGACTTGACGTTTAAAGCAAAAAATCAATACTACAAGGGTCCAATGCAGTTTGAAGATCCAAATGGTACATCTAGATTCTTTAGTGCTGTTTATACGAATGTGGATGAAAGTAAGGTATCAACTCAAGGCATTCAACCTTATTTCTATATTACTCCTACTTATTCTCTAATGAGGGGTTCTGTTCAGCCGGAAGGATTAGCTTCAGGATTTGACAATGTAGGTAGTCCTTTTATGAAGAATCTTGACTATAATAAAGCTGGTACAAAAATTAGTGTGAAAGATTCTGATGAGAAAGAATATGGAGTAGCTGATCCTTTAGGATATAGTGCTACTGCTCCAAATGGTTTTACAACTAGATTACCTATTACAGATAAGCCGTTTACATTATCGATTGATGTACCAGGACATTTCACATTCAAGAAGGATTTTACTGTTGGTTTGAAAGAGGACGATAAGGTTACCGCAGGATCAAAACCAGTAGATTATAGCTATATCCCTGGTGGTGACGTGGATAAAAATAGTGTAATTGACGTGAAAGATGCTCTATACATCCAAACAAATTGGGGTACAAACAAGCGTGAAGCGGATATCAACTATGATGGTGTGGTTGATGAGAAAGATATGCAGTATGTAATTGATAACTACCTAATGCAAAATCCGTGGATGGAAAATGCTCCAAAAGGAGAAAAGAAATACAAAGGAAAAACTTTAGAAGATTTACTGAAAGAAGTAGGAATGTAAATTTAACAAATAGTAATAAGGAAAATCAAAAATAGCTTTATCCCCTTCTAGAATGTCACCTAAAAAGTCATTTTGGAAGGGGATTTTTTTGAACTTCTCTATTGCTGCATCGCATTTGTATTATGACATAGTTTGTTTTTTCTTTCTTATCCTCGAAACGATAAGTAATAAGAGTGGAATGATAATTAGCATTGGAGTATGGATATATAAAGGAAATATTTTCAGCCCAATATAAAGATGTTGAACGGTATTTTTCGCCATTAGAAGAGAATACACTAAAACAATTAAACTAATAATCCCAATCACATATCCTGTTTTCTTGATTTTGAACATATCCGTAACACCTGTTACAGCTGCATAAAAGAATATTGTGATTTTGAAAAATACACAAATAATCATTACGCAAATCGCAATCGCATCCAATCGCTGCAAAAAGTTCAGCACATTTATTTGTTGCGTTAGAGATAATAGTGGAAATTCACTTGTTGAAGCAATGTATGGCCCTAAGGTAGCAATTTCTAAAATGGTTGCTAAACTAAGTGATAGGCCAGCTAAAATGATGGCCATTACACCTGCTTTTCGGATAGATTTTGATTCTTTTAAATGATGAAATAGCATCATAAACACAGTGCCTTCTCCGAATGGAACAGTAATAGTTGTGGGAAGAGTGTTTAATAAATCCTTCCTTTTAATCTGAAATAATGGGAGGAAACGGTCTATATTGATTGCTTCTGGGGTTATGATGATAAAAAGAGTTCCAAAGATCCCTATTATCAAAATAATAAAAAAGAAAATTTCTCCCGCTCTTGCCAAAGGTTCAATTCCCCCATAAACTGCGTATGCAACCAAAAGGACAATAACTGCCCCAATCACTAGATTGAAGCTAAATGGCATAATGGAAATAATGATCAACTCTACTAGATCCCGAACATCCCGAGCAGCTATATCAATAAAAAATAATATATACAGAATGGACAGAGGATAACCAATAAGGGGTCCCAAAATCTGCGGTATGTACTTGGTTAGCGGGATGTTGTTGTTTCCACGGAATATGGCTGTATACATTAAATACAGTATAATACCTATTCCTGTGCTCAAGAGAATAATCCACCACGCATCTTGTTTTGCAGTCATTCCAACCCCAACCACAACCGCTGTACCCAATTCAAACAAAAAAATTAGTGTAAATAGCTGAAATGTATTTACGATTTGTTTCTTCATTTTTCCTCAACCCCTAAATAAAGGAACAAATTTCCTATTGGGAATATTATTAGTTTGTTGAAAGTCACCAGGATTATTTAATATCGTCTATAAAAGATTTTCCATATTTACCAGATCGTTGAATGGTTACCTGGACATTGACATTCACTGGAAGTTGCGCGAATGTTTGATCCCAATCTTTTTTTAAAGTATGCCAAGCCTTAGGATGGTGTCCGTTAATATTTGCTCCAAATCCGAAGATATCTGATTTGTATTTTCTTTGGACGGTTTGTATAGCTCTTTCTACATGGTGTTTGATTTTATGATTGGTTTGTTTTTCAAGCATAGAAATCATTTTAGGTTTAGAAAGATCAATGCCGGTACATGCAATTTCTGATATTCTTGCTTTTGCACGAATCTGGATTTGCATTTTAGGTTTACCTTTTTCTATAAAACTTTTTATTTTTGATTTCGTCTTTGTTATGGTGATCAGGATATTGCCTTTTTTGTTAGGACACGTAATTACTTCTCCGGTCTGAAATACCTTCCCAATCACATAATTATACCCGCTGCTTTCTTCCTCATTGAGCCAGCCTATCAGCTTATCCTTTTTGAATACTGCTAATCCAACATATCTAAATCTGGAAGATCTGTCGATTTGCTGAATATTTGCTAATTCATTGGCCTTTTCTAATTTTTCTTTTTTTGTTTTATTTGTAACTGTAATCCCTGTTAAGATCGGATTCTTTCCCTCGCTAACTAATTCAGAAATGAGCTGTTGTATTTTAACCGTTGTTAAAGGCCCCCATACTCTTTCTGAAGATGTCAATGACTTGAACATATTGCCTGAAGGAATTTTATCGATAGGAGTTGTGAGCTTTAACAATTGTTGTGCCTTAATCCCTTTGGTCACTACAATTAAAAAATCGGAACGAAAATCTGGTGGTCTGAAAAATACATCCAATACTCTACTGATACCTTTCGACGCCACCTTTTCACTAATGACCAACATTTGCAAGTGTGCCGCATAGGCTAACCGTGGAGCCTTCACAGTAACTCTTCTAATTGCTTCAGCTACCGTTTTACCTTTTTCTTTAAAAAGGGTTACAGGTGATGCCCCGCTTTTTTGAGCAGACACTTCTCCCGGATCGACAACCTGAAAAGATACAAGAAATTCGCCATTTTGTTCATCGATTCCAATAGCTGAGATAATGGCTAATTCATTGAGCTCTCTTTTACTTCCACACCCTGTTGTCAAATTGAGGAGAAAAAACATTGTTACCAATACCGCTGTTATTCGTCTCATTATGATCCACACCTGTATATTCTATTCTTGTTGAGCTGTATCTGTCGTTTTTTGGCGTACTCTATTTCTTGCTAACGGGAGATTCTGGCCGTGAAACCAACCTATTTTTAGGCATTCTTACTAGCATATCTTTCTGGTCAGACAGCAGCAATGGAGCGAATGGACTCATATAAGGCACTCCAAATGAACGTAAACGGCACAGATGCAGAACAAGTGCAATTATGCCTGCAGTAATTCCGAATAACCCCAATGAAGCAGCAATCAGCATAAAGACAAAACGCAGCATTCGGATGGGAAGAGCCATATGGAATGAAGGAAAGGCAAAGCTAGAAATAGCAGTCATGGAAACGACAATAACCATGGCTGCCGACACAATACCTGCTTCTACTGCCGCTTGTCCAATTACTAATGCACCCACAATAGATACGGCCGCACCGACTGATTTCGGAAGACGTATTCCTGCTTCCCGTAATATTTCCAATGTAGTTTCCATCAATAAAGCTTCTATGAAAGCAGGAAAAGGAACTCCTTCACGCTGTGCTGCCAAACTATAGAGAAGGGCAGTTGGAAGCATTTCTTGATGGTAGGTTGTTACAGCGATATAAAGAGAAGGAGCCAGTAAAGCAATGAACAGGCAAAGAATTCGAAGAAAGCGTGTAAAAGTTGCGAAATCGGCACGTTGATAATAGTCTTCAGCTGTTTGATAGAACTGACTGAATAGGGCTGGAACCACTAAGACAAATGGAGTTCCGTCTACAATGACAGCTACTCTGCCTTCTAACAGCGCTGCTGCTGCTACATCTGGGCGTTCTGTATGATGTACGGTTGGAAAGGGTGTATAGGATTCATCTTGAATAAATTCTTCAATATATCCACTTTCCAAAATACTATCTGTCTTAATTTGATCTAACCGTAATCTTAATTCCTTTAATATATCCTCATTAACAATTCCCGAAATGTACATGATCGCAATATCCGTTTTTGTTAATTCACCGATTTTCTTGCTTTCCACCCTAAGCTGTGGATGCTTGATTTTGCGGCGAATCATGGCTGTATTGGTTCGTAAAGATTCTGTAAATCCCTCTTTTGGACCCCGTACAGTTCCTTCTGTTTCTGGCTCTGTAATACTTCTTTTTTCAAATCCTTGAAGCCCAATAGCAAATCCTTGTGTAAATCCGTTTACCAAAATAATAATATGGGCAGACAGAATTCTATCGTATAACAGATCAAAATCGATAATTTCCTTTATATCTGATACGGTTAGAATCGAATTTTTTATTCTTTCTAAAATACCGTTAGCGGAAATTTGCGATTCTAGGTCCGTCCCTTTGCTTTCTAACATTAAAGATTCCAAAACAAAGTTGTGTACAGACTTTGTGTCAACTAATCCCTCGATAAAAAGAATGGCTAATTCTATGTCTTCGTTTTTTCCAATTTTAATATTTCTAACAATTACATCAGTACTTTCTCCTAGATCATCTTTTATAGTTTTTATATTTTGATTCAAACTTCTATAGAGATACTTTGGTTTCTCAGAATGATGAGATGCTAAATTATTAGAATGGTTTTGAGTAAAAAGGGTCTGGTACATCTCTTTAATTTTATTCATTGGTATTCCTCAAAGATCTTTCCATAATTAGATTGTATAAAAAGTATTTGTATTTAGCTGAGTAAATATGTATTAAGTCCGTATGTTATAGCTCATAGTACTGAAAAATAAAATGTAAGATAAAGGATAATGTAAGGAGACCAAATTATACATAATAAAATGAAATAGATTAATAATTGTTATCCATTATATTTCGAGATATTATCAACCCGTAGGTTCGATCCTAATTCCAGCTATGAAAGTAATAAAGAAATGTATTCAGAAAAAAAACAAAAAAAACTCCATTCTATTAGTGGTGCCTTTATATTCTTTGATCAACAATACAAGGGCTGGTTAAATACAAATGGTGTCCTGCAGTAGACTTCTTTAGAGGCGGAGGATTCTCCTCAAAATATGTAACCCGTGGCAACATGCCTGTAACAATGGCAAGAATTAATTTAATAGATGGTCTTGGACCTGTCTTGCAAATAGCAGAGGGCTATACTGTTGAGTTAGAAGAAGATGTTCATCGGGTGTTAGATGAGAGAACAAACCAAACATGGCCAACAACTTGTTTTGTACCAAAGTTAACGGGTGAAGCACCATTTAAAGATGTCTACTCTGTTATGAATAATTGGGGGTCAAACCACTGTTCATTAAGCTACGGACATATTGGCAGCGATTTAATAACAATGGCTTCAATGCTTAGAATTCCCGTTTCAATGCATAATGTTTCAGAAGAAAAATTATTTAGACCAAGTGCATGGTCAGCGTTTGGAGCATCCGATCCAATCGGTGCAGACTACCGTGCATGCAAAAACTACGGTCCATTATATCGATAAGTGAAGACTAAGCAGAGTCGGTTCTTATCCTCTTTTTTTGAAACGCGGGGTCAATTGTAGTGTTTCATTTATTAGGAGTGAAATAAGTACCGTCCTCTTGTTTTTTAGTAAAGCGGGTTCATTTGTCAAAGCACTTTGTTATTAGTTGAATTTGTCACCGCCTCTATAGGTAAGAAAGGTAACAATAACAAAATCTGATGAATCTAAGGAATTCTATTAATGTTTTATTAGAAAAAATGATAATGCCTTTTACATTTAACAAGCAAAGTTGTTTTTTTCTAGGAAACCTTAAAATTATTAACCTGTGGATAAGTGTCTAGCTCCGGCGCCTAGCCGCTCGAGGTCACTTCGGTCCGTCAAATGTGTCCCAAAAGCGGGGCACTTATTGCTGGCCCTCTAGTGCTTGTCTCGTCGAGTGAGGCTCCTGCGCTTTTCTTGGGAATAGTTGCATTAATTATCTTTAATCATTTATATAATTTGTATTGGGAGAGATTAACATGAGTAGTTATATCAAGAATGCTATTAAAAGTGGCGAAACAGTACTTGGTATTGAACTAGGATCAACCCGAATTAAAGCTGTCCTTATTGGAGAAGATAATGT
>NZ_JBITPF010000004.1:0-1398 GCF_050468025.1 Neobacillus sp. NRS-1170 | reverse complement strand
AACTCTTGCACCCGTTACTTTAAGTTATCATGAACGAAACTAGCTCCTTACTCGTAACACCGTAGGTTAATTTGGTTACACTGTTTACTGGAAAAAACAAACCAAATCAGAGCTACATTACGAAAGGAGCTAGCTATTATGAAGGATACCATAAAATATGTAGGTTTAGACGTTTCAAAGGAAAAAATTGCCGTTGCCATTGCAGATGAAGGTCGTGATGAGCCAAGGTATTGGGGAATGATTCCTAACACTCCGGAATCCATTAGAAAGTTAGTAAAAAAGCTTGGAGAAAAAGAGAATCTTCGAGTGTGTTATGAAGCTGGACCAACTGGCTATGGTTTATATCGGCTTTTTCTTAGACTAGGAATTGAGTGTGAAGTGATCGCCCCATCTTTAATCCCTAAAAAACCAGGAGAGCGCATCAAAACTGACCGTAGGGATTCGATTAAACTAGCAAAGTTATTTCGCGCCGGCGAATTAACTCCTGTTTATGTGCCAACAGAAGATGATGAAGCCCTTCGGGATTTAGTCCGTGCTCGTGAAGATGCTAAAGAAGATGAATTAAGAGCCAAACATCGATTATCGAAATTCCTTTTACGCAATGATATTCACCCTCCTTTCAAGGGAAAAAAGTGGACTCGTAGATATCGTGAATGGTTAAATACTCTAAAGTTTGAGCGTTCCGCATCCAAAGTAGTTTTTCGAGAGTATCTGCACCATCTACAAGAAATTGAGCAAAGAGTAAAACGATTAGAGGAAGAAATAAAGTTACAATCAACCGAAGGTTACCATGCGCCAATGATTCAAGCACTACAATCATTAAGGGGAATAGCTATGATTACAGCTACCAGTCTTGTGGCTGAGATAGGATCATTTAAAAGATTTGCTTCTCCCAAAAAGTTAATGTCTTACGTTGGGTTAATTCCAAGTGAAAGTTCTAATGGTGAAACCAGAAGGCAAGGTAATATTACCAAAACAGGCAATCGTCATGTTCGTCGGTTGCTTGTAGAAGCAGCCTGGAGTTATCGATTTCCTCCTGCTATAAAGGGAGATTTAAAGAAAAGACTAGAAGGACAGTTGCCTAATCTTCAAATGATCTCATGGAAAGCTCAAAATCGCCTTCATAAAAAATATTTTCGGTTACTATCACGTGGAAAGTCATTTGGGAAGGCACTAACAGCCGTTGCAAGAGAATTAGCAGGGTTTATCTGGGCAGTAACTCAAGAAATTGAAAATAACTCCATGGCAAAGTAATAGTTTCGAATAAAAGTAATATTAATTTTCTTTAAAAGTCGGAGCATAGGGCTCGGAGGCAAAGGTAAAAACCGGTAAGGAGAAACCACGAAATGTACTTGTGCTACCCCTAAATAGGCTAACGCACGTTTTAAGTTAGTGGAA
>NZ_JBITPF010000003.1:0-215265 GCF_050468025.1 Neobacillus sp. NRS-1170 | reverse complement strand
ACTGGCTATGGTTTACATCGACTTTTTCTTACCCTAGGAATTGAGTGTGAAGTAATCGCACCATCTTTAATTCCTAAAAAACCAGGTGAACGTATTAAAACTGACCGTAGAGATTCGATTAAACTAGCAAAGTTATTTCGCGCTGGCGAATTAACTCCTGTTTATGTGCCAACTGAGGATGATGAAGCCCTTCGGGATTTAGTTCGGGCTCGTGAAGATGCCAAAGAGGATGAATTGAGAGCAAAACATCAATTATCTAAATTTCTTTTAAGAAATGATATTCACCCTCCTTTCAAAGGAAAAAAGTGGACTCGTAGATATCGTGAATGGTTAAATACTCTAAAATTTGAGCGGTCCGCATCCAAAGTAGTTTTTCAAGAGTATCTGCATCATCTACAAGAAATTGAGCAAAGGGTAAAACGATTAGAGGAAGAAATAAAATTACAATCAACCGAAGGTTACCATGCGCCAATGATTCAAGCACTACAATCATTAAGGGGAATAGCTACTATAACAGCTACTAGTCTTGTGGCTGAGATAGGATCATTTAAAAGATTTGCTTCTCCAAAAAAATTAATGTCTTACGTTGGGCTAATTCCAAGTGAAAGTTCTAGTGGTGAAACCAGAAGGCAAGGTAATATTACCAAAACAGGCAATCGTCATGTTCGTCGGTTGCTTGTAGAAGCAGCTTGGAGTTATCGATTTCCGCCTGCTATTAAGGGAGATTTAAAGAAAAGACTAGAAGGACAGATACCTAATGTTCAATTAATCTCATGGAAAGCTCAAAATCGCCTTCATAAAAAATATTTTCGTTTACTATCACGTGGAAAGGCATTTGGAAAGGCAATAACAGCCATTGCAAGAGAATTAGCAGGATTTATCTGGGCAGTAACTCAAGAAATTGAAAATAACTCCATGGCAAAGTAATAGTTTTCGAATAAAATAAATATCAATTTTGTTTAGAAGTCGGAGCTTAGGGCTCGGAGGCAAAGGTAAAAACCGGTAAGGAGAAACCACGAAATGTACTTGTGCTACCCCTAAATAGGCTAACGCACGTCTTAAGTTAGTGGAAGCTCCTTTATACGGAAAGATAAAATGTGAAAACCCACGAATATCAGAGTGCTAACCGCAGTTGAGATTTTTGCCTTCGTGCCGTGTGCTTAACTTTTTATATCAATACGAAAGGAGAAGTTTTTTATTCTCAGCTTTAAAAAGTATCTCAATCTCCAAATTGCCTGTCAAGGAAAGCACTTGACAGCCAATTTGGAGATTGAGGAGCAGTCAGTAAGCTGAGAAGGAGATCCCCTAGCCTGCAAAGGCTCTACCCAAACTAAAAAGAAAAGAAGCTGAAAACCGCTTCTCTTCTTAGTGTTGCCCAAAAACCAAAACCAAGGTCAAATTGTTTAGGGAGCATTGACAGTTTCGTTCATATCAGTACATTTCTTCACAATCTTTTACCTTTATAAAAAAGGTTACCTACCCTTTGTCCTTTTAGGAATGTCCCTCACTATAATTATGTTTTTGACCAATTTTTATTATAATATTACGAACGATAAATCCAATTACTAACCCAGGAATAAGAGACATCATTGGAAGCCAAATAGGCCCAAAAAATATGCCAAAAATTTCATTTGGTGAATACATAAGACCAATAGTGACAAAATAGGCTCCAAATGCAAATGGGACAAACGATAACCGAGGATTTTCCCCTTCTGCAAATTTATAAGCATCATACATGGCAAACATATAAAAAACAAGGGTAAAACATGGAACCCTCTGATTGTAAATAATGTAAAATTAACACTTGCAAAAGTATGGAATGGTGACCATTTATTCCATTTAAATAATCTGGTGTTCTTTTCCATAAACCATTGACCAACACTCATAGGAACACTAAAAATCAAGCTTTTTAATAAAATTTTACCGAAATTATCATTGTAAGATATTTTCACCCAGATAACACTTAAAATCGGGAAAAACAATATGTCATAAACAATATTTGTTTTAAAAATTTTTGGAAGGGGGCGAACTGGATATTCAACTCTTTTTGTTCCTCCTGACCGAAGACCAATTGATCGAACAGTGATTAACGCTTGGGAAGATCCAAGAGTAGTTAGACAAATCATCGAATATGGAAAACGTAAAATAGTCATGGCGGGTCTTTGGACAGAGGTGTGTTTGCTTGAACCTGTACTAAGTGCTATCGCCGACGGATATGAAGTGTTTTTTATCACTGATGCATCTGGTGGAGTAAATAAAGAATCACATGACATGGCCGTAATTCGTATGACACAGGCAGGAGCACGCCCAATCACTTGGTTACAATATTTGTTAGAATTACAGCGTGATTTTGCTATTAAAGAGACTTACAATGGGACACTAGATATTATAAAACTACACGGGGGTGCTTACGGACTGGGAATAATTTATGCGAATGAGATGTTCGGGATCCAGTACGGAAGAAAAGGAAGATGAAGTATAGTAAACAAACAAGAAAAAGTACCCCTTAGTAGACTTTTTTAGTATCTACACTATGGGGTACTTTTTACCGTATAGCTTATTATGTTGCATAAATAAAAAGTAACCTGTGAAGGTGACTTAATTGTTACATATCTTCTTTAAAATTATATGTATTTAGATTGGAAGGTACGAGCACGTAACGATCTACCTAGCACTATCATGAATAGCTGATTACCTATTTATAATCTTTCGACCATAAATAAACAGTTTACCACCCATAATAATGGTTCGTTCGACCGTACAAAATACCTGTACACCCATATATAACCTCTCGGCTATTATATGAACGTTAACTTTATTGAGTCATGTACTCAACTTAGTCTGCGGCACTCGATACGATCTTCGCTCGACCCTATATGATAAATTGGGACCCTATTGTAATAATACCTTCTAGAGGTACGACTACAATAAAACCTTTCTCCACCATATAGAATCTTCCCTCCGACTATACACAAACCATGATTAGATGACCTGTATATAATCTTTGGCCGACCTATATACACCCCAAAAGAGCATATATAAATCTTGGCTCAACCGTTACGTACCCGATACTAATATCATGAACAAATTCATTCAAATTATGTACAATTTAATAAAAATAATTATTTTATCTATTCTCCACATATTAATTGTCCATCATAATTAATGTCAATTGCTATGTCAAAGTTAAAGAAATTCCGCAAAAACCTTGATAAATAAAGAAAAAGACGTATGCCAATTCATACGTCATTTATTAAGAAAGCACCCGAAAACGTAACCCTTTACTCTTTTAAGAAGGAGCTTAGATTTAATGTGCGATATGAATACTTCCATCATCAAAGATTTGGACCTCTTGATAACTGCTCATGTATTTTATGACATCGGTGATAATACCTTTTGTCACAAATTCATTCTGACCGGCTTCATATATTTCCCGATTTATAATTAAATAATAAAAATGACATTTCAGTTCATCAATCATCTCAGAACCGGTAAATATGAAGTTATATTCGTATTTATTCTTAAACCATATAAGAGCTTCATCATGGCTGTTGAAAAAAGGGAGCGCTGCTTCTTCTTCTTGAGTGATATATCCTGGAACGTGCATCGTTCAACCACTTTCTTAAGTATTTTTACTATCAATTTTATAATAGAATCATCTATTACATCTTTAACAAAAGTTTATCCAAGTCACGTACTTGATCATAGGCTTTTAACAGATGTATTGGTACGAATGTTCTTCCATGTTCCCAAGCATTCTCTTCGACTTCTTCCAAAAGCTGTTTCTTTTCATCTTCCTTACCATAATAAAGAGTCTTTAAAACCCGTGGATTTTTCCTGAATTCTAAGTAATAACCGAGTTGATGGTAAAGAATAATTTTCACAAAGTTTTCATCTGTTTCTCTAACTTTAAAGTTAATTTTAGCGTTATAGCCGTTAATTTGTATGTAGTTAAACTTAATCGTATTTGTCGATACGTTATAACTCATCGGTGCAGAGAGTTTATCGCTGAATTCAACATTAAATTTTAGTTTTAGCTCTTGTAATGTATTTATAATGATCTTCTCAATATCCCAAATATAAAGCATTTATTTTTACCTTCCTATCAACAATCGCTTGAAAATCTTATCTTGCTGCAATTTTTTTAATTCTTTGATTTTTAGTCTTCATTTTTTAACAATAAAATACTTGGCCTAATGTAACAAGAGCCATTTTACATAAGTTGTAATTGAACTTAATTCCTCTTTTTAGAAAGAAAAAGCTTTCTAAATAGGTCCTTTTTATCCAATGAGGTTTTGGAATTAAATAGGAGCTTGTTCTCACATTCTTCTTTTATCAATGAGAGCTTCTCCTTCCCTGCTACATATGAAGAAAATGATTGGTTACACTAAAGAAACGAAAAACACAGAAAGGAGGACAAAAGCTGTGATACGGAAACTTATGGCCTTTTTCCTATTTGCGGGCTTCCTTTTCGCCGGTGGTCTTCACACTGACGGCCAACCTCCTCCGGATCCCGTCCAGATGGGGATGAAAGAAGGCTTTTATGAAGGAATCCGTTCTGGGCTAGAAGACCGGCACAATTTTAGGATCTCCCGTGCTTGGCAGCAGGTACCACCCTCTCAGCTGAGTTTGGAAAACAAGAAGGAGATCGCTCGCCCCCTCATGAAAATAGGACTTCTTCGCCAGGTGTCCCTCTTTTTTTCCTCTGAGGAGAAATTCAACGCCTACCTTCATGCCCATCCGGAAATGAATGCGGTACAGGCTGCTCAGCGGATACTCGGGAAAAGGTTTGTGAGGGCGTACAAAAGTAGCTTCCAAAAGGGTTATGAGAAATCACTCACTGCTTCACCCGAAAAGGCGGCAAACTACGCGGCCTTATTGAAGACGAAAAAATGATAAAGTGAAAACAAAAAAGGGCAACGTCTAGGATGCCCTTTGATTTGCTCTGCATTGATTAGCAGGTTCTAATTTATTTTAAACAGATATCGTGAAAACCCGGTTATATCTAGTTCCTATTAAAGGTTATTCATCACCTACAACGCCATAAGATGGAGCCAACTCTGGAACAATCGCCCTGACTTTATAGTCGTTTGCCTGTGGACTGTAGATTTCCCAAAGCTTCTTTAAATCCTCAAGAGGTTGTTCACTATAGTCCACTCTTAAGTCAACATATGCGAATGGCTCATCCGTATAGACCAGAAGACCGATCGAATGCTCCTGATCCAGCTCCCCACCCATTTGAAAGCCTTTTTCAATCGCCAAAATTAACCTTTCAGCCAATGGCCGACCTTCAGTTTGTAAAAACGCCTGGCCCATGGCTTCCGGAATCTTAGGGTTACTGAGAAGATTCCCGATACTGGCAACATTTTTTGCACAAAATTCTCCGTGTACACCTAAAGCCTTAGTACCTGTGAAAGCTGCAGAGTTTCCTTTAGAATCGACAACAGCTAGCTGCCTGTATTCTGGAAACGGGGAAGCTTCCTTCATCGCTCGGATTGTGGACTCTGCATCAAATCCGTTTTCCAACACAGTAAAACCGATGCCAGGTAATCTTGGATCTGTAACGTTTTGGGTTAATATAGCACCAACTTCTGTTTTAACCCAGGGACATCTTGCCCCAACGGATGGACTACTTGACGTAACAATGACTCCTAATGCACCTGTGGAAGAACAGCGTCCTGCTACTGAAAATGTCATTTTTCTCCTCCTTGGCGTTATTTTTCATTAAAATAAAATGAAGTTTTACTCGCTAATTACGGCCTCTACATCAATTTCCATTAACATCTCAGGCATGGCAAATCCACTTACGAGCAAACCAGTACTGCACGGATAGACATCCTTAAAATGTTTGGCAATCACCGGATAGACTTTGCTTCGATCTTCACGATTCATGAGATAAACAGTTATTTTACAAATATCCTGAATCGTGCCGCCTGCCTCTTCAATTAGTTGTTTAACACATGCACATGCCATTTCCGCCTGTGCTGCCACATCGCCAACGCCGTGAAAATTTCCATCCAAATCAAATCCTGTCTGCCCTCTCAAGAAAATGCGATTTCCTGCTCGAACAGCCATGCTAAACTCATTCGCAATGTGATGTTCTGGTTTTCCCATGTTTTTCGGATAAAACTGGTCCGTTTTGAACTTTCGAATTCTTTGAATTCCCACTTTTTTTGTTTCACCATGGACTGACATATTAATATTTCCTCCTTTAAATGTAAGTTTTATAGAATATTTCTTAATCTAAGCAGATCCAAGATAGGAACGCTGCACGATTTCACTTTCTTTTAACTCGCTTTTCGTTCCTTGTCCGGCTAAACGCCCTGCCATTAAAACATAGCCACGGCTGCAAAAATCAATCGCCATTTCCGCATTCTGATCGACCAAAAGGATCGTCGTTCCCTGCTGATGCAGTTCGGTGATTTTATCATAAACCTCAAAAACTAATTTAGGAGAAAGACCCATGGACGGTTCATCTAATAATAATAGCTTTGGACTTGTCATCATCGCTCTGGCTATTGCTAGCATTTGTTGTTCTCCCCCAGAAAGAAGGCCTGCTAATTGATCCTTTCTTTCTCTTAAGATTGGAAAAGGTTCTGTTACTTCTTCCGCCCGCTGCTGGCGATATTTAGCTGGCAGCGTATAACCGCCTAAAAGTAAGTTATCCCATACGGAGAGTAATGGAAAAACATGTCTTCCTTCTGGTACTAGAGACATACCTCGGCTTACAAGTTTAAACGTTTTTTCTTTAACAATCGATT
The DNA here is from genome assembly GCF_050468025.1 of Neobacillus sp. NRS-1170. Taxonomy (NCBI): domain Bacteria; kingdom Bacillati; phylum Bacillota; class Bacilli; order Caryophanales; family Bacillaceae; genus Neobacillus; species Neobacillus sp. NRS-1170. The sequence goes on along the minus strand of NZ_JBITPF010000003.1, from coordinate 208,504 downwards.
TGCCTGATAGTTGAATATCTCCATTTTTGGGACGAATTTCTCCAATAATCGTTTTCAATAGTGTGCTTTTACCAGCACCATTCGCACCTATAACGGAAACGGCTTCCCTTTCTTCCACTATTAAACTAACATTGTCTAAAGCACATATTTGACCGTAATAGGTACTTAGATTTTGAACATTAAGCATGCGCTTCAGCCCTCCCCATATAGGCTTCCAGTACGGCTGGATGATTTTGAATCAATTCAGGGGGACCTTCTGCTAGCTTTTCTCCAAAATTTATCACCGTAATTTGGTTGGATAAGGAATTTACCAGATGCATATCATGAGCAATGATTAAGATGGTTATCCCCTGATGATTCACCTCTGAAAATAGACTCATTAGCTCTTTCGTTTCCTTCTGATTCATACCGGCCGTAGGTTCATCAAGTAATAACAGATCTGGATTCGTGGCTAATGCCCTAGCTATTTCGACACGTCTTTGATTTCCATATGAAAGTTGGGCAGCGTACTCGTTCCTAACGTCCCATAATCCCACGAATTTCAGGGTTTCTTCAATCCGTTCTTTCGCTTCTGATTCTTTGTTCCGGTAGGTTTTGGTCCGGAAAAGAGCAGGTAGAAGATTTCCGCCTGTAAATTGATAGGTTCCTATTAACACCGTTTCAAACACAGTCATATCTGGAAATAATCGAATATTTTGGAACGTTCGTGAAACCCCATACTGGGCAATTTTATCTGGTCTCAGGCGTGTAATGTCGTGATTTAAAAACTGGACATTCCCCATATCTGGTTTAATCACTCCAGTAATAAGGTTGAACAACGTACTTTTCCCTGCTCCGTTAGGACCAATAATCGCATGAATATTGTTTTTCAAAACAGAAAAGGATAGATTGTTAACGGCCTTAACGCCTCCAAAAGATTTAGAAAGATTTTGGACGGTTAGTATAGCGGAATCATTAGTGAGATCAATGCTCATAACTAAGCCCCTCTTTCTCTGGAGTTGTTTCGGCAGCTTGAATCGTTCTTTTCTGAAGCCGTCTTTTGACTAACTGGAATAATCCCATCATTCCCTTAGGGAAAAACATAATCATGACAACGATCAGAAACCCGTAAATAATCATTCTCAATTCAGGGGTTTCTCGCAATGCCTCCGATGAAACAGTCAGGATGGATGCTCCAATCACCGCCCCAGCAATCGATCCTTGGCCGCCGATCATGACCATCGTCAGAATGGTGACGGACATTGAAAACGAAAAGGTTTCCGGACTAACGACACGAAGAAAATGAGCGTATAAGGCACCTGCAGCCCCACAGAAAGCAGCTGAAATAGTAAACATGATGACCTTTGTTTTAAAAACAGGTATTCCCATCGATTGCGCCGCAAGTTCATCATCACGAATGGCCGTACAGGCACGCCCAAATCCAGAATGAATGATTAACCTTGTGACCAAAATACCAAGAAAAACAAATAGTAATAATAATGGGTAATAATCCTCGTATTGAAAAAAAGCGAATTCAAAGGTGCCGATTTTGATCGGAGGAGGAGGAGCTATGCCTGCAATCCCCATTGGTCCGCCAGTTAAATCAGTCCAGTTTAAAAATACAAGCCAGATAATCGTTCCGAATGCCAGTGTCGCCATTACCAAGTATTCCTCAATGAGTTTCAACCCAATAAAGCCAATGATAAACCCGATTAATGCTGTTATGATGATCGATAACGGCAGATTTACCCAAAAGGAAAATCCAAGGTTTTTGGACAATATGGCGGCAACATAGGCGCCAATTCCGAAAAATGCACCGTGTCCAACCGAGACTTGACCCGTATAACCAACAATTAAATCCAGACCTAAGGCTAGCAGGGTATAGATTAAAATGAGATTAATAACATACATCACGTATGGATTGGTAACGGCAAGGGGGAGGAAAAATAAGGCGATCACTCCAAGAATCAACAGGAGCTTACGGTAAACTGTTTTATTGGTTTGTATCATCTCTTCTCCTCCCTTACACTTTCTGCTGAATGATCTTGCCAAAGATTCCTTGAGGACGAACAAGTAAAATAAATAATAAGATCACCATCGCGACTGCATCCCTATAGCCAGAGGAAATAAAACCAGCCGCAAAGCTCTCAATGATACCCAATAATAAACCGGCTATCATGGCACCCGGAATATTTCCCATCCCTCCCATAACGGAAGCAGTAAATCCTTTCAGACCTGCAAATACACCCATCGTTGGATAAACCAGGAAAACAGGTCCTACTAATATTCCCGCAAGGGCACCGACAGCTGATCCGATGGCAAATGTGATCGAAATAATCTTATTTGCGTTTATTCCCATTAATTGTGTGGCATTGATATCTTGCGAGGCTGCTTGAACAGCCTTTCCCATTAGCGTTCTATTCATAAATAACTCTAATACGATCATGACAAGGATGGTAAGGATAATGATAAAAACGTAGTGCTGATTAATCTCCATGTCAGCAATCGTAAAATTCTTGGAGAGGAATGGTGAGTTCAATCTCTCAGGTGTTGCCCCCCAAATATATTGAGCAACGTTTTGGAGAACAATCGATATCCCAATGGCTGCAATCAGCAAATTTAACTTTGGTGCCTTTCGCATCCTCATGTATACGACTTTTTCCATTAAATAGCCGAGAAATGCCCCTGCACATACTCCGCCGAGATAAGCTAACCAGATCGGAGTATCTAATAATAGAAGATAAAGGGACACGAATGCCCCTCCCATATAGACTTCACCATGTGCAAAGTTGATAAAACGCAGCACATTCCACACCATGGTGTAACCAATTGCCATTAAAGCATAAATGCTGCCGAGGACAATTCCATTTATCAATTGATCTACGAACACAAATTATCCCCCTATTCTGAATCTTTAATCACTTTAAAGGTACCGTTTTGAACTTGCATGATCATTGGTGTGTTGGAACGATCTCCGTTTTTATCAAATTTAATCGGACCTGTGATTCCTGAAATATCAATGTTTGCTAGGGCATCACGGTCTTTATCGGCGTTTCCTCCGCCTTTTTCTAATGCCTTGGCAATCGCCATGGCTGCGTCAAAAGCAATGGCTGTATTCGCTTGGGCAGGAACATTATTCTTTTCAGCTAAAGCTTTAAACTCTTTCATTTGAGGAGTAGCTGCATTTAAATCAATCATGGAGGCAAAAATATGATTTTCTACCGCGTCTCCACCCAATTTAATGAGCTGCTCTGAATACATCGAATCATCCGGGGAGAAGAACTGGACATTTAACCCAGCCTGCTTGGCCTGCTGTTCGATTAAGGCGACCTCGTTGTACAAGCCTACTACCATGACGGCATCCGGTTTTAGCGTTTTAATTTTGGATAATTGAGCCGAAAAGTTTTTATCGCCTGGGTTATATTTTTCAGCGGTGATAAAATCTACCCCGAGATCTTTAGTAGATTGCTTCGCAGCATCATACATCGTAATACCATAGTCCGTATTTTCGAATATCGCGGCAATTTTCTTCACATTTTTTTCTTTTGCCATATAATTCATAACGGCAGGAACGTAAACTGAACCAGTTAAAATGACACGGAAAAGGTATGGATTCTTTGTTTTAGACAAATCAGGGCTGGCCCCCATGTTTAAATGAAGCACTTTTGCCGGTCCGGATACTTCTTGAGAAGCCAATGTTGGCGAGGAATTATAGCCTCCAATAATGGCCTTTACCCCATCGTTATTAATCATTTTATTGACCACGGCAACGGCTTCAGATGGAGTGGCTTTATCATCCCCTACGATTAACTCCAGCTTCTTCCCATTGATACCGCCCTCACTATTAATCTTTTTAAAAGCGAGCTCCACTCCATTCTTCATATCCTGTCCATATTGGGCATTATCACCGGTCATGGGTGCCTGAAGACCTACACGTAACGTGTCACCGCTTGCTGAGTTACTAGTACCAGTAGAAGAATTTTTTGCTGAACACCCTACCAATAAGAAGGCTAATACCATAAACATTGCCATCTTTTTAACAAATAATTTTTTGGAATGTACCAACTTTAGTCCCCCTTTTTTCTTTTAACTTATATAGAAATTTGTAAATGTAAAAACCTATATTGGCAAAATCAATGACAGGGTGATTGATATGGTAGTTTTGGGGTTAAATCCTGATGGTTTGAAGAGTTGAAAGGAAAATAAGCGGCAGATTCTAGGGAGCATATGTTGTTTTATTTACGGATATTTTCTTTAATTATTCTTTTAATTAAAAATAACAGGTCCATAGTGTTAAGTCAATTCAATTTTCCAAAAATTCAATTTTTTTAAAAATTATTCTCTTTCTGATAAAACACTAAGCTCCGTTTCAGACAGCGTGCGATCCAACCCAACAATGCCCTGCAACACTAAATTGGCGGCTTTTTCAATATCGTAAGGTTCACTATACTCCTCAGGGCAATGACTTTTCCCGCCAATGCTTTTCACGAAAACCATAACGGATTTGGTGACACTAGCCATATGGGCTGCATCATGGACGGCCATGCTTGGCAGCCTCAAATAAGGCTCATTCATTTCCTTGGCTGTGTTCTCAAGAATCGCTACAAGGTCCTTATCTAACACAACAGGTTTTTGATGTAGAAAGACTTCTTGCTGGATGACTACCTCTCTTTTTTCGGCAATCTCCTGCCAAACCTGATTGATGGCGTTTACCGCGTTCTGAATGGCTTCCTTCGTTTCGGCTCTTACTTCTAAAATAAAGTCAATTTGGCCAGGAATAATATTGGCCCCATTCGGTGTGACCGTTAATTTTCCAACTGTCCCAACGATATTTCCTTTTATTGCGCAATACCTTTCTATCTCGAGAATCATTTCAGCTGCTGCGGTAAGCGCGTCTTTTCGATTGTTCATCATCGTGGTTCCAGAGTGATTGGCTTCTCCGATGACGGTAACGAAACTACGAAACGTCCCTACGACTCTATCAATAATCGCCATAGAAATATTGGCATTTTCTAACCGCTGTCCCTGCTCAATATGGATTTCAATAAATGCTTTTTTATCTTTTTTCATCGACTCCATGTTGGAGAATTGATGAAGTCCCCCTCCCACTTTCATCAGTTCATCCTGAAGGAGAACTCCTTTCGAATCACGGGTTTCTTTTAAGCCTTCGGGTTTTAGTTTCCCAACAAAAGCGCGGCTGCCAAAGGTGGATAAATGGAAATCGTTTGATTCTTCTGCCGTAAAGGAAACAATTTCAAGATCATGATTCAGTTTGATTTGATGTTCCTGTAACGTGGTGATGATTTCTTTTGCCGTTAGTACACCCAGCGGCCCATCATATTTCCCCCCATTGGGAACGGAATCCAAGTGGGAGCCAATCACAATACTTCCTTTCTTTTTACCGGTGCCTTCATATTTGCCCCAAATATTGGCGGCTCCGTCAATCGTTACCTGTAGGCCCAATTCTTTTAACTCTTCTATAAACAATTTTCGGACTTGATGATCCTCATTAGAGAAACTAGGTCTCGTGACACCTCCGTGTTCATTTTTCCCATATGTTGCAAATCTTTCAATGTCTTTTTGTAACCTGGTAAGATTTATTTTCAACCCTTTATGCCCTCACTTTCTTCCTGTTTCATAAAAAAGAGAGCAACGAATGGCATCACACCATTATTGCTGCTCCGGTTTTTCACTTACTCTACTAATTTACTTTCATGGCCGTTCCCACGAAGTTTCTTTCTTCCAAAAAGGAAATGTAACGGATATCCCCAAGAAGACTTTTCGCCAACGAAAAATTTCCTTGCTTTAGAAGGGAACGAATACGTGTGGATGAAATGACTTCACCCTGTTCACATTGCATCGGATGAAATACACCGACATGAAAATGGGTTTTTAAATCTTCAATCGTGCCCATACGGCCTTTTCCAAATTGAAAGCAAGGACCTTCCCAGATTTCAATGGGATGGATGAATTGCAGCTCTTCAATAAAGGCAGAAACCGATTTGTTCATGAACGCTTCATTAAACTGCCCCACGATAACATGATCCACTCCAAGTGCCTGTAAGCGGTTCAGCTTTTCATCCAGTGAGGTGATCAATTGGCATTTTTTGAAATGGACCTTCGGAGGTGGATCGAAGGTATAGACCACACATGGAACACCATGAGCCTCTGCCTGTTCTTTTGTTTTTAAAATTAAAGCCTGATGGCCGCGGTGCACACCATCGAAGGCACCGATCGTAAGCACGGAGGATGGAAGCTTTAGCGTACCAGGTGGATGAATTTCCAATGGAATAACTCCTTTCTAGCTTAAGGAATTAGCGGCTGGAAATACGAACGGACTGGTTGATCCCTGCTGCCTTTCGCACCAATTCACGCTGTGGTTCCAGATCAAAATTATTAAACACGGCCATTTGTTGGGCAAATGGCGGACTTTGAGCAAATAATTCAAACGTGGTTCGATGACCTGCGTAGGAGGAATTTAATAAGTCCCTTGCAAAGTAGAGTAATTTCCCACGGTCCTCAGGCGTCCACTCGCCAACAGCATAATATTCATCAAAATATTGCTTGATTTCCGGATCTGCCATCGTTGCTGAATCCGGCGTTACCGCTAATTGGCCTCCGACAAGTTCTCTTGTTAAATGGGCCATGGCTGGGAAATTCGCCAGTGCGAACACACGGCCGGTATAAAGAAGTGATTGGTTTGGCATCATTAATCCGCCCGGGCTTCTTTCCGCCTCCGCAACTGCTGCGGTTAAATGAGCATTGATTCCCTCACGGTAGTTGATTAATTGAGATATTTTTTCTTTTACAGCCTGCAGATGAGTTAAACCGGTTTGTTCGACATTTAATAAAGCGGCTCCGATTAAATAATCGGCCCGGCGGAGCATTCTAAGGGTGTAATTAAAGGCAGAATAGCGATGAAGAGTAGAACGGATATAGGCGGCAGACTCTAAGGAGCGATGGAAAAGGACATTTTCCCAAGGGATTAAGACGTTATCAAAAATAAGTAACGTATCGATTTCTTCAAATTTTGTGGCAATCGGATAATCTTCAGCATTTCGATCTTTACCAAGGGAGGTCCGGCAAATATGTTTAAGTCCCGGCGAGCCCATATCGCAGATGAATCCGCAGGCAAATGGGGCCATTTTCTCAGATCCGGCATTCCAGTCCAAAATCGTCGGTTTGACGAAGGCTTGGTGGGCATAAGCGGCGGCCGTCTCAAATTTTGCTCCTTTCACGACAATTCCCTTATCATTTTCCTCGACGACATGAAGCAGTGTTCCACCGTCTTTTCCACTGAAGAGTTTGCTTCGATCGCCTTTCGGGTCCGTGTTGGCTGATACATGGAACAAGTCTTCCCTTGCCACTCGGTCAATATGATACTTTATATTTTTTGCATAGGTTGGATCGATTTCATTTAATTTATCCTGGGCGTCATATAGGGACCACATTTCCCCAATCGTTTCGTCCCCCACCCGGTAAACGACCCCGTTAAGATCATCGAGTACGGTTTCGACATGCTTGCGGATGGCCGCTAAGTCTTCTTTTGTTTCTGGGGCTTTGTAAGCACGGGATACGATTTCCCCATCAGGAAGTCTTGCCGTTAAGGTATCGGCATATTTGGCTTCAAGCGCCATATCATACATTCTCGCCTTTACATCAATAATCGGCTTAAAGGATGGATGTTCGGCTACATTCCGAACCTTTTCCCCATCAATATAGACCTCCCTGCCGTCATTCAGTGATTCACGATACTGTTTACCTGTCATTAATGCCATTAAATTTCCTCCCCCAAATTTATCACTTATTTTCTATAAATTGACCAAACTTTCCGCGATAGTAAACCAATGGTTCACCAGTGGCTGCATGTGCGGTTTGTACTTCCGCCATAAAAACAGAATGTGTTCCTCCCGTAACTTCTTCCACCACACGGCATTCAAGATAAGCCAATGTTTGGTTAAAGACAGGATTTCCGAGCTCACCATACCTAAAGTCTGCATTCTTAAATTTATCTGTATGGGCCTTAGCAAATTGCAGGGCTAAATCTTTCTGATCCTCCGTCAAAATATTGACTGTAAAGGATTTCGATTCTAATATGGCATGACATGTTCCCGTATTTTTATTGACACAAACAAGCAGCATGGGAGGTTCAACAGAAACGGAGCTGACAGCGCTTGCTGTAATCCCAAAATCGATTTCGTTATTGGTTACGGTAATAATCGAGACACCGGTCGTAAAGTGTCCGATGACATGCTTATACTGATTTTGTTCCACTGTAGTGACAGTATTTCGGTTATCCTTAGTTGAATCCATGTTATAACCATTCCTCCTTTTTTTATTAACGGAATTATTCTTAATGTATTCCTTTAATGTGACTATACAGCTGAAAAGAACGGTTGTCAACAGAATTTTCACAATATTCAATATGTTTATATTGGAAATTTTTGAAAGATGAGATAAACTTATAGTTGAAGAAGATTATTCAAAAATAGTAAATTATAGTTATAAGGAAACAACATTTTGGGGGGATAATTTGAAACCAAGAGCTGGATTAATCGGACCAGATGACTATATCCGTCTTACTTCTGAAATTGCTACTGAATTTAGTGACCGGCTCCAGCCTGTTCCCTTCATCTATCGGGATACCGAGGAAGCGGCAGAGATTATCCGAAATAATCAACATTTAGTAGACTTTTGGATCCTAACAGGGCCGGCTCTTTATAATTCATATCAAAAGAGCGGCGTTAACCAACCTTATTACTTATTTAAATTAGATGGTGCAAGTTTAACCAAAACTTTAGTTGAAATCGGGTACAACGATAAGAAGAACGTGGAGACGGTCAGTATTGATATGCTAACAAAACGAGATGTATATGAAACCTTCCGAGATCTTGGAATTCCGAGCAATGAAGTTCATGTACATGAGTATACAAATGAAACACCAGTTAGCAATCTACTATCCTTTCATCAACAACTTTATCGAACGGGGAGAGTGGATCTTTGTGTCACGTGTTTAAGGTCCATTTATGATCAATTACGTAAAGAAAACATACCAGCTTATCGGGTGACTCCTACAAGAAGCAACATTCGCGAGACTTTATCATCAGCCGTTCAGCAGTGGGAAACACTGCACTTTAAACAATCGCAGATTGCTGCCATCCTCGTCAAGGTTGAAGGAATCGAGAAAAAAGATGTTCATAACATGGGTACTTATGACTTACACCGATTACATTTAGAAATTCAGGCTGCCGTTTTAAACTTTGCCGAATCGATTTCAGGATCGTTTGTCTCAGTGGGCACAGGTATCTTTGTTATTTTTTCCACACGAGGTTCGGTGGAAGAAACGGAGAAACCCATTAGTTCTCTTCTGGAAAAATTAGCGTTAATTACGGACATGCCGTCTAATATTGGTATTGGTTACGGTGATACGGCCCTATCTGCTGAAGAGAATGCTCGTCTTGCCATCAATCATGCCCAAAACTATGACTCTTTTTGTGCTTTCCTCGTTGATGATAATGGAACTATTGAAGGCCCATTAAAAGAACAAGAATCGATCACCTATCAATACCGGACCGAAAACAAGGAAATAAGTGAGAAACTTAAACACAGCGGAGTCACGATTACAACCTTCAACAAAATTTTATCGGTTCAAAAAAGAATGGGTAATGGTTCCATCACTACATCTCAGATTGCGGAATGGCTAAAAATGACTCCAAGAAACGCCCTGCGAATTCTAACCGGATTGGTTGAACAAGGAATTGCTGAAATTATTGGGGACGAAGCTCCGACCGCTAAAGGACGGCCGAGGAAAATATATCGGGTAAGCAATGTCTTGCAGGAAAATCGAAAATAAAAGCAACGTAATGTAAAAACGGATGCCATGTTAATGGGCATCCGTTTTTACCTATTTCCAGTCTTATTATCGATTTTGTTCCCTTCTCGCAACAGCTTATAAACTTAAAAATTCAAAGACGATACTTGCGGCCGTTACAGCTGTTACTTCGGTGGGGTCGAGTGCAGGGAGCACTTCTACCAGATCAAATCCAATGAAGTTTATGCCTGAAAGCTGGCGCAGCATATGTTGGGCTTCTGCGCTGGTAAATCCAGCGATTTCTGGAGTGCCGGTTCCGGGTGCATAGACTGGGTCGAGAAAGTCAATGTCAAAGGTGAGAAATACCTTGTTGTCTCCAACTCTTTCGCGAGCGCGCTTCATCGTTTCATTGAACCCGATGACCCGCATTTCGTCGGCCGTAATGACTTCAAACCCAAGTTCCCGCGCTTCGTTGATATCATTAGGATCATAGACGGTGCCGCGCATCCCAATTTGAATCGAACGGGACGGATCAATGATCCCTTCTTCAAACGCTCGGCGAAAAGGTGTCCAGTGCGTATACTTTTCACCCCAATACTCGTCCCATGTATCCCCGTGGGCATCAAAATGAATAAGGGATAATGGACCGTGAATACTGGCAAGTGCCCTTAATTCCGGTAAAGAAATCGAGTGATCCCCGCCAAGCACAATCGGAACCGCCCCCTCCATCGCCCACGCTTTGACATGCTCGGTAATGTATTGATGGCTTTGACCCGTGTTGCCGGGAATAACCATGACATCTCCTCCATCCACCCCCTCCAGAAAATCAACAGGACGAATTTGATGGTAAACATTTGCCGGCCTTAGCAGGACAGAGCTGCGGCGAATGGCCTCAGGGCCAAATCGCGCACCAGAGCGGTAAGTCGCAGAAGTATCAAAGGGAGCACCGAGGATCACAAAGTCTTTTTTGTTAATTTCCTGTTGATAGGGCAATCGCATAAACGTACGGATTCCCGAAAATCTTGGCATCGTACTGGGGTTCGGTAGTTCAAAATTCTTGCTCATCGTCATTCCTCCATTTCGGTGTATTCAACCTTCATTAAAAAGGATAGAAATGGGAATCGTTCTATTCCCATTTTCTATCCTTTAAAAATTGACTTCATTAAATTTTGTGAAGTTGCTCATCTTCAAATGGAATAGGTGCCTCAATGGTCTCCTCGGATTTTAATTTACGTTTCATCAAGACATAGTAAAGCACCGACGGAACGACCAATCCTAAAATCCAGGCAACATCTGCTCCTCCCATTGCTTTCGCTCCTGGTCCTACATAAAGAGAAGTATTCATAAAAGGGACTTCAGCTATTACAGAAATGATATAAGAAATAGATGTAATTTTGTTAATTTTTCCGTACTTACCATTAAGATCAAAGATATCTTTAATACTATACTCGCCGTGGCGGACAACATAAAAATCAATGAGGTTAATCGCTGTCCATGGGATTAAGAAGTAACTAATAAATAAAATAAAGTCGATAAAATTGGATAAGAAATTTCCCTGTCCCAAAATTGATAGCGAAGTACCGACAACTGCTATTCCAGCGACAAAAAACATCCTTACCTTTGGCGTAACTTTAATTTTTGAAAAAGGCTCCACAGTGGTTACAGTTGACATAAATGCACCGTATAAATTAAAAGCATTTATGGAAAGTTGACCGAGGATGATCACAACAAACATAATGATGGAGAAACTGCCAAACTGGTTAGCGAGATTGGTACCAGAATTACTTAAGAAATTCGGAATGGCCGTAGTCAATAGGACTCCCAAAACCATCATCCAAACCGTTCCTAAAATGGTCCCCGCATACGTATACCAAAAGGTTTTCGAATAATTGGTATCAGCAGGCAAATACCTGGAGTAGTCAGCAACATAGGGTGCATAGGAAATCTGCCAAGTTGCGACCACACTAACACTTAACATAAAAATGGGAAGATTAAACCCTCCTGGAGACCAACTTCCTGCCGGAACAGGTAGTTGAAAGACGATAACCGTAGCAGCAATGAAGACGAGAAAAAACACCCAGGTCAAATACTTTTGTATTTTATGAATAAGATCATGTCCAACCATTGTCACAATAAAGGTGATGACATTCAGAATAATGATACTTAACGTTAAATTAAGGTTTAAGGCACTGCTCAATACTTGTGCCCCTAACAGACCGCTGCTGGCAAAAAAGCCTAAATACATAAAAATAACGAGAATTAAAGGAATCACCGCGCCAATCACACCAAATTGGGCACGGCTTTGAATCATTTGCGGAATACCAAGTTTAGGTCCTTGAGCAGAATGGGACGCCATGAAAATGGCTCCTAGTAAATTTCCAACAATAATAGCTACTACACTCCAAAAAAGATTTAAACCAAAAGTGACACAAAGTGATCCTGTTACAAGTGTGGTAATATGCATATTGGCGGCAAACCAAACTGAAAATAATCCTCTTGGTTTTCCATGCCGTTCATTTGCTGGAATATACTCAATGCTTCTTGTCTCAATTTTCATAGACCTGCCCCCTGTTATCAATTATTTTCTTGATTTATCCTAGGAGTGAACTTCCTTCTTATTCAAATTGCGGTCCTCAGCGTTCTCTTTTTCCTTTAAAACAAAGCTCAGTAAATCTAATGCTAACCGGGCACCTACTTGACCTGTCATGCCTGCCGGATCATATGGGGGTGCTACCTCTACTAAATCAAAGCCAATCACCTTCCCTCTTTTTGCAATTCCTTCTAGCAATTCATTTACTTCATCATAAATAAATCCTCCTGGGGAAGGTGTACCTGTTGCAGGTGCCACGGAAGGATCCAGTCCGTCAATATCTAAAGTAATATAGTATTTTTCTCCCTCTGGAAGCATTTCGATCACATTTTCTATTCCCATTTTTCTAATTTGCCTAGGCGATAAAATCACACTGCCGTATTCTCGTGCAGCATCGACATCCTCCTTAAGACTGCTGCTGATTCCACGAATCCCAAATTGGAATATCCTCTGAACATGGTCCATTTCTGATAACCGGCGGATGCAGCTGCCGTGTCCATAACGCTGACCTGAACGATGATCTGCCCAGTCCAAATGGGCATCGATTTGAATGACGTGAAAAGGTCCCAATTCCTCCAATGCTTTTCCAACTGGTATGGTAATGGAGTGATCGCCGCCTAACACAACCGGCATGGCTCCTTTTGAGACAATTTTTCGTACCGTCGCTTCTGTATTATCATGACACTGCATGAGATCCCCATGGACCATATCCACATCGCCGCAATCGACCACTTTCCATTTAGGTCCCAAATACATAATGTCTTTTTCAATATCATAGGCACCATTTAAGCCAAAGCTGTAAAGGGTAGAACCTTCACGTATCCCCCTTGGTCCCATTCTTGCTCCAGACTTCCATTGGGTGCCCATATCATTTGGCACTCCAATGACAGCTACATCCGCATTTAATTGATCCAAATCTGGGCAGACAGGATATTTCCCGAACGTACAGATTCCAGTAAAAGGTAGATTTAAAAATTGTTTTTCATCTTGATTTGACATAAAACTGCCTCCTTTTAACATTTCTTATTATTGGAGGTTGCAATTATCATGCCAGCGTTGATAGAAAGGGAAAATGGTCGTTCCATTAGTCAAAATTGACTACCTGGTTTCAACATATTTTTGTATTTTTCGATTCGCAGTGGATTGGCTGATTCCCAATTTTTCGGCCAGTTTAATGCTGCTGGGATATTTTTGATACATTCGCACGATATATTCCTTTTCAAGTGTTTCTATGTAATCGTCTAAAGGGATTTCTTGATTTGCAACGATGGAGGAATTTTGTTTCGTTTCCTCTTCTGATTCGAGGTCGATTTCGTTACCACTAGTTGTGATAATCTGCTTTTCAATATAGTTTCGTAACTCTCTGATGTTACCTGGCCATTGCTGCTGGCTTAGCCAGGCGGCCATTGTTGGGGTAAAATACTTGTCTAAACGGTATTTTCGATTCAGCTGCTCGGTAATCTCGTAAATAAGTGGAATGATTTCTTCCCTTCGCTCCCTTAGTGGAGGAATGTCTATTTTTACGACATTAATTCGGTAATAGAGATCTTCTCTAAATTTCCTTTCTTTGATCAGCGTTTCTAATTGTTGATTGGTGGCACAAATTATTCTACAGTTCACTTCTATTTCTTTGGTTCCGCCAATTCTCATAAAGGAGTGATTTTGCAAAACCGACAGTAATTTCACTTGAAGATTCATAGGCAGTTCTCCGATTTCATCGAGAAAAAGGGTTCCCTTTCCTGCGCATTCAAAATATCCCTTCTTCCCGCCCTTTTTAGAACCGGTAAAAGCCCCTTCCTCGTATCCAAAAAGCTCTGACTCAAATAAAGATTCAGGTATCGCCCCACAATTCATTTCAATAAAGGGCTCAGCCTTTCTTGAAGACATTTGATGGATCGTATGGGCAATATGGTTTTTCCCTGTACCTGACTCCCCCTCAAGTAAGACCGTAACGTTTATATTGGCTACTTTTGAAACAATATCGAAAACTTTTGCCATCTTTTCATTCCTATGTAAGAAGGGGCTGGCAGCCTGTTTTCGTAGTTTTTCATTTTCCTCTTGATAGAGCTGTAATGCCTTTGCGACCTGGTCATTTTCCTTTTTTAAATACTCGAATTCCGTTACATCCCTTGAAACACTCATGGCGCCGATTAATTGGCCTGATGAATCAAAAATGGGGTACCCGGAGATGATAAGTTTTCGATTACGGATGGTTTCTTGAATAAGGGTATCTTTCTTTTTGGTTCTTAACACATTGGCAATGACAGAAGGTGAAAAAAGCCCTTGTTTTTCAAGGTCGAAAAGGTTGTGATTGACGATTTGCTCGCGGGGAATGCCAAATACTTGTTCAGTGGTCTGGCTTGTATATAAAACCATTCCAGATGCATCCGCAATAAAAATTTCATCAAAAGAATGCTCTAAAATATGTTTTAATAGAATCGTATCATTCTCACTTAGATTCATTTTTACCTCCTAGTCATTTTTGAGATAATGATATTCAAAAATGACTAAAAATTCAATATTTTTAAAAAATATTTTGGTAAGATTTTTTTTAGTAGAGGATTTTTCTATTACGCATAGAATATCAACACGGGGGTTGGATGACCATTTGAAAGGTTGGTTGTTGATTTCTGCCAGTTTTTCATACATCTACATTATGAAGGACATTTCTCTCACTTCTCATTGTTTATTGCATTCTAAATATGATATTCCCAAGAATTGCTAAAAATGGTTTTCTCTATTGAACCAATATTTGGTAAAATTAACATATTAGATAATATGGGAGAAAGAGAAATATGCAAAAAATAATAAATGTAGGTTGTGGAAAAGTCTGTTATCCTTGTGCAGAAAACATAGATATAGATATCAGACTTGAGAAGGCTGTTTATGGAGATGTGCATGATCTTAAATATCAAAAAGGTACAATTGATGTTGTAACAATGATTAGTCCTTATTTATACTATCCATTAAGATCAGATGCAGCAAGAGTATTAAAACCTGGAGGATTATTAGTTGTAGTTGGAAGTACAAGAAATCGATATTTTAAATCAATTTGGAAAGCTTCATCAAATGAATTAGAAGGTTTTGGGTTTGAATTAATATCAAAATCAAATCCTCCTTATCCTGATTTACAAGAAAGTTTCATATCAGATGGCACAGCTTGTCACGAATATATACCCTAAAACAAGTTGTACTTAGGAGGTTGCCTTAATTGCAATTACAATTTAAACTAACCTTTGATAAATTTGAAGAGGAAATGGGTTTCGGTGAGTCACGTTTTGTACGCATTTTAAGCATTAAAAACATTCTTGCGATTGAGATTTGAGGAGTAGATTTTAATTTAAAAACATTTTTATCTGAGGAAAAACTTCCTTTTGATATAAAGTTTGAAGAAGATGATGAAGTATATATAGCTGGAATATCCAGGTTTATCATAAAACCAACAAATATTTGTTATTGAGGGCCAAATGATGACCTAAAGAAACATTTTGCTTTGGCCAACTTTATCAATAATGAGAACCTAATTAATAAAGATTCTTGTTATGTTTTCGGGGGAGCCTACGGAAATAAGTATGAAGAGATTGATATCTATTCTAATGAACCCATTCATCTATTTTTAGAACCTAAAGACATTATTAGTGGTAAAGAATACATTACTTACCCTGAAAAATATGCATATCGAGTTGAACCTTCGTATCAAGAAATTTCATTAGAAAATTATCTGTTAAAGGATTTACTCCTATAGGCTATATGATATTCACAAAAAAGTGCTAGGAACAACCTGATAATGTATTGCTCCTAGCACATATTTAATTAGGGACATGCTCCCCCGCAATTCCAATTACCTCCGAAGCAACAAAATTTATACTTTTTTCCATTTCCCCTAGTGCAAGATCATTTCTACCGGATTTTTCTTTACTTTTTTGTATTCTCCTATATCCGTCTTATTAGTTGAATTATCAAAACGGTAAATCCTCGTCATCAATAATAGAACGTAGGTTTTTGAATATTATTTCTCTATATTCATCATCCTCATTTTCTTCTACATCCATTATTCCATCTGGTATACCATTTAATGTAAAACCTTCAACGTAATAATAGGTACCGTCATAGTATTCATAGTCCAATTCTTTTTCTTTTTTTCTTCTTTCTTTTTGTTTCTGTCTGGCTATTAATGATTGTTGTAATTGTTTTTTATACGACTCTTTAAATTTATAACCAAGCAGCTCTAGTTCCTTGATCGCACAAAATAAGTCTACCCCAAACCAATTACTATAGCCTTTTGCAATATTTTTTCCGGTGTATTGCTCCATCCATTTCATTGCATTTTGAAGCCTGGCATTCCGATTATACCGCTTTCGTCTTGGTGTATTGTTTTTATTTTTATTTTTTGCCATCTACTCCCACTCTTTTAATCAATTTTGATATTTTTCTTTGTCTTGTTTATTCAATAAATATTAGGGGTTCAAGTGCTTCCTTTGTCACCTATTGGTGGCATAGCTCTACGATTATTCTATCTCTTTGCCTTTCCTCTTTTGATTTTTTATCTTTCATCAATATTTAAACCCCTAAGCTGAAAAAGCATATACAGAACATATCCTATTCATCCTCGTCTTCCTCATGGACCCATTCAATGTAATAATAGCAATCTACCAACGCTTCATGGAACCCCCAGCCAATTCCCTCTGTGTTGGATATTACGTTTCGTAATCTAGTCGAAAATTCTTGGTATAGTTCTTCATCCCGGTCACATTCCATGGCTACTTGATCAAACATTTTAACCATGCTGGAGTAAAAATTTTCATTAATGTCACCATATGAGCAGGTAAAATCAACCCCCTGTTCTACATAGAAAAGCATGAGGTCAACCGTTCTTTTATCATCCTTTGTGGCTTTCTTAAAAGCAGTTATTTCTTTTTTTGCATCTGCTAACCGGAGCTTTCCAAATCCTCTCTCCGGAAAAAACTCATCCTTAATTTTTTTACGGGCCACCTTATAAATTTCTTCAATGACTTCGTCCCCTAGAAATTTGCTGGATAAGTAGTTTTGGACCTCTTTATTTGCTTTGAATATTTCAACAACTAATTCGATTAATTCTTTATGCTCATACTCATTTAACCGTTTTTTTAATTCAGTTACTTTAATTTTCATCATAATCCTCCATATTATTCCACTCTTTGAATATATCATAGAAAATAAGGTACAATAATATTATACAAATAATTTAGAAGGAGTTATCGTGGAATATCAACATCTTTTGAAAGAATTGGAGTATTTGAGAAAAGAAAATAATTATTTAAAACAACTGTTATCTAATATGATGCATCAGAAGGATAAAAAGGAGGACATCTCCGAAAAACAAAAAATGATTAGTCATAGGTCATTACCAGAAGAAAAGATTCAGTTGTTTAAAAGTCTATTCAAAGGGAGAACAGATGTCTTTGCTAATCGGTGGGAGTCCAAGGATGGGCGAAGTGGCTATACCCCAGCATGCGACTTCGAATGGCAAAAACCGATTTGTCAAAAACCACAGCTTAAATGTTCCGCTTGTCAACATCGAAAGCTGATACCACTCACTGATCAAGTTCTTTATAATCATCTAAGTGGAGAAAAAACAGTAGGGCTATTCCCTTTACTTCATGATGAAACCTGTTTTTTTCTAGCGCTCGATTTTGACAAGCAGAACTGGAAACAGGACGTTTTGGCATTTGTAAGTGAATGTAAAAATGCAAAAATACCAGCCTATGTAGAAAGATCAAGATCTGGTAATGGTGCACATATCTGGATCTTCTTTTCTGAGAAAATTCCTGCAGTTTTAGCGAGGAATCTTGGGGTCCATCTTCTAACGAAAACATTAGAAAAAAGGCATCAAATTGGGGTAGACTCGTTTGATCGAATGTTCCCGAACCAGGATACGCTTCCTCGAGGAGGTTTCGGCAACCTAATCGCATTACCACTTCAGCTCCATTCAAAAAATAAAGGGAATAGTGTATTTGTGGATGAAAATTTTGTTCCTTATCCAGATCAGTGGCTTTTTCTTTCTTCGATTGAAAAAATAGACAAACCAAAAATTTTGTCTGTTATTGATAAACTGATGTACGTGCAAGTAAAAGAAGAGATTAAGAACATGCCAGTTCCAGATAAAGTGAACGTGACTATTAAAAATGGAATTTTTATAAAAAAGCAAGGTATTCCTTCTTTTATTATTTCGAAGATGATGACACTAGCGACAATAAAAAACCCCGAATTCTACAAAGCACAGTCTAGGAGAATGTCTACAAATGGTATGCAAAGATCCATTAGCTGTTTTGACGAAGATTCTGAATATCTTATCCTTCCGAGGGGATGTTTTGAAGAGGTACAAAAGCTTTTTACAGAACATTCGATTGAAATGGAAATAGTTGATGAGTCTTATGCTGGAGAAAACATTCAAGTAAACTTTGGCGGCCAATTAACCTCTCAACAGGATGAAGCTCTCATTGAGTTATTAAAGCATAATAACGGTACACTTGCAGCAGCCACAGGTTTTGGAAAAACTGTTACAGCTGCGGCACTTATTGCAAAAAGAAAAACAAATACTTTAATTATTGTTAACCGGACTCAGCTCATTCAGCAATGGAGTGAAAGTTTATCTGCCTTTCTCCAAGTATCGATACAAGAAATCGGTCTTATTGGCGGAGGTAAGAGGAAAATAACAGGAAAAATAGATGTTGCGACGATACAAAGCCTCAATTTTAAAGGAGAATTGAAATCCTTTATTACTCAATACGGTATGATTATAGTGGACGAATGTCATCATATCTCTGCATTTAGTTTTGAAAAGGTTTTGAAACAAGTTCGTACAAAATTTGTTTATGGACTTACTGCAACACCCATACGAAAGGATGGGCTTCATCCTATTATTTTGATGCAGTGCGGTCCAATTCGATATAAAACGGATGCCAAAATACAAGCAAAAATTCGGCCATATAATCATAAATTAATCCCGAGGTATACAAATTTCAGGTCCAGTTCAACTGATATTAAAGAAATTTACCAGGTAATCTCCAGTGATGAATCTCGAATTCAATTGTTGTTTGATGATGTATTGAAAGAGCTGGATAATCAACGTTCTCCCATTATTTTGACAGAGAGAATTGAACATTTGGAAAATCTCGTTAAAAAGTTTAAAGGTTTTGCTAAAAATATTATTGTCCTATCCGGAAAAATGATGAAAAAAGAACAAAGAAATGAATTGGATCGTCTTGCAAAAATTCCGGATAACGAGGAACGGCTAATAATAGCAACCGGAAAATACATTGGCGAAGGATTTGATGATCCGAGACTAGATACATTGTTTTTAGCGATGCCTATTTCATGGAAAGGGACACTTCAGCAATATGTAGGGCGCTTGCATCGACTACATGCCAATAAACAAGAGGTTAAAGTATATGATTACGTTGATATACATGTCCCCGTCTTAAAATCCATGTTTGATAAGCGGCTAAACGGTTATAAATCAATGGGATATGTTTCAGTAAACGAGAAAAGTGATGCCTCCGAGCAAATGCAATTGTTTTAGAGAATTGACTGAAACGCATAATAGGAATGTTAATAAAAGATAATTATAGGGTGGATTATTTTTTTGATTAAAAGGACAGTATAGTTACGATTACTTGCAAAACCAATCGCAAACATAAATGTTTCATACACTGTCATATAGCACCACCCCCTTTTTTCTTAGGAGTGGTGCCGACCACCCTGGAGTCATTCTATTCTATTGCCAATTAAGTAATTCATTCACAGCTTAAAACAGAAACGTATGTTTTGTTTTTTGGGGGTTTTTGATTTAAAAGTTAATTTACTTTTTCAATCCCCGTCTTCTTCTTATTTCTCTCAAGCAATATTTGATCAAGATACTCCGTAAACTCCGATACCCCTGAATAGGACAAGCAAAGGAATTCCTTCGCCCTAGTCATCCCTATGTATAAAAGTGAAACTTCCCGCTCTTTATCCTCTTCCAAAGGAAACGGCATGGAATCAACATTTACAATAAATACCGCTCTGAAATCCAAGCCCTTGCTGCTATCAATGGTACTGATTTTGACTTTTCCATCCTCTTTTGCGAATGTTCTCTTCGAAACATCATTCTCCGTAATCCAAAAGTATGGCAGCCCTGCTTCAGTTAATGCCTTCTTAATAATATCGATAATCGGGTATTTATGTGTCCGCTTGACCCGGTAAAGGATTAACATTTCATCTAGAGGAACCTTTCTTTCTTCATGCAGCTTTTTGATTTGCCTTGAGACAAGTCTCATTTCGTCAAAAAAATTGGCTGCCTTCACCATGCCCGGTTCCGGACCTTTTCGCTTGGTACTCTGCGGGGCAATAATGTCCCCTTCTAGCTCGCGGTTTACTACTTTATTTTTAAACAGGGAATGCTTGCGATAGAAATCCCAGGCAAACTTGACGATTTGCTGCGTATTTCGGTAATTGATCGACAGCACCTTGGATCTTCCTTGAAAGCTTAAACCGGTATCCTGCAAATAAGAACGTTTCCTGCGATAAATGGTTTGAGCCCTGTCTTCCACTAATAAAAGCGACTTCGTATCACCATTTATGAGTAAACTTACTAGATGCAGCCAATCCGCCTCAAAATCCTGACCTTCATCAATCAAAACAGCATCATAGGTTGGCAGAATGGCTTCTTTCTTCTCGAGTTTTTCAATGAATTGAGGAAGCTGCTGTTCCCTTATCTTTAAATCATTCTTTAACCAAGCATGAAAATTCCTTACGAGAATGTTCTGATTTTGAACCGCTTTATGATTTGGATCAAAATCAAATAAATCCTCAGGTTCATTCAACATATGATTGATCATTTGCTGAATGGCATTGGCAAGGGAAATGTTGTAGCAAAGGATGAGAATTTTCCAATCAGGATGCTGTTTTGACAGCATTTTCGCCCGGCTCGCCAAAATAATCGTTTTCCCGCTGCCTGCTACCCCGCGTATTAAACGGTTCTTATCGCCTATTTGTTTGGCCAAATTCTCTTGGTGAAGATCCATCGTCTTGATATCATGAAGAGATAACAAAAGCTGATCCTGGTAAGGAACAGGTGGCTTATATTCAGCACTGATCCGCACTTCAGGGAATAAATGATAACGAATGGCATTAATATCCTCTATCGAAAGCGGCTCTTTTAAGCGGAAAGGAACGACAAACATATTCAAGATTTTCTCCATAAGGACCTCTTCAGAAAATTCCACTTTATCTGGATCAATCTCATCCCTCGTTAAACATAGATGGGGTTCAATCACCGAGTAGAGCCCTTCCTTGATAAAGTCCTTAGAGAACATCCTGGTAAAAACAACACCATGCCCGTAAGGAAATTTTAATTGAAATTTATATTTTCCATCTAATTGAACCAAATTTTTATCCTTTTTCAGTACATCTATCACATGGAACATATTATCTCTAGCCTGTTTCATTGGGCTTTTGAGAACAGCCTGATCTCCGGAAGTCGTGACAATATGCCATTCATCATGGTTAATTTGGAAAAGAGTATTTTTGGTATAATCCTTTACTTCTAACACCACTAGACCAAGGTCTGGTCCAATAATGACAAAATCAGGCCTTCTCCCTTGAATCTCAGGTTCGAAGTAGACAATATAATCATCCGGCAGAAAGTTTTTTAGCGTTCGAAAAAATAATCGTTCTCCAGCAGTGGCAGATGATCGAATCGTTTCAGGAATCGTAATGGCCATAACAACCGCTCCAAAATTTGCATTTTTCTCCATTATACAACAATTAGGAACATTGTCCTAAACAATTACTATAATTACCCTAGATAAACAGCATTTTTCTACAAAAATATACAAGAAATCAACCGAAAGTCTTGTTTTTTTGAAAGATTGTTTTAATAATAGAAAGATAGAAATTATTTCCATACATAGAGAAGAAAAAATGAAAGCGATGTGAAAAAAATGCTGAAGGGAATCATTGATAAATTATTTAATGCCAATCAAAAACCTCCCCGGCCAGAGCTCAATTCCATTAGTCAAGCGGAAGTAGAGGCATTAGTTGAGGCAAGGTTAAAAGAGCATGCTGCTACGATTGAAAAATCAGTAGAAGAAAAAATGAATTCAGCGGTTCAGGCAACGGATCAAGAGGACTATACATTAACACCAAAGCAAATTGAATTTGCCCTCTCCATAATTGATAAAGTAAAAAATGAGTATGAGCTTGCTGCTGATCCTGCAACTTTGACGGTGAAAGATTTGAATAAGTTAATTGCTTTTAACAAATTTAAAAATAAAGGGATTTTAGTAAATCTTGTGAAGAAAGGAGTATTGCGGAGGAAAGGTAAATTTTAAAAAGGAAACTTAATTTCGGAACATATATACAGACATAAAGAGACCCCTTTTCATAAAGGAATTGGAGTCTCTTTTTTTCTTAAAAATAATTTGAACGGAAACTCTATGTGTATTTAGGAAGAATTACTGATTCATGAATAATCAAGAATTTTATTGACAAACTAAAAAAAAATTCGGTCTTTCGGGGGTATACCATGAACGTAAATGAATTAGGTTTCCTTTGGTACTTACAATCAAGTTCAAACATGATCAATTTATTTTTAAAATATCTTCGTGAAACTTCTGAGGATACTGATTTAAGGAATATCTTAAATGAAATATATGAAATCTCTACCTATCAAGAACAAGAGGCTACTCAATTATTGTTTGAGGAAGGTTATAAAGATACGCCCTTCTTCAGGGAAGATGATTTATATATTTCAACAGCAAAGCTATTTTCTGACCAATTGATTCTAGAAATCTTAAAGCATATAACGGGTAATGGATTGCGAGCGCTTGCTGCTCAATATGTTGAATTAACAGATTATAAAGTAAAAAATTTTTATAAAAAACTACTCAATGATGTAATTGAATTAGATTTTTCTTTATTAAAATTGCTTAATGATAAAGATTTATTACAAAATAATTCCTTCTCTTACAAAAAAGCAGATGAAAGGGCTGGGAAACTATTCAAAGTCGCATCAACTCAGCAACGGCCACTTAATGCGGTAGAATTGGCAAATATATTCAGTGCCCTTCAATGTAACAATGTTGGAGTTGCTCTTTGTACCGGTTTTTCTGAAGTCGCAGAGGATATGGACACAAAGAAATTTATACTGGAAGGGAAAAAGTTAGCATTTTATCAATCAGCCTCTTTATCCGATATCTATAGAGAAAATGGAATTCCAACTATAACTGGACTTGAGGCTCACGTTAATAAAGTAAAGGAATCACCTTTTTCAGATAAATTAATGGCAAACTTAATAATGTTTCTAAATCCAGTAAGTATAACCAATCTACAATATGCAGTGGTATCCAGTTATAAAAAGGATCATATAGATTCTTTAAAGGAACTAATCAAGATGATTGAAAACTACTCAGAGAAAGGGCTGAAGTTATTAATTAGGAAAAATTGGTTTAATGAACCACCTGTGTCTAATTGGTCACATAAATAGAAACGGTGGCAGGTGCTAATCAAGAAATGGAAACTTCTCGAGACATACTTTAGGGATGGTAACAATCAGAAAAATCTGCTGTATGTTCGGATTTTATGCACTTCTACCATCCTTAAATGTTATGTCTAGGATTTTTTTTCTAAAAATAGCAATATATACAGAATGTTTACCTATCCTGCCCCGTTCAATAAGAAAAGCCACCAAATTTGGCAGCCTGATTTTTGATAATTTTTAGCTATGAATTTTGCAGCATTGACAAAATGGTCAACACTTCAGTCTGTATTGTGATATAGATCATCCATCATAAACTTCTCTTTTTTTCTCTTCTTCAAGCACTTAGGGAAGCCTATTATTCATTTATATCTAATCCAGATAAATTTAAAGAAAGTTCATCTAATACTAAAAATACACAACCGAAAACGGTTCTGTAATCGATAAAGTCCCCTTTAACTTCAACATTTATCTCAATAATATTCCTTTTATTATGTATGTATTTTTCTTCAAATTGATTAAAATGAATACTTGTAACAGATACACTTATCTCCTCTAAGGATTTTTTTAATTCTCTTTCAAATATTGAATTATTAAAGTTTTCCCTGAAGAAAATACGAATCGTAAATTTCATTTCAAATCCTCCTTCTACTTATGATTAGTCAAATCTTACTTAACCTTTTTTACTACCCCTTATTCCAAATTTTCCTTACCTGCGTGACTACGAACATAATCGGGATATATCCATAAATAAAATAAAGTCCGACGTCTGAATAAAACTCGGAACTCCATCGAAATATGCTACGGTCCTTCACAAAATACTCTACTATCAGAATTCCGACCAGAAAAGCAAGCAAGCTCACACGCGGTTTGATCTGAAAAACGCTTTTCATTCCACGGCATGCCACCCATAAGCTTAAAGATATGTTTGCTAATATTTTAATCAACCACATTGAAATGGCTAGATATTCTACTCTCATGAACACAGGACTTTCAATAATCTTAAGCATATTAAGCGTCGGCCAAAAGATTTTGCGCAGCTGCCCTTCACTGTAATACATAAACGTTATGATTATTATCACCAAATACATTAATGTAACAAAAAATACCGCCAAATGTGCCCATTTTTGAGATTTTTCCGGTGATTTAATAAATGGGTAAAAGAATAGAAGAGCTTCAAATCCCATGAATTGATATATCATGCTTTTAGAAGATAGTAATATGTCGGTTAATGAATGGTTAAAAAGAGGCATCAAGTTTAACGGATGTGTATAAGGCAAAACTAACAAATTCTGTGGTAAAATAAAAATAAGTGTAATTATTAATCCCAAAAAACTTAGCCCGGTAACGGACCGAAACCCGCCGGATACGGTATAGTATATAAGCAACACCAAAATGGTGCTTATGGGTAAAATTTTCATTGAGGGAAACACCCAGAGTTGAATAACTTCAATATAGGCATTAAATTCAATAAAAGCTCCGAAACAAAAATAAAGAACGATTGTGAAATTGATTATGTTCCCTGCCATTTTCCCGAAACATGTATTGTTGATTGCAGTTACATCTAGACCTTCTTGATTAGAACGTAAAATTTTATAAATCATCCATAAGATTAAATGAATGCTAATCCCTACTAAAACAACAGAAATATAAGCATTATATCCGGCATGTTCGGCCAATTCTCGTTGGAAATTCAGAACTCCGACCCCGACCATACTGACATACATAAGAGGAACAATTAAGAAGGGAGATATTAAGTGTTTTTCGTCAACAGCATTTTTCATATACGAAACACCTCACTAAACTGTACTTCCAGACATCATTCAACTACTACCATTATTGGCGATTTTAACCTGAACGCTTACTGTTGTTTTTATTCCTTGATAAATTTCTTCAAAATCTTTGTCACTCCATTTCTTAGACCGACTTCTTACTAAGTCGCCCAGGCCGACTGGATCAACCTTATTTTCCTTCAATAGTGACAGGAATTTTTCAATTTCTTTTTTAAAATAAGAACCCAACGTTTTTTCAAGTTGTGCAAGCTGCTCTTCTGATCTCAAATCCACCCAATCCGGGACATCCTGAAGTTCCGTCACCAAGTTCAACCGAATTGAAATAGAAGGGATTGGATTAACTTTATTCACAATATAGTTTGCCTTTGAATGCATGCTTCTCAATAAAATGAAATTTTCACCCTGTTTGTTTGATGCTTTTCCTCCAACTGGAACCCTGTAGTTTCCATTCTTCGAGTTCTGAATAAGCATTTTTAATAAGAAAGCGTCCTTCATGCTAATTTCGGTTATCATCTTATCACTTCTAAATAAAGCCAGACCATCGATTCCTACTTCTCCGTGATCTATTTTAAAATACGGTAAAAACATGTCTCGTCCTTCACCATAATAATTAAACAAGGATACATGAAGGTTCATCAATGGTAAATTTCCGCTTCTTATGTTTTGCTCAATCATATCCGATAAAAAAAACGGTTCTTGGGTTTTTGTGGTGATTTCCAACAGTTCCGAAGCGTCCCCATCCACGACTCCAAGCTGAAGCCGCGATGAAATTTTAGGATTGCGGAAAAATTGATGGATTTCAGTCTCAATCCCTTTTTCTGCACTCGTTTTTCCGAATAACGCCATCCTTAGCTGTCCCCTTTCAAGGGGATCATTTGTCCGCGTATTTAGTCGTGACACAGCGCCAATATTAGAGTTGGATTCCGTATATAAAACATCTAGTTCTGTTTTTCCCTGTTCTTTAAAGTGAGAAATTAGAACAGCGCTTTTTAGCCCATTCGCAACGGTATCAAAGCTAATTGCATGGACAAGACTAATCTCATTCACAGTTTTTTGATCGGCACAAGCCGATAAAACTGCACACAAAATGATAACAGGGAAAATTTTCCTCCTATACATAATGGCCCTCTTTCCATAATTTATTCTTCATCTAAGTCATTTTTCTGTTTAACTTGTTTAGGCAAATACTTAACTGAAGATTTTGGTCTTAAATGTTGGGGTCTTTTATTCAGAATTTGAAAAGATGAACGTATAAAACTGTCTTTAAAAGACATAATCCTTAAAGGGAATATCGGAACAGCGTAAGGAGCGCCAAATGATTTTAAACGAATAAGATGGACGAACAGAAAACCCACCCCGATAAATATGCCAATTCCCCCCCATATCGCTGACAGAATGATGAAAGGAAAGCGTAAAAATCGTATCGTATTTGACATCTTAAATATCGGTGTCGTAAATGAGGCTAAAGCCGATAGCGCGACAAGAATGAGTAAAATATTACTTGTTAAAGCTGCTGCGACCGCAGCTTGACCGATAACAATTCCTCCGACAATACCTAAGGTTTGGCCAATTTTTGTTGGTAATCTGGCCCCTGCTTCCCGAAGAAATTCAATGGTTATTTCTAAAAAAAGCACTTCAAAGACGGGCGGAAATGGAACATTCATTCTGGAAAAAATAAGGGGACTAAGCAAATCTTTTGGAATGACTTCATAATGGAATGTGGTTATCGCAACATACATTGACGTGCTAAACAGCGAAAAAATGACACCAAAGATTCGAATCAATCGAAAAAAAGAACCTAATATCCATGGCAAATAATAATCCTCCGCGGAAATAAAAAAATCAAACAATGTAGAGGGTCCCGTAACAATATAAGGTGATCCGTCGCTAATGACCGCGACTTGCCCGTTAATAAGTGAATACACCACTCGGTCCCTGCGTTCCGTGGATGCAAACAATGGAAATGGCGTCAAAGAATTGTCTGACATCATTTGGTCCAGTAAGGACGAATCAAACACGAAATCGATATCAATATCAGTAAGCCTTTGCTCAACAGTTTGAATATACTGTTCATTTGTCAACCCATCGATATAAATGATTGCGACTTTTGTTTTTGAAGTTGTTCCAACGATAATTTCTTTTATAATCAAGTTTGGGAGATTGATTTGTGCTCTTAGCAAACCGATGTTTGTATCCAGGTCCTCAACGAAACCGACTTTAGGTCCGACGACGCTAAACTCGTTTTCCGTATCATTGTTTTCTCGCAATCCATGATTATCGGCTAAATTAACCAATGCACACTTTTGATCGTTTTCATGAAGTTGAACGATCGCATAACCTTTCAGGAGTTTAGATTGAATATTTGTTAAATCGTCGGTAATCTCTATATCATTAATGGGAATCCAGGTCTTAATATCCTCAATTTCCTTGATTTCGGAATCCAATGATCGATTTTGCATCACAAGAATCAAATGTTGCTGCATCCACTTCGCATCGATTAAGGTACTATAATAGAAAATACTCACTTCTTGTTTACCAAGTAAAATCACTGTTGTCTTAAAGTCACTCGATTGTACAGATAATTTTAATAATTGATCGAGGTTTTTAATTTCTTTTTTCATTGCGAATAAATCCTTCCTGGCTAAAGTATCCAAATGTTCTTTATGGCACCATGTTATTTTTTGTAAAAACTTTTCTTTTATCCATTCGTGGAATCACAAAAAATTTCGACTGATCAAGGACTGTGAGCAATGATCTGTACGTCGTTGTTCAGTCAGGCTATTGAATGGGTACTGGCGGCGGCTACGGGAAAAGCATTGTGGTATCCAGTAACGGGATCAAGTCGCTGCAGACTGTTTCTGCAAACTCATTGACAAAAAGGTATTCCATTACGTACGGGAAATCCGGAATTTTTTTGGGGATATGGGAGCTTAGTGTACGTTTTCGCGTTATGTTGGCGGTACCCCTACTTGAAACGCAAATAAAGAATCATAAGCCTGATGGTGAGAAGGGGTTGTCCCATAAGTTGTTTATTTTATTAGGAACAGCTTAAATGAGCAGTCCATCATCATTAGTCATGAAAAAAAGCGTAAGTTCGAAAAGGGAATTCACCTCAGAACTTGCGCTTTTTGGTTGATGCCCACTTGAGGAAAATCGTACAGCCTTTGACCACGAAAAAACATGTGACGTATTGTCTTAAATCGCTCCTGTTCACTAATTAATAGAACTAATTTTCCCTTACGCACTATGATCGATTCAAGTATGTAATTTACTTTACATAACTTTAATTTTGTAATGGTTATAATAAATTTGTGTTCCGTGGAAATAGGAAATTGGAACATTGAAAATCAAAAAATATGGTAAGGAGAGATATCATGATAGCCTTGGAGAAAGATTTATTCACTGCACTACGCGAACGGCGCTCCATTTATGGAATTAGCAAAGGATCACCAATTTCGGATCAAAGAATCCAAGAAATAATCGAGGAAACCGTTAAACATACACCATCGGCGTTTAACAATCAAACTACCCGGGTTGTTCTGCTCTTGGGTGAACAACATGACAAGTTATGGGATATTACGACCGAAGTTCTCAAAGCAGAAGTTTCTGCCGAACAATTTTCTTCTACTCAAGAAAAAATGAACGGATTTCGGAACGGATACGGTACAGTGCTTTTCTTTGAAGATCAGTCAATTATTGATAGCTTTATGAAACAATATCCAACTTATCAAGAACACTTCCCGATTTGGTCACAGCAAACAAATGGAATGCACCAATTGGTGATCTGGATGGCGCTGGAGGCTGAAGGGCTGGGTGTAAACCTGCAGCATTACAATCCATTGATCGATGAACGGGTAAAAACAGAATGGGAGTTGCCGGAAAGCTGGAAACTGATTGCCCAAATGCCGTTCGGTAAACCGACTGCCTCAGCAGGAGAAAAGAAATTTAATCCGGTACAAGAACGTATAAAAGTTTTTAAATAAACTTAACCTTGGGGCTGTCTCAATGACAGCCTCCTTGTTAAGTAACAAAACAGAAATCGTAACAATTTGCGAACTGGAATCGTAAATAATTGCCAATGCTCTAATATGATAAATTATCCCAATTAAATTTGCAATTTTTAGCAATGTTTCCTTAGCATTCTGAGTATCAATCTTTTTACTGATAAGCAAATTCACGTACTTTGACTGATTTTTATTAAAATGCAATTTAGTCTATTCATAGCACATTTATCATCTCAGCCATAATTTCGATGGCCTTTAAAATACGCATTTGTGCCATCTTTTAATGGGACATACAGCTTAGTAGGTAATATTTCATTTTCTTTCCTCTCAACATAGAAAGTAATTTTCCCTTCATCCTGACTACCAATGTAAGCGTTAAATCCCCTACACAAGGAAGTAAGGCCAGTTTTATGAGAATATGAATATAGCGTGCTCGCGCGAGGAATAGATACGGATAAAGAGGCCGAGTATGCCAAAAAGCCCTCCGTTATGCAAAGTGGGTACCTAGCTCAAGTTATTTCGTGAATAAACGGTAGTTGAGTGGCAATGATGCTGACCAGGAAGCCAGCTTAATCAGGCTTCAGGATCTGTCGTATCTGCAAACTGTGGCGACTGTTCAAACAGATGCTAAAGGTAAGCCAGTGGTTTCAGACCATTTGGATTCGCCGTTTCCACGATGCTGTAAATGCTCGCACTTGCCTTGGCTCCGCGCGGTGTGTTGCTAAACTGAAAGTTTTTTCTTCCAATCACAGACGGCTTAACCGAGCGTTCCCTTCGATTATCCTAACGTTGTGCATAAAAAAACGGCGCAAGGATTCATCCCTCCCTACGCCGCTACATATGCCGCCAGATTATATAGATTATATTTATTTGACCCACTTTACAACATCATCAAACGGTCTGCGTATTTTCGGTCTCGGCTCTTTTTTGCGATAGCCGAAGGCAATCATGACCGAGATGGTAAAGTGTCCGTCCTCAAGCAGCCCCTCTTCATCCAACAGCTGATTCATTTTCTCAATGGGGAAACCTTCGATTGGACATGAGTCAATGCCGATTTGAGCAGCAGCCGTCATCATGTTCGCTAACGGTATGTACGTCTGCTTGATGGCCCAATCGGTAAGAAAGCGTTCATGATCTAGGAGTTTGAAATCATTTCTTTGGAACTCTTCAATCAATTCAAGCCGCCTTGTCAGATGTTCCTCCGGAACGTCTTTGAACTGCTGCTCCTTCAGGTAGGCAGAGTCATATCTCGTATCCAGCGGGGTCCGGGCCAAAATTATGACGAAATGACTGGCTTCCGGCAGTTTGCTGGCCGCCCCATACGAAGCGTTTTTTATTTTGTTTCGAAGATGTTCGTTTTGAACAACAACAAATCTCCAAGGCTCACTGCTAAACGAGCTGGGCGAGAGCCGGCCCGTTTCCAAAATAAATTCAAAGTCGTCTTCAGAGATGGTTTTGCTAGGATCAAATACTTTGGTTGCATGCCGAAAACGATGAACTTCCAAAATTTCTTCCTTTGTCATTATCATGATATATTCTCTCCTTCAATATCGAATGATTGCTCGATTATAATTCTATAAAATTCGGAGTTCTGTAATGTAGTTTACAGTTCTCCATTTTATTTTTGAAATTATGTAAAACGGCAGAACTATGTAATGTAGATTACAGATTCCGATTCGGTTGACATGTTATTCTGTAAACTAAACCGCCAAGTACCATTGAGTTATCAGTCAATTTTATTTTGTCTTGATGGCAGGATAAAATTCGTTCAATTAATTAAATAAGAATAAAAATGTGAAAGGAGAATATAGGTGAAGATACTCGTTTTAGGAGGAACAGCGTTTTTCGGTCGCCGGTTAGTCCATATATTACTCGGAGATGGCCACGATGTGACCATTGCAACAAGAGGTCAGACACCGGATGATTTTGGCGACGCCGTGACCCGAATAAAGGTGGACCGGACGAATCAGGATGCCATGATGAAAGCGTTCAGCAATTGTTATTATGATGTCGTCTACGATCAAATTTGCTTTAATCCTCAGGATGCCAAGATTGCTCTGGACGCGTTTGGAAACCGCGTTAAGCGGTATGTATTAACCTCAAGTATGGCGGTTTATAACAGTAAAGATACCGAAATCACCGAAGACGATTTAATGCCGGAACAATACAGCTATGATTTAGACGCTCAGAAATATGACTATGCCGAAGGAAAACGCCAAGCCGAAGCCTACTTCTTCCGGAATGCAGCATTTCCCGTCGTTGCGGTTCGCGTAGCCATGGTCGTATCGGGAACCGACGATTATACAGGTCGTTTTGATTACTATGTGAGGCATGTTGCTGAACATAAATCTATCGGTGTGTTGGAAGCCGAGCATCCTATTACTTATGTGACAGCGTGGGATGCGGCCGAATTTCTTCATTTTATCGGAGCCAAATCCGATTTTGTCGGACCAATCAATGCGGCGAATAGCGGTTACTTAAGCATCCAAGAACTCTGTTATGCGATAGGGGACTGCTTGAATACGACCCCGCTGTTTCATGTAGGCCGACATGAAGAACAAACTTTATCCCCCTACGCCATGGATCCTTATACTTGGAAGATATTGAATGCCAGAGCAGCATCTTTAGGATTTGAATTTCCGCCAATTAAAAAATCGATTTCGCTTATGGTCCAGGACAGTGTTTTTAAATGGGAAAGAAGCTTAAAAGATGAATTTGATGCACTCCAGGCTCAAAACCGTAATATGTCGCCAGATGCCGCGGCGACATTTGCCAGATTGATAAAGGACCTTCGAGATCAAGGTGCAGGCAAAGGACTGAATATCGGAGATAAGGCTCCCGATTTTACCCTGGAAGATGCTACGGGCAAACCCGTCACATTATCTGAAGAACTAGCCAAGGGCCCCGTCATTATCGTGTTCTATCGGGGTGAATGGTGTCCGTACTGCAATTTGCAATTGAGGGCCTATGAGCGCATCATGAATGAGATTAAAGCTGCCGGTGCTCAATTGATTGCCATTAGCCCGCAAACATCGGATCATTCGCTTTCCATGAAAGAAAAACATGAACTGAGCTTTTTCGTCCTTAGTGATGCGAACAACAAAACGGCGGAAAACTACAATCTTAAATACAAGCTGCCTGACTTTATGCAAGCCATTCAGAAAAGATCAGGTATTGAGCTACATCAATATAACGGTGACCATACATTTGAGCTTCCTGTCACAGCCACATATATTATCGATAAAAAAGGAACCGTCATAGCCGGTGCTTCAGAATTAAGCCATAGAACGCGGATGGAACCGTCCGAAGCCTTAAAAAAAGTCCGGTCGTTGCAATAATGTTATTGAGAAGGACGCCAATGACTTTACCAACATGATTTTGGAGGACCGATATATCCGATGGACAAGCTTTGGTATTTATCGCAAATAAGTATTTTTGAAGCAATGTCGCGAGAAGAAATTAGAGAGATCGATCAGCTAGATACCATCCATCATTTTGATCGGATCACAAAAAACACATTGGTCCAAACCCCTGAGTCCGCGCGCCAGGGACTCTATTTCGTCAAGGAGGGCAAGCTTAGACTCTATAAACTGAACGACACAGGAAAACAGTTCACGCTTGGCATTCTCACAAGAGGAAATATATTCGGAGAGTTAAATTCATTCTCGTTCGGAACCAAGAGGGTTTTTATTGAAACGATGGAATCCACGCTTCTTTGCACCATGTCCGAGCCTAAGTTCGAACGGCTGATGATCAATCGCCCTCAGCTCGCGCTCAAATTTCTTAAAGCACTCAGTGACCGGTTAAAGGAGCGGGAGGATCAATTGGAACAGCTTGCGCTTCATGGTCTTAGAAAACGCTTGCTCCATCTCCTTTCCACACTGGGCGCCAAATTTGGCGTCATTCAAGACGGATATGCGTTGATCGATTTGCCGCTTTCCCATCAAGAGATTGCCAATATGATCGGTGCTAGCCGCGAAGCGGTCAGTAGCGTGATGAGCGAGCTTGCCAAGGAGGGCGTCGTTAAGACATCACGCTTGTCTGTTCAACTTGCTATTACAATACTTGAAGAAAATATTCCTCTAAACTCTACACATTGATAAGCAAAGACCACCGGATTTTCCGGTGGTCTTTGCTTTTACTTTAAGGACATATGTCGTAAATGGCCATTTAGTTCCCATGTCTGTAACCGGAAATGAAAATCGACATCGTGATTAAAAAGTCATCGCATGCTTTTCTGCATCCGATATACCCTTGCGAATAATTTCATCTGCTCGCTCTCGGTCAAAATCATGTCCTTCCACATATAATACATCTACATTATGTATACCTATGTTGTTAAGCACTTGTTTTAAATACGGGTGACTATGATCCATTTTCGTTGAAGGTCCTTGTGAGTAAATACCGCCGCTAACTTGAATATGAATGGCTTTTTTACCTATTAAATGTCCGACAGGACCATTTTCGGTGTAATGAAATGTTTTTCCGACCACCACAATGGAATCGATAAATTCTTTTAATCGTGGTGGAATACTCCAGTTCCACATAGGAGATACAAATACGTATTTATCAGCGCTCGCTACTCGATCTATAAATTGATTTAAAGCATTGATTTTTTGTTGTTCGACTTGACTCAACTCTGAAAATGGCATTCCCCCTCGACGCATTTTCTCCCAACTGTTAAGGATATCGCGATCCACGATTGGAAATTGCTCTTCATATAAATTTATTTCCTGAATCTCATAATTTGCATGAGTTTCGAAATAAGCTTTAAGAAAAGCTTGTCCTACTCGATGACTAACTGAGCTTTCAATTGATTTTGGATTAGCGGTAATATATAGAACTTGTGCCATGTTAAATCAAACGCTCCCTTTTTCTTTAATTGATAAAACCCCAAATAAATTACATTTTTTTCTTTTATCGTTGTTATAATTTGCAGCCAATCTTAAAGCAGCTTCTTTTTCACAGTCCCCCAAAGAATCCTACCCGGTAGCACCATAAAAAAGGAGTTGCCGCACCCGCAGCAACCCCATTCTTAAACTCGAATACCTGTTAGCGAAACATGTCCCCTGATGCTGAGAAATATCTTCTTAAGTTTATCGCCACTCAACAATCTCATGAAGATGTTGTCTTGTTTGTGGACGTTTGGGATCCTCTTGACGATATCCGAAAGCGACCATACAGGCTACACCGAAATCGTCGCCGTTAATGATACCCTCATTTTGTAAAATAGCGGTCACCTGGTTTTTATTAAAACCTTCGATCGGACAGGAATCAATACCGATTTGAGCTGCGGCTGTCATCATGTTTCCCAATGCTATATAGGTTTGTCTGATTGACCATTCAAAAATGAGACGGTCATTATCTTCGAGTTCTGTTTCGACGAAGGATTTGTAGAAATCGGACCAATCTTGTACAACTTCTTCAGGCATATGATGAATGTCTTTAAACATTTTGTTCACGTGAACCGAGCCAAGCCGTAAGTCTTTTTCTCTTCTGGCCAATATAACTACAAAATGGCTTGCAGTGGACAGTTGTCCCTGGGCACCGCCAGATACAGGTTTTAATTTTTCGCGAAGTGCTGCATTCTGGATTACAACAAACTTCCACGGCTCGAAGCCAAATGAACTTGGAGACAATCTTCCTGTCTCCAAAATAAAGAGAAAATCTTCATCCGAAATCTTTTTGTTGGTATCAAATGCCTTATAAGCACGTCTGAACTGGTAAGCTTTTAAAATTTCTTGTTTTTTACTCTCCGTTGCTATCATGTGGAATCAACCTTCCTTCTATTTTACTTTCTTTGATAACCGATCTTGTAATCACAACCACTTTGTAGATTGATGTCAATCCGTTACAGCTTTCTTAGCTCTCGCAAAATTTCCTCCGGGCTTTGACGCTGCATGAAATTCGGATTGACATAAGCGGAGCGGATAATGGCGCTCTCATCGATCATGAAAGTAGCAGGAACCGGCAAGATCCATTTGGAGGTATTGTTGTACTCCGCAAGATCAAGTCCGATACCTTCCGTGATTTCCCTTACTCCCGGCGGAACATCGAAGAGCAGATTGTACTTGGCTGTTACCAAGCCGTTCGGATCGCTAAGGACTTGAAATTCCAATCCTTCCTTTTCTTGAAGGGATAACGAATGATCCGGCTTTTGTGGGCTAATCGCGATAAGCTGCGCTCCCATCGCTTGGATTTCTGGCAATATCTGCTGGTAAGCCTTTAATTGCATATTGCAAAAAGGACACCATCCGCCGCGATAGAAGACTAGCACAACCGGTCCTTTCGCGAGCTCTTCAAATAAAACTACATCCCGGCCTAGTGCGTTTGTTAATTTAAAGTCTACCGCCTTTTCGCCTGGTTGCTTCCGGGAAGCGATCCCCGATTTCTGAAGTTCCTCAATCCATTTGACCGATCTGGATCTGCGCTTCAATCGGTGCATTGGCCTTAAACTGCTGTGTGGCCCCTTCCAGTTGTTCGGTTAAATTTTGGTTGTTCATCGTTATGAAACCTCCAATATCAAGTGATAGCTTGATTATAATTCTAATAGAATCGGAGTTCTGTAATGCAGCTTACAGTTATCTTTTATTTTTGAAATTGTGTAAAACGCAGATCAATGAGATGACAGATTCCGATAAACTACAATCTTAAATACAAGCTGCCTGACTTTATGCAAGCCATTCCGAAAAGATCAGGTATTGAGCTACATCAATATAACAGTGACCATACATTTGGGCTTCCTCTCACAGCCACATATATTATCGATAAAAAAGGAACCGTCATAGCCGGTGCTTCAGATTTAAGCCATAGAGCGCGGATGGAACCGTCCGAAGCCTTAAAAAAGTCCGTTCTTTGCAATAATGTTATTGCAAAGAACGCCAATGACTTTACCAACATTATTTTGGAGGACCGATATATCCGATGAACAAGCTTTGGTATTTATCGCAAATAAGTATTTTTGAAGAAATGCCGCTAGAAGAAATGAGAGAGATTGATCCGCTAGATACCATCCATCATCTCAATCGGATCACAAAAAACACATTGGTCCAAACCCCGGAGTCCGCGCGCGAGGGACTCTATTTCGTCAAGGAGGGCAAGCGCTCCATCTCCTTTCCACACTGGGCGCCAAATTCGGCGTCAATCAAGACGGATATGCGTTGATCGATCTGCCGCTTTCCCATCAAGAGATTCCCAATATGATCGGTGCTAGCCGTGAATCGGTCAGTAGCGTGATGAGCGAGCTTGCCAAGGAGGGCGTCGTTAAGACATCACGCATGTCTGTTCAACTTGCTGTTACAATACTTGAAGAAAATATTCCTCGAAACTCTATACATTGATATGCAAAGACCACCGGATTTCCGGTGGTCTTTGCTTTTACTCTTTAAGGACATATGTCGTAAATTGCTATTTAGTTCCCATGTCCGAAGCTGGAAATGACCGGGCCTCCCGGCTGACGATGTTCCACGAGGCCCGGTCACTGTCCCTGAGCCCTTACGGACGAACGCGGATGATCGTCTTTCCCTTTGATCCGCTCCGTCGGGTTGAAGGCGGCGACAGCATCGTCGAGGGACGCCACGTTGCCGATGTTTGTCCGCAGCCGACCATCCCGGACCAGCTGGACGATCTCACCAAGTTGCGCGCGAGCGGCGTCTCCCAAATTACACGTTCCCTTTATTCTGATTCTGGTGTTATCCTCAAAGTTCCAATTGCTTAATGAAGTTAACTGATGAATAACCACATCGGGCTGAATGTAGACAAGTGCTGAATATAGCTCTTCTCGATCAAATGAATCAACCACGATCGCCTTTGCACCGAAAGCTCAAATCAACGGTGTGCGTTCCGGGATATGAGACTCCCAATAACTTCGTGCCCTGCTTGCACTAATTTGGGAAGAAGCAATTTGCCGATTACCCCAGTAGAACATGCTACAAAATCTCCATATGCACAACTACCAACTTTTTATTATCAAATGCTATTCATGATTCTCGCTGCGGTTTCAACTCCCGATTTTGCTTTTCGCGGAACTATCAGCCATTGAACCATCGCCAATATCAGCGTGATAAGAATCAATCCCGATATCGCAAAGCCAAATTTATGTGTAGTATCATTAACCCAGCCGACAAAGACCGGTCCCATCGCCCCGATCAAATATCCTACAGATTGTGTCATAGCTGCCCAGGATGCCGCCTCATGTGGATTTTCCGCTTCGTCTATCGGCAGCAAGGTGCCTAGAGTAAATAGCATCCCGCAGCCAAACCCGCATAAAAGAGCCGCCAACCATGGAAGTGTAGCGAAAAAAATTAAGATCAGCCCAATTAGCTGCAGAAATGAGGCTGAAAGAAGCCAGACCAAGCGGGAAGGAAAGCGTTTCAGCAGCATCTGAACCACCAGCCCACTCGGTATTTGAATCAAGGCAAACATCGTCAGTAGAATTCCAGAGTAAAAGTGTGAGAACTCCGCACTTTCCATTATAGGCGGCAACCATCCCATCAAGGAATAAAAAACAAAAGCCATAAGTCCAAAATGGAAGGTTAACAGCCATGCCTTTTTATTGCCCCACGGCAACGCGGACATTTGAGACGGTTCCGTAGCCTCTACGATTGGAGAATAGACCTGCTGTTTAACTACTGCATACCACACCGGAACAGCCGCGACCGCTAACAGCGCCCAAAAAGCAAGCGCAGACTGCCATGAGTGTAATTTCATTTGAATAGGAGCGGACAAGCTTGCACCAAGAGCGGCCCCCAGCGACAAGGCCATAGAGTATAAGGCGATCATCATTGGAATGTTGCGAAAAAAGTGCTTTTTGATAAATCCAGATAATAGTGGCCCCATCACAGCTACGCCAACACCTGTTAAAAAGGCGGTAAGAAGCAACATGGGAGCAGAATGCGCGACCAAACGCAAAAGCGCGCCTCCCGTTATCATAATCAGAGAACAGGCAATCCCCCGTTCAAAGCCAATATGTTTGCCGAGTCGAATGGATAGCGGCGAAAGAAAGCCCATGCAAAGAACCGGGATAGAGGTTAATAAACTGGCTGCAAATGCATTCATGCCCAGATCCCTTCGAATGACCTCTAGTATGGGCGCGATTGAACTAATCGTAGGCCTCAGATTCAGAGATGCCATAAAAAGGGCGGCGATCAGAAGCCAGTTGGCCGCCTTCGACAATATTCCCGGAGGTTGTGAGATTGCTTCACTATTTCGAACATTCCGTTCACGGGTCCGAATAAACAAGGTTCGAAGGTTCATCGGTTTCATCTTCTTTCTGAAACTTTGTATTGGTAATATCCATGTTAGGATGTAAAATTGGATTCCATCAGATCAACTTTTATTTAAAAATTAGCATACCACTGGTTGCTCATCGTTCTGAAACCTCCAATTTCAAGTGATAGCTTGATTATAATTCTAAAAGAATCGGAGTTCTGTAATGCAGCTTACAGTTATCTTTTATTTTTGAAATTGTGTAAACGGCAGAAAAATGTAATGTAGATGACAGATGTCGTTTCGGTTAGCATGTTATACTGAAAACTAAACCGCCAAATACCATTGAGTTATCAGTCAATTTTATTTTGTCTTGGATGGCAGGAGTTCGAGGGCAGCCCATCACAGACCATCCATGCGGAGCAGTCTAGATAGACGTCGTGGACTATACGATGTCATTTACGAAGGAGATGAGCTGGTTTGAAAAATAATTTCATCGAATACTGTCTAAACAAAAAAGGAGCGATTAAGGATTATCCCTTGGGACACGATCCATTAGCAATTAAAATTGCAGGTAAAATATTCGCTCTTTTTTATGAGGAAAAAGGGTACTTGAACCTAAAATGCGACCCGGTGATTTCGGAAAACTTGAGAGAGCAGCATGAGGACGTTCGACCAGGGTATCATATGAACAAACAGCACTGGAATACGATTATTCTCGAGGGTTCTTTGACAGAGTCGGCTATCTTTGAAATGATTGACCACTCTTACGATTTGGTTGTGAAAAACCTTCCTAAGAGCATCCGGGAGTCTATTTAGTTTTACAATTGATAATGGCCAAACAATTTGAAGTTTAAATTTCCCCATAATATTAAACACCCTCCTATGGGTATGCCAAATAAGAGGGTGTTTAGAATGTTTTGTTTTTGTTCCAAATTTTCTTTTATCAACATGATATGAAAGTAGATATCGATTACCCCTCCTCCACCTCATATAGTTCCTTAGCCAAAACTGTATTAATTTTTAATGGCTTTCTTGTAATGACTTGTTCCTTTTCTAATACTCCTAAAAATAAACTAACGGTTTCTCTTGATGACCCGATCATACTTGCGATATCATGCTGGGTGATTTTGACCCCAACTGTTTGCCATTCCCCACTTCTTACACCAAAACGGTTACTCAACTGCATGAAAAGTAAAAGAATTCGATATTTGACATCTTTATAAGCAATGCTTTCTGTTATTTGGTACATCTCTTTTAGCTTCGAAGTCAAGAGGGTTATAAGCTTTAACGAAATATCAGGATTTTGACGAAGAAACTCTTCAAATCGCTCCTTTGTTAGCGTACAAACAAATGAATCAACCATCGTTTCTGCATAAATATCAGACTCTGTTAAGGAAAAACTAGAGGTTTCTCCAAAGACATTACCTTCACTTAAAAGATCAACCGTGAATTCCTTTCCTGTTGAAGATACCTTAAATAAACGAACCTGTCCTTTTTTCAAGAAAAATAACGACCTCATTTGTTGAGTCGGACTTAAGATAATTGTACCTTTTTTAATAGGAGCGGTTAGCGTCACTTCGTCTAGTTTCTTTAATTCTTCTTCCGGGAGCTCATCTAGTAAATTAATTTGTGAAAGAAGCCTGAGTTTATCCATGTCTACACTCCTTTGTTATACCGTTTCATAATCATTTCATAATCAAGCCACTCATTATTTTCCTCTAAAACTGGTAGCCCATTATCCAATGTTAAGGTTCGGTCTGCATTCATCGTATCAAAAATATTGATTACTTTCACTTCTATCTCTAGCTTGGTAAATAGCTTGATAACTTCTTGGCATTTACAACAGCTTGGTAATATATATAAAACCATTTCCCCTTCACTCTTCCTCTTCTTCATAAGTTGTCTTATCCTCTAAAGTTGCAGCAAACAATTTGTCTGTATGGTCAACATTATTTTACACATATATTTTAAATGTAAATGTAAGATACCTTACAATATATTATCTGTATAAAGAGTTAGAAAAGGGGCCGGTTGTGTTAAACTTTTATCGTAGCTCATGGTGCCTAGTTTTTGAAGCATTTCACTCTTCTGCTTTTCGTTTTCAAACAACAATAAAGATCGGTACTTCATAGAACGAGGTGCTCTCATTGTATTATGTTGCTTAAAAAATTGATTTACGATTTGCTCTAAGCTTAAAAGCTCTGCGTTAAACTGGACTTGTAAAACCTCCGTGTAGTCTAACGTGTTTTTCGAGGTCGGTTGACCTTCTTTTCCACCTGCGTACCCGACTCTCGTTCTAAGAATCCCTGGATGGTACCCAAATCGTGCCTCAGGCCCCCAAAAGCAACCCATTCCAAATGTTACGGTATCCAATCTCATCACCTCAAAAAAATACAAATCAGGGCAAATCGATTACAAGATGCCTGATTTGTATCATTTTTAATTTTTATATTCTAGCTTCATATACGCTGTATAAATTTGACTGTTGCTTTTTAGAATAAACGTGGATGTATTTGGATTATAGTCCACTTTTAAATCTTCATTAAATAAATGGTCTGACTTATGTCCCAGTAGGACTGGTTTAAAGTTGGTTGAAAGGAATTGTTCGTTTAGTTCTGCACTCAGTTCCTTTATCCCAACAAACGTTACCCAATCTGCTCCAATGGAGCATCCACCCAGGCTAGGATTTAACTGATACGCCTGTGCGGGCTCCTGACTAAGTCTTTCCATTGCTCTTTCTGTAAATAGAACGTTCATGATGTTGTCATCCTCTCTTCCAAATTTAGCACCAGCCAAGGTCACAGCCCTCCACATAGGCTTTAGGATGATCATTTTGTAAATGCTCTATCAATCTAAATATCTTTCCGTCTTTTTCTGTAAAGCCTTGAATCAGTTCTACCTTACCCTGTTTTTCTGGAGTAATTGAAACTCTTCCTATCAGTTCTTCTTTCATGAATAATTCTATCTTTCCTTCTTTTAAAACTGTTCTAATTTGCTCCGTCACGTTAATCTGATTCTTCATTTTATTTCCTCCCACTCTTTTATTTTACTTATTACTCCTTACAGGTAAGAGTATAGTGGAAAATTTAAAAGAAAAATGTCAGTTGCATTACAGATTAGCTAATACCATTGCTTGAACATCATACAAATTATAGGAAAAGTGACCTACCGAAACGGGGTAGTACCAGCGTCGCTGACACCTTTGAAACAACTGTATTCAAGGACCACTCTTCTTTCTTTAAATAAGAAAACAAGGGTGAAGTCTTCACCCTTGCGAATTCATTATGAACATAGACCAAAACCCAGCAACTTCTAACACATCAATATCGATACCATTCGCGTTCACTAATTTCCCATTGATTGCAACTGCTGGAACGGATTTAACTCCATAGGCTTTCGCTTCTAAATTGGGTAAAAAACATGCAGATCTTTAATAAATCGATACAAATCAAGACATTCGGAACCATCAAATGATCTGATTATTTTCCCACATCCGGATAGCACCTCTCCCTGGTTTTATGAAACGTTCCATGGCTAGCAGCCTTCAGTGACTCGCCCAAGGCAAACACAGAAGCGCCCAGCAAGACGAGATCCTTCAACAGAAATTGACCTGGCAACGAAGAAAGGGCGGGGAAACCGAGGCTCGGCTCAAAGACACCCGGCGTGGAGACCATGAAACTCAATGTCGTCAGAAATAGAATGCAGGAAAGAAACGCTCCAACAGCTGACAGCTTTGCAGACACAAAGCGACTGAGAATGAGTAGGCCGACTAATAATTCTAATATGCCCAATAGTGAAGAAAACGTACGAATTGAAAAATAGTTGTAAAGCCACCCAAGTACTGGGCTGTTGTTTACAAGGGGGGCAATCCCCTTCGCTTCGTAGGTCGTGAATTTCATCGCGCCAATCCAAATATAAACGATGGCCAGTGCGATAAACAAACCCTTTTTTCCGATGATCTCAATTTTTTGACCGAAAG
This sequence comes from Neobacillus sp. NRS-1170, assembly GCF_050468025.1. Classification (NCBI taxonomy): domain Bacteria; kingdom Bacillati; phylum Bacillota; class Bacilli; order Caryophanales; family Bacillaceae; genus Neobacillus; species Neobacillus sp. NRS-1170. Next base: position 165,641 of record NZ_JBITPF010000003.1, on the reverse strand, counting down.
CTTCAAATAACTTGAACATAACGTTTCCTCCTCCGCCATTAGCGATTGTAAGTTTGTTATTTACCGAAAGACTAAAAAAATGTTCCTCCATTTTTTCCTGATGCAAGTTCGAGCATTTCTTCTGAATGAAATTCTTTTTCCCCGATTGATGCAGCAAGTAGATCTTTAATTTCTTCCAAAGTAAACCCTAGATCCTTAGCTTGTTTAAAAACTCAATGTCTTGAATTACTTTATGGGGATACATTATGATACCAGCATCACTTGCGGGTGGTCTCAGCAACGCTGGTACTACCCCAAAACGATGGTTACTTCTCAATGCTTTTTTAGGATTAGATATGCTTATTTAATGCTTCCTCAAGTGCTTCCTTAGATCTTAAACCAACCAAAGTATTTACAACCTTGCCATTTTTCATGACTAGTAAAGTCGGAATGCTCATGATACCAAATTTATTGGCTGTTTCTTGATTTTGATCGACATCAATCTTTACAATCTTAACTTGGTTCCCCATGTCTTGATCAAGCTCTTCAAGAACGGGTGCAATCATTTTACAAGGTCCACACCAAGTGGCGAAAAAATCAGCTAACACTATTCCATTGTTAGTTTCTGCCGTAAATGTTTGATCGGTGACGTTTAATACTGCCATCTCTTATCCATCTCCTTAAAATCTGTAATAGTTTTTTCCTTTATTTACACTTACGAGTATAGTTTTTTTCTGTATTTAAAAATGTTAGTTGGCTAACATTTACAACTAATTTTAAATAAAAGCAAGGGACCGAGCATTGTGCTCGCCCCCCTTTTCTTAACTTCATGAATCATCATTTTCTTTTTGAAGACTCCTCATGTATCTTTAAATATTGATTGATTAATTGGTCAAGTTCTTGACTTAATTGTAGGATAGTAGTTTTTTGAAGTTTTTTATCAATGTTGAATAATTTTGTCAATTCTTCCCGTTTTACCTCAATCATATACCTCAAAAAGTAAATAGGTGCTATCGAATCACTGTACTTCTTCTCCATAACCGTTTACCTCACTGTTTTACCATTCTTACATCGAATAAGCGCATTCATATCATAATGGTCACATTATTTTATTTGACTGTAGCTGATTTTGGAAATGAATAATGTTAGCTATTTCACATTTATGAGGTTAACCGTTTAGAAGATTATTCTGCTTTCGTAATTTTTCAGTTATTTGAAATTGAAGAAAAATAAAAGTCCGTATCAAACCAAAAAAGGACCGTAGGCATACACACACCCGACGGCCCTTTTATGCTGAGAGTTATTATTTTTCAATTGCTGTTTGCCCCATTGCAATAGCCATTCTATTCCAAGTGTTAATTTGATTAATTATTAGAACAAGGTCAACATACTGTTTTTCGTCATAGTGGTTACGCACTCGTTGATAAAGCTGATCTGGCACACGTTTTGTCGGGATTAACGTTACGTGCTCTGTCAACTCTAAAGCTACTTTTTCTGCTTCTGTGTAAAATTCACACTCTTCCCAAGCACTAATACAATATATTCTTTCTTCCGTTTCACCCATTTTTAGGGCATCTGTTGTGTGCATATACATACAAAGTGGACAGCCGTTAATTTGAGAAGCACGAAGTCTAATAAGTTCACGAAGTTTACGGTCTATACCTGTAGTTGCCGTATACTTATCCAATTTCCCAATGATGTCAAATGCGTCTGGTGCTACATTGTAATAATCAATTCTTTGTGTCAATTTTATTTCCTCCTAAAAAAGTTTATTCAATTCAATTTCCTTTATGCTAAATATAAAAAACGCTAGAGAAGTATCCAGGAACGTTTTTATATCTATTTAAATAAACGAAGATATTCCCCATAGCCTTCTTCTTTTAGCTTGTCTACTGGGATAAATTTAAGTGCAGCAGAGTTAATACAATATCGAAGCCCACCTTTATCACGTGGACCATCATCAAATACGTGTCCTAAATGAGAATCTGCCGACGTGCTTCTTACTTCTATCCGTCTCATTCCATGGGACGTATCTACTTTTTCAAGTACCTCTTGATGTCTGATTGGCTTTGTGAAGCTGGGCCACCCACAGCCAGAATCAAATTTATCAAGAGAGCTAAATAATGGTTTGCCAGAGACAATCTCGACATAAATCCCTTCATCTTTATGATCCCAGAATTCGTTTTGGAAGGGTGGTTCCGTTCCGTTTTCTTGTGTGACACGATACTGAATAGGTGTAAGCTTCTTGATGTTTTCAGCCTGATGCTTTTTCCAGTTTTCTCGAATAAATCCTGCTCGTCCTGACACTTCCTTATAAAGGTTATAATGAGAGGAATTCTTTTTATAATAGTGCTGATGATTTTCTTCTGCCGGATAAAACACAGACGCCTCTTTAATTTCTGTCACAATTGGCTTTGAAAACCTTTTACTTTCTTGTAATTTCTGCTTAGATTCTTCGGCTAATCGCTTTTGCTCCTCTGTATGATAAAAAATAGCCGTTTTGTAGGACTCTCCTCGATCACCAAACTGACCATGAGCATCGGTAGGATCAATTTGCTGCCAGAAAAGCTCTAACAGCTTCTCATACGGAAAAATGGTAGGGTCGAACGTAATTTGAACTGCCTCATAATGACCCGTTGTATTAGAGCACACTTCATGATAAGTTGGGCTCTCTTTATGCCCACCTGTATAGCCTGACACTACTTTTATAATACCTGGTAATTCATCAAAGGGTTGAACCATACACCAAAAACATCCACCAGCAAACGTAGCTAATTCATGTTGTGTTGACATAAACAGACCTCCAGTATAGTCAATATATCCCTAGTTTACCCAGACCTTATTTATTCTTCATTTTTTTAAATAACTCTCAGTTCATAAAGGGTTCCTTGCCAAACAGTAAGATTATTTTCTTCTCCAAGTAGATTGAATCTTAATAAAGTTTGTATCCTTTAAAATGTTGAATACCGGGCATCTTGAATCTGTTTTTTCTTTAAGCTCTTGAATTCTTTCGTCAGACTCTTCAGTATCAACAAGTGCTTCAATCGTAAGGGTTTGGAAGTATTGCTTTACGGATGCATCTCCCCTTAAGCCTTTTGGATCTAAAGCTCCTTCAATTTTGAAGTCGATTCCATTTAAATTAAACTTCATTTCCTTTGCCACCATGTTGGCAATGGCATTTTCACAGCCTGAAAGAGAGCCTAGTAGTGTATTTAATGGATTTGCCCCCTTATCATTTCCACCTAAGTTTTTTGGCTCGTCTACAAAAAATGTATGAGCTCCTGCCTTCACTTCAGTTGTTACCTTTTGAGATGTAGATTCGATATTGAAATTCACTAATGCCATGATTAATTCCTCCTCTAAAGTGTTTTTTTTAACTTACACTTAGGAGTATACTTGGAATCAACTTAAAAAAATGTTAGGTGCCTTACATATAAAATAGATTCACAATCTTGAATCAGTTAGTATTTAGTTAAAATATCTAAAAACTTTATTTAATAAATTAAACGCTTAGAAATTGAAACAGTTTTAAAAAAATTATTATCTGGAAGTGATAGTAGATGTTTGAAATTTTAATAAAAGATGAACAAAATACACCCATTTATCTTACCGTCTATCGGCACATTCGAGACGCCATTCGAAATGGAGAAATAACGAATGGTATGCGCCTGCCTTCTATAAGATCAATACAAATGCAACTGAATATCAGTAAAACACCGATAGAAACAGCGTTTCAAATGTTAATCGCTGAAGGATACGTAATTAGCAAGCCACGATCGGGTTTTTACGCAATAAATCCACAAGCTGTTTTGCCTGCCAAACAATATGAACTCTATGCTGATCAAGAAATTAAAGGCATTAACTGTTCACCTATTGAATCTAAACCGACAATTGATTTTAATCCTTCTGCTGTTGACCCACATTCTTTCCCTATTCGAGCCTGGAATAAGATGTTGAAAGAAGCTCTTGAAAATTTTTCAATGGATATTGGAAAATATGGTGATCTCCAGGGAGAATCTAAACTTCGTGCAGCACTAGCAGATTACTTATTTAATGCGAGGGGCGTTCGCTGCACTCCTGAACAAATCATAATTGGCAGTGGAATAGCAGATAGTATCCGAATACTTTGCCATCTGTTTAACGATAATTCCCTAATAGCATTTGAAGAACCAGGATATAACTTGGTACGTCAACAATTTATAATGAATGGTTTTGAAGTATTACCTATCCAAGTAGGGGAAAAAGGGATTTCAGTTAACGATATAGAAGGTAGTTCCGCAAAACTTGTTTATATCACTCCTTCACACCAGTTTCCCACAGGAGGTATTATGCCTTTTTCCGAAAGGGAACATTTATTAAAGTGGGCAATTAATAAAGATGCATATATTATCGAAGACGATTATGACGGAGAATTCAGGTATATAGGAAAGTCTATCCCTTCTCTACAAAGTATAGATGAATATGACAGAGTGATTTATATTGGTACTTTCTCCAAGGTATTTACGCCAGCTTTACGAATGAACTACATGGTATTGCCACAAAAGTTATTGACAAAATTGAAGGAAAGTTCTTATGAATTCACATCTGCCCCTTCTCGAATCACCCAATGGGCAATGATTTCTTTTATAGAACAAGGACATTGGTATCGGCATATCCGAAGAGTACGAAAGTTATATCGTAAAAAACATCATAAATTAATTGAGCTTATACAGGAAAATTTTCATAACCATATAAAAATTACTGGCCAAAATGCCGGCCTTCATATACAAATCACGGTTAATACGAATCAATCCACAGAGACCCTGATTAAATCAGCTGCTGAAGAGGGAATAATTGTCTATGACTTTAAAAAAATGTGGATGACCATAAGGACTGATCCTTTCCCAAGATTGTATTTAGGGTTCGCTGGAGTGAGTGAGAAAGACATGGAAAAAGGAATAGAGTTATTAAAGAAGGCTTGGTTACCCTTTCTTCTTAAACAGTAACCCTCATGCTAATCTGACTTTTTAAATAGAACTAAACTGACCATTTATAAAGGGTCAGTTTAGTTCTAATATTGTGATGTGAAAAATGATAGTTTTTTTGAAAGGATGAAGATAAAGATGTACGAAACAATAAATTTAAAACATAAATTTGGGCTTGGAATAACTCCTCAACAGTTTATAGACAATATGGAAAATCGAATAATGCAGCAAAGCAAAATCTTAAATACGAAGGACCAATTTTTGTACAACTATGAAAATTTCTCATGGGAAAATAAAACGGACAAATTGTTTTTTAATTCTTTTCGTAATCCTCAAGATCTTTATTGCTTAATTCTTTGTACCGATTGGTGCCCAGACGTTATTTGGAATGTCCCGGTCCTTTTCCGGGTTATGGAACAATGCAACATTCCTACAGAAGTATTATTAATGGAAGAACACTTGGAAACTATGGACCATTTTTTAACTGATGGAGTTCGTAATCAACCGATTGCTGTCATTCTAGATAAAAATGGTAATGTATTAGGTAGGTGGGGAGCTCGTCCTGCCTATATTCAAGCTGTCATGGATCGATTTAAAAGTTCCAATCCTGACAAGGAAGCTCCTGATTACAAAGAGAAAATAGGAAAAGTATATGGGGAAATAGGTGAGTTGTATCATTCAACTGACTATCAGAACGTTCTACTGCAGGAATTAACTGAACTTTTTTCCTCTATACACAAATGTTAAGGAAAGAAGGACATTACGTACGACCTAAGTGTACTGTCCCTATCTAATGGAACATATCGAACGATAGAGAAGAATTATGAATATTGTTAAAGTCGTTCGTAAATATAGGAGTCGCTTGATTATGAAATGATTATGAAACGGTATAACAAAGGAGTGTAGACTTGGATAAACTCAGGCTTCTATCACAAATTAATTTACTAGATGAGCTACCGGAAGAAGAATTAAAGAAAATAGGTGAAGTGACGCTAACCGCTCCTATTAAAAAAGGTACAATTATCTTAAGTCCGACTCAACAAATGGGGTCGTTATTTTTCTTGAAAAAAGGACAGGTTCGTTTATTTAAGGTATCTTCAACAGGAAAGGAATTCACGGTTGATCTTTTAAGTGAAGGTAATATCTTTGGAGAAACCTCTAGTTTTTCCTTAACAGAGTCTGATATTTATGCAGAAACGATGGTTGATTCATTTGTTTGTACGCTAACAAAGGAGCGATTTGAAGAGTTTCTTCGTCAAAATCCTGATATTTCTTTAAAGCTTATAACCATTATGACTTCGAAGCTAAAAGAGATGTACCAAATAACAGAAAGCATTGCTTATAAAGATGTCAAATATCGAATTCTTTTACTTTTCATGCAGTTGAGTAACCGTTTTGGTGTAAGAAGTGAGGAATGGCAAACAATTGGGGTCAAAATCACCCAGCATGACATCGCAAGTATGATCGGGTCATCAAGAGAAACCGTTAGTTTATTTTTAGGAGTATTAGAAAAGGAACAAGTCATTTCAAGAAAGCCATTAAAAATTAATACAGTTCTGGCTAAGGAACTATATGAGGTGGAGGCGGGGTAATCGATATCTACTTTCATATCATGTTCATAAAGAAAATGTTTATTTTATTTATTGAATATTCGGCCATTTAAATAAATGGAAATTAATAACATGATAAAAATTTGCTATGCTTCTTGCGTTAAAAATCTCAAAAACAATTGTTTTTGAGATTTTTTATTTTGAAATAAGAAGGGATTTTGCAGAGCTATTGGATCTTTGTGATCTTCCCTCGTAGACGAATCTGTGTTAACGGTACCGCTCTTCTTTAAATGGATTTGCGGTTATTGAATAGCCACGCTCTTCCCCTAATAAAGGCTCTAGCGGCAGGTTTGCACAATAACCAAATCTGTCCCCATTGTAGTAACCGTAAATTTTAATGTATTTTACGCATTCATTAATTTCAACAAATTTCAATAACTCTCTAAGTGCAATTCCTTCAAAAGTTGTATCAAATTTAGACCAGGTGGTAACACAATGCATGTTAACGGTTGATATGGTCTTTGGAAGCTCCTTTATTTCCTTATAGGATAAGGACTTTTCTTCCTTCACCTCACCAAATGCATATAATATTCTTCATTTTCATGGAAACCTTCGTGATTAATATAATCAGCTATTTCAACTACCCTTGTTGCTATTCCCCTTGCAATTATTCAGTTGCCATTTCAATATAAAAATACTAAATCATTCGGTTGAATTTGAGCTATTTTTTCTTTCCATGGAGAGAAATAGGCAGCACATTTTTAGTTATTCAGCATGTCCCTTTCAGAAAATGATTGACTTTATGTATATTTCCATTAAAATCCAATTAAGGGGGTATTTGAATGAAAATGGGGACTTTTTGGATACCAACAATTGTATTTATGATTACAACCTCAGTATTATACTTATGCGATCATTTGTATAATATCGAATTGTTCAGTTGGTTCAATTTTGAAGAAACCTCAAATGGAGGATTTACCTTTGGTGGTTCATTGAATCCAATTATCTACGGTTTTGTTGCTGGATTCATTGCAGAATGGATATATAAAAGTTTGAAAAAACTCACGACTTAGTATAGCGTTAGATTTAAGAAAATCTAAACATATCAACAGTTGCTTAATTTGAATTACGAATAGCACTAAACAAAAGTTGCTTTACACGTTCTTGTGAGCAACTTTTTTACTTTGTTCCAAATATCGGAAACAGTATAGGTATTTGTCAAGGTATTTCGTAGCCACTTCAAATAGGAATAATCTATGAAGTTAATATAGAAAGTTATGATGAATTTTACACAGGGAAGGTAATTTCTGAATGTTATTACTACACTTGGTAAAATTAAGGAAAACAAATATATTGCAAAAAAATGGTAAGGAGAGAGAAGCTAAAATATGAGCAAGACATATTTAAAAACTGCCTTCCAAAATTGGATGCGCAAGCAGAAAAAAGCAAATGGGGAACCGTATTCTTCCAATACCATTACCTCGTATATTAATGCGCTTAAAAATGCATCTTCTAAGTTAGAGCTTGAAAATATTCAACAGACAGATTTGTTCTATATTACAAATTCCACTGAATTTGAAGATATATATCCGATCCTTACATCCGCAACGAATTTTGATGAAGTAGATATAGCCACCAGCAAGAAGGCATTTTCCTATGCACTGATTTTATATGCAAAATTTCTTAAGGAATTAGAGGAGCCATCTTGTTGGATATTTCAAGGGAACCCTAAATATTATGATGTTATTGGTGCAGTAAATGACCTTAATCAAATAAAATGGGCTGTAAACCAAAATAAAAATCAGATTAAAAAAGGAGACAAAGCCTATATTTGGCTTTCCGGGTCTGACGGAGGGATCATTGCCGTAGGTTCCATTCTTTGTGACCCAGGAATTACGGAACCAGATTTAAATGATCCTTACAACCGCAGCGATAATTTAAATAAAGAGCCGTATTTGGCAGTTGAGATTCTGATACAAAGGAAACTTACAACCAATTTAGTCAAAAGGACGACATTGCTAGCCGATGAGCGGACGAAACGGATGGAGATCTTAACCTTTCCAGGTGCGACCAATTTTCGTGTAACAAAAGAAGAAAATGAAGTCATAGAAAGCATCATCAGTGGTACATATGAACAAGTACCTGTCTCCACTCATACAGCAGTAACGAAAAACGATAAAAAACGTTATTGGATTTATGCGCCTGGTGAAGGCTCGAGGATGTGGGAAGAGTTTTATGACAAAGGGATAATGGGGATTGGTTGGGATGGCCTCGGAGATTTAAAAAATTACCCTTCTAAAGAAGCAATGAAGACCAAAATGAAAGAAATCTATGGGGATGAATATTCCTATATTAATGCTGGTCATCTTACCTGGCAATTTGCCAATGAAATGCAAATCGGTGATGTTATTATCGTGAAAAAAGGCCTAAAAAAAATCATCGGCCGTGGTATTGTTACATCGGATTACCAGTATGACGATACAAGAAATGAGTACAAGCATATCCGAGCTGTCCGCTGGACTCATAAAGGGGAATGGGATCACGAAGGCCAAATCGTCCTAAAAACCCTCACGGATATTACCCCCTATACGGATTACTACAAAAAGCTCGAAAATATATTTGCGGAGGAAGCCGAAGAAGAATTAAATACAGATGATGATGAAGTATCGCAATATGAAAGTTATACGGTTGAGGACTTCCTAAACGAAGTGTATATAGATGAAGAAAGGTATAACACACTTAAGAACCTCCTGCTCAAAAAGAAAAATTTGATTTTAATGGGTGCACCGGGTGTGGGAAAAACATTTGCTGCCGAGCGGCTTGCCTATTCCATTATGGGTGAGAAAGATACGAATCGAGTAATGATTATCCAATTTCACCAAAGTTACAGCTATGAAGATTTCATTATGGGATATCGCCCTACTGAAAAAGGCTTTTCTTTATTAAAAGGACCATTTTATGAGTTCTGTAAAAAGGCAGAGCCGGATGATCGCCCATATTTCTTTATCATAGACGCAATCAACCGTGGAAACTTAAGTAAAATATTCGGTGAATTATTAATGCTGATTGAAAACGATAAGCGAGGAAAGGATGTCCGCCTCCTCTATTCAGATGAACAATTCTCTGTACCAAAAAACGTCAATATTGTCGGGATGATGAATACAGCAGACAGGAGTCTTGCCATGATCGATTATGCCCTTCGCCGGCGTTTTGCCTTTTTTGAATTTGAACCCGCTTTTGACAGCGACGGTTTTAAAAAATACCAGGCTGCTGTGGCAAACGAAAAGTTTGATCGGTTAATCGATACCGTTGTTACGCTTAATAGCGTAATTGTGGAAGATGCTTCCCTCGGTAAAGGATTCCGGATTGGGCATAGCTATTTTTCTACCAATGAAACCATAGACGACGAGTGGTTGTCTGGAATCGTGGAATATGAGCTTATCCCCCTGATTAATGAATACTGGTTTGACGAACCATCCAAGGTAGAATTATGGACCGGCAAACTACGGGGTACTTTACGTGATTAAGATTAAGAATGTGTACTATATGCTCGCATATGCCTTTCAAACACTAAATGAAGCTGAATTTCGCAGCATCCAGGCGGAGGAATTTAAAAACCTCCATGACCTAATGGCAGCCATACTTATTCGGGGAATTGGCAATCAAATTAAACGTGGTTTACATCGGGAATATATAGGACAAACAGAAGCAACAAGCAATTTGCGCGGAAAAATTGACGTGACGAATTCAATTAAACAGAACACCCTCCTTGCACGAAGGATGGTCTGTCATTACGATCAATTTTCCGAAAATACACCATTAAATCAAATATTGAAAACAACCATGCTCCTTCTTATTCGATACGGGGATGTGAAGGAAGATAATCGGAAGGGATTACGTAAGCTTACCCTATTTTTTCAAAGTGTGGAAACACTCAATCCACATTCCATAAACTGGAGCGCGATTATTTATCACCGTAATAATGCGACGTATAAAATGCTAATCAACATCTGCCAGTTGGTCATTAAAGGTTTATTACTGACGACAGAAACTGGCAAATATAAAATGAAAGAGTATTTGGACGACCAGCAAATGCATCGGTTATATGAGAAATTCATATTGGGCTATTTCAAAAAGGAGTATCCTCATTTTTCTGCCAATGCTTCGTATATTGAATGGAACGTGGACGATGGCATGAACGATTTTCTGCCAGCCATGAAAACAGACATTACACTAACAGATGGTTCTAAGACACTCATTATCGATGCCAAATATTATGGCCGAACCTTGCAAACAAATCCTTTGTTTAATAGTAAATCTATCATTTCCGGAAATCTATATCAGATTTTTACTTATGTTAAAAACAAAGATCGGGACGGCAGCGGCAACGTAAGCCGGTTTCTTTTATACGCAAAAACAGAAGAAGAAATAACACCTGACAATGACTATCAAATTGGCGGGAATCGATTTAGCGTTAAAACACTTGACTTAGGGGCAGATTGGAAGGAAATAGAAAAACAGCTTTCTGAAGTTGCAGCACTTATGTAATAAAACCTTCTCAGAATGACTTAACGGGTTTACTTTTGAGGTACAAAACGGTAAATCACAGACTTAAACACATAGGATATCATATAAACTTCACAACACAATTCACATTATATTTCACAGTCAAAAAGGCTTAGAGGAACTCTAAGCCTTTTTCATGTATTATCTTATTTCACTAAAGCCTCGTTATTTTGTTTCGTAAAACTTTCATTAAAATATCTTTTTCACTACCTATTCCTAACCCATCTACCTTTTGCCGTATCCCAATTATCAATTTCAACTTGATTGTATAGCTTTTCTTTTTCGCTATATGTTTGGAGCCAACTTTTTTCAAACCTATGTAATTGCGAATTATTACAATAAGTTAAAATTATAAATACAAAGCTATCCTTTCCGTATTTCTTAAAATCCTCATTTATCTCTTGATAACTATGTTTTTCTGATTTCAAGCTTCCAGAACCTTTAAATAAATTATCGATGTGACCTTTTCGAAAATCCTGCTTCAATTTAGTTGCATAAATATTTCTTGGTGCTGCATTTTTGGTTACTTATTGGCTCACCATACTTTATTTCGTTAATTCAACCAGAAGGTTTATTGCCAGCACAGATTTTCCTGTTCCTGGTCCTCCTGTAACCACAAGCACCTGTTTCGTATTCGTCCTCATTGCTTCTTTAGCCATATAGATCGCTTGTTCATAAACCACTTTTTGATCATCAATCATGACAAATTCAGGATTACCTTTTAACATATTGCTTAAGGAATCCTGTAAAGACTTGGACGGGCGAATCCGGCCATTTTCAATTTTATAAAGATTTTCCTTGTTATCGCCGTATTGAATATACTTCTTTATAAAATCTCTAAGATTTCTGGCTTGTCCCTTAATAAATACTGGGGCTTCCTCGATATAATATTGATACACTTTGTCCGTCAGCGGATCATTTTGCCCTTGATCTATATAATTATGTAAGTATGCACATGGATACAAATCAATCTCTTCTTTTTGTGCGTTTTCATTATAATCTTTTATTAAAGCTGCATAGGACCATGCTTGATAGGATGGATGGATTGTTTCCACTAATCCTCGATTTATAACGGTCTTTACAATCGCTTCTTTTCCTCTAATGACTTCAACAGACTTCCACTGCTTTAGTTCTACTATTACAACTGAATTTTGTTCTCCACGCTTACCGGAGATTAAAAAATCAACCCTCTTGGACGTATAAGGAATTTTAAACTCAATGGCCACACCGGCATCTTTAGGTATCTCATGATCACTTAGCACTCGGTACATGTATTGCATGGAATTATCCCATGCACGGACTTCCCGCTCATTAATCCGGCCAATTTTGGAGTTATAGTTTCTAACTATATTATTTACTAATTCATCCTGAAAAACGTCTTTTAGAAATTCCGATTTGGTTGCTTCGTATACGATCATTATACTCATTCCTTACGATTTACTATATTCATTATTTAGTTTTTTTTGGAAAAATACAAGCTGGAAAAACAGCATCCCTATAGATGAATTCATAAGTCATTTCATTAAAAATATTCCTTCCTTTGAAAAGAATTCTTTATTCAATAAAAAAACCCTTCTGAAAGAAGGGTAGATTCAAAAATTACCAATCAATATAAATGGTTTGGTTAGTGGTAGTTACTGTAACCGAACCATCAGTAAACTTACCGCCTTGATTTAAAGATTGGGTAATTACGTCCGTTAAACTCTGTTTGTCCAAAGGACATCCTAGTGCTATAGCGGAATCAACATAAAGGCTTGTGTATTTGCTATCAGCTTTGCCTGTGATACTGGTAAAGTCAATGTCGGTTTCCTTACCCGGTTCGTAGTAAAAACTAAATGCAATATCATTTTTATCAACATCTATAACAAATAGGTCAATAAAAGGACCACTCTCGGAACTAGGACCCCTATCTGTAAGAACACTAAGTCTCGCTCCATTTGCTTGTGCTGCCATCTTTAAAGGTTTGTAATATTTTTCAAGATTTTCACTCGGTACCCAAACCCCTTCGTCATTGACAAAATAAGCTTCATCGACCATTTCGTTATATGCAGCCTTACCATTAGGATATGCATATACGACCCCTCTAGTGGTCCCCAGCGGATGTCTTTCTATAAACCAGCCTGTTTTCATTGCTCCAGTTGAATCCAGATAATAATGGCCATCATCATATACCCAGCCTGTCTGCATCCTACCGTTGGAATCCATGAAATACCATTTGCTATTATCCTTTACCCAGCCTGTTTGCATAACCCCAGATCGATTAAAGTAATACCATTGGTATTTATCCTTTTGCCAACCAGTTCTCATTGCTCCAGTTATCTCATTGAGATAATACCATTTGCCGTCTTGTTGAAGCCAACCTCTCTTCATTTTTCCATCTGAATCTAAATAGTACCAGTGTCCTCTATCGAATAGCCATCCTTTATATGTAGTTGTACTTGAGGTGTAATAGTACCAATTGCCTTTAACACTTTTCCACCCCTGAACGCTCGCTGCTTGTACATTTGGTATGATAAAAGCAAATAGACCAAATGCAAACAACCCTGAAATAATAAACTTCCTCATATTGCCCCCCATTTTATGTCTTTAATACTATTAATTCTATCATTTTCCTTTGAAAATATTAATCTATTTTCTGTAATTTCTTGTAAATTACTAGGAAATGAGTTAAGTAATTAGTCCGATTTCAAAAAGACTTACTACAGTAAATAAATTTTATGGAGTTATTTATCTATTGCACACACCCATTAAATCCCCTTTTTGTTACATAGTTCGGATGACTCCATATGTTTTCTTTTTCCCTTTTTGCTAAATTTTCATTTTCCCTTAACAGATTAAGAAACTTATAGGGCGGATTCATGATGTATCCCACCCGTGCCAACCCTTCTTTGATCAAGGTCTCTTGAACCATTTTTCCATCGACATAAACATAAGCTAAAAGTCGTCCATATGAATCCCTTGTATTCCCTTCTTCAAACTCCAACGTTAATCTGCCGCTGTTTACCAACTGGTTATTCCTTCGAAAAGCCTCTATCGCAAAAGGTTGTACACACATTCCTTCCTTTTTTGATTCAGGTGTATCGACCAAAAGATAACGTACTGTTTCGATTTTTCCCTTCACTTTCACTTTAATCGTATCACCATCTATAGTTCTTACTAAGGTAATGGGTTGTTGCCCTGTAGAACTCCCTGCATCCGACTTAATGTTGAGCTTTTGGTTGGCTTCTTCATTCTGGATTTGTGGAAACCCAAGAATGATTGCAACTGCGAATAGAGTAACTCCAACTATTTTTTTTCTCATCCAAACCTCCTCCTATCCTCTCAAATTGACAAACTGCCCATTTATCATGTGGGTTGATGATCGAAGCTACATAAAAATGCAGCATGACTTCGATCACGCTGCATTTATTCCACACCTTGCTGGTTTATTACAGTTAATCTAAATCGGTTGAATCTAAAGCTGAATCTGAGACAGCATTTCCACTTATATCCATTGACTTCCGATATGTATGAGGATCAAGCTTTTTTAGTAGTTTCTGATAATTTAAGGTGTACCACTTCGACTTATCTAATTTTAATTCATTCCAATTGGCAGAAACGATGTATCCTTTTTCTTCGAGTAGATGTACCAGTCTTTTGATCGAACTCTTTGACCAAATACTCAAATGCTCATGTAGCTCATCATAGGTGATATTTACCCATTTCTCACCTTTAATTAAATGTCCTTTGTTTTCTATCAATTTATGAAACTGATACAATAAAAAGGCTTCCTTTAAACCAATGCTAAGAATCCACGAATTGATGTTCTCTACCGAAATTTCTTCCAATTGTGATTCCTTCAGTACCATCATCTCCCAACATATACTTTTGTTCACGCCAGGTTGATTAGCTAAAATGCAATTTCTAAATCTAGCTAACCATCCTTTCACCTTACACCCTTTATATAGATAAAAATGATCCAAAAGGACAAGGTAGGAATTCCTTTTTACATAAATGACCTTGTGGAAAAGAACAAAATATATTTGGGCATAACATCACACCCTATGAGAATACCCTGCAATAGCTGGAAAACGATCAAATTCTTTCTTCATATCTCGAAACGAAATCACCTCATTTCCTCTAGAAAGCTGGAAATCTAGTGAATATTCGTGGCAGTTCAATGGTGTTTGGTGAAAGGTGTCGGTATAGAACTGGATGGCCTCTTGCTTGCTGGCTGCATAGATAAAGACAAATTCTTTCTGCTTCATCTTCAAAGCGTAAATACCATTCCTCCTGCGAAAACCTAATAGATTTGTTTTAATCATTTCTGCTACCTTCTGATGATTTGCTTGTTTTAAGTCTAGTTTGGAAATGTTGTCCTCTAATGAAATTTTCTTCTCTCCTAGTAAATGGTGAATATAATGAGCCAATGAGGATTCTTCACAATGTATACAATTTAGGTAAAGTTCTTTTACGTTCATAAATAGCACCTCAATATGGGATTTTATTATTGTTCATAAGCTTGTTCTTAAAGAGATGATTCAACAGTTTGACTCTGTCCCTTTTGATCCTCAATCTTTCCAGTATGTTCGTTGTAATTCACAGCGATCGTTCCGACAGGACCGTTTCGGTTTTTCGAAACGATGATTTCAAGGGAATAGTCCTGCGACTCCTTGTCATAATACTTTTCACGGTACAAAAACAAAATGACATCGGCATCTTGTTCGACACTGCCTGATTCCCGAATATCAGACATCATAGGCCGTTTGATGGCTCTTGATTCTACCGATCGATTTAACTGCGCTAAACAAATAACAGGGCAATTAAAATCCTTCGCCATCCTTTTAAGAGATTTAGATATTTCCGTTACTTGTA
This sequence comes from Neobacillus sp. NRS-1170, assembly GCF_050468025.1. NCBI lineage: Bacteria > Bacillati > Bacillota > Bacilli > Caryophanales > Bacillaceae > Neobacillus > Neobacillus sp. NRS-1170. The sequence goes on along the minus strand of NZ_JBITPF010000003.1, from coordinate 149,728 downwards.
AATGGGAATTCCCTCCGAAAGGTTGGCTGGAATGTATTAGTGTTAAGTAATCAATAAAAAGGATCGGTTTCTTGGCAGGAAATTGATGCATTAATTTTCGGGTTTTCGCTCTCATTTCCGCAATCGTTTGACCTGCCCCATCAAATATTTGTATATTGGTTTCAGTAAGCTCATTAATCACACCCGACCATTTATCTTTTTGTCTTGGTGTGAGCATCCTTTTCGGATCCCGCATTTTGGCACGGTTAAAGCCTCCTGTCGAAGCAATTAATCGTGTGGTTATTAGCTTTTCAGGCATTTCTAGTGAAAATACGAGTGGCAAAAATCCTGCCCAACCCGACATCTTGGCAAAATGAAGCATGACGTCGGTTTTTCCCATTGAGGGTCTTGCTGCTAAAATCGTTACTTCTCCATCCTGAAATCCTCCTGTTACTTCGTCGAGCTGTTTAATACCTGTTGGTGCATTTCTCAACGTATTTTGATCTTCCCAGGGTGCTTCATAGATAAAGGACATCGCTTGTTGTAAGGACGTGTGATCCTCCATTTTCATTTGGTTAATTTTATCCAATTCGGCAATGACTTTCGCAATCTCCCAATCATTCATAGCTGCAACTGTTAGAATGTTTCTCTTTTCCCGTTCCTTCCAAAGGCCAAGAATCAGCTTCTCCATTCCTTCAAATTTTTCTGGATCTGCATACGATAGCAGCTCCGAAAGGTAGGAAATTCCACCCAATGATTCTAGATCAGGTAAAGTGGTTAATGTGATTAAATCAACATTACTTCCGGCTCGGTGCAACTCCAGCATTCTCCGCATTAATTCTTTATGCTGAATGCTCTCTAGCTGTTCTGGTTGAATAACGGTATCCTTCAATAAGTAATCCGCCTTTATCAAGCTGCCTAAGAAAGCTTTTTCCGCTATACTCACCAATCTTCACCTGCTGTAAGGTCGAGTTTAAATTCACTAGGAATATCTCTACCGGCAGAAATGGATTGAGTTAATGGCCTCTGTTTTGGTCCAGGCTTTTCCTTCGTCTGAAATGAATCAATTTCTTCAATGGTCAGTAAGGATTCATTTTCCCAGTTTTTCAGAATCCCAACCACATAGTTCAGCTTTCGCTTGTTATTGGCACACGCAATAGTCATGGCTTTTAGAATCACCTCTTTCGGCTGTAAAAAGCTAGAGTCATCTAACCAAGATAACAGCTGTTGTTTCGCATTTACGTTTGAAAAACCAAATCCATTGTTATCCCAAAACTCAATAATTTCTTTCGCATCTGCTGTTTTTAGATGATTTTCTATTTCTGGATTGTTCTCTATTATGGTTTTAAAAGCTTTTTGTTGTTGTTTTTCTTTTTTATTTTCTTTTTGTCCACCTATCGTATAACGAGACGTAAACGTGTCGTCATTCTCTCCACAATCAGGAGCTGAATATGTATTATTTTCTTTTTGGTCGTTAACTTTATTGCTGGAATCCCTCTCTTCTTGTTCGCAAAATGATTCAAACAGGCTGCGAATTTCCTGTTTTTGTATGGCTTCCGAAACATATTGGATAAGTGAGGTATCTTTGACATTTTTTAATTCGGAGTAAATACAATCCATGAATGGCTTACCGCCTTTATCCAGGTTAAATTTCCCCCAGTTTTTAATCGCGAGCTCTCTTGTTACTGGATTGTAACGAATCATTTTATGATGTTCGATGAATCGCTCCATTATCAAATTTAGAGTTTCATCCGAATAACCCAAGTCAAATGCCATTTCTTTTTTGGTAATCTTGTAGATTCCAATTTGAGTGGTATATGGATTCGTAAGAAGATAAAGAAAGAAAAATTTGTCCTCCGGCGTCATCTCTTCTGAAACATTCGGATTCTTCCAAAAATCAGTACGTACCATTCTATATTTTGCCATTTTCAACCACTGCCTTTCTCCTAATAAAATTCCTTCATACTTGGTATAGAAAAAAATGAAAGAAATGGTCATATGTATTTCAATAGTCCTTTGCGTACTCTTTATGTAAGACCACTTCTTGGTACTTCTACAATATCGAGATAGACGGTTTAAAGCGAATTTGCATTTTTCAATTTTGAGGGCATTTTTAAAGCCAAACGTCAAAAAACGCCTTCAAAAATCGTTTTTGAAGGCGTTTTTTGCAATTTCGTTTGATTTTTAGTTATTTTCTTTGTGTTTCATGGGGACGGTTCTTATGGTCTAATTTCAGCTAATATCATTTGAACCACGCGATTTTTAAAACATAACCAGATTTTTAATAGATTTGCTTCAAACGAATGTGAAAAAGATGTTGAACATCAAAAAAAGAGAGTCACCCTTGATGTCTCTCCTATTCCTGATAAGATTCAAGCATGTTAATTAGAAAGCCTTAGAACTTATATCTGTTCGGTAATGAGCACCTGTAAAAGATATCTTTTCTACAGACTGGTATGCCAATTGCCTCGCTACTTTCAAAGTGTCACCAATAGCAGTGATCCCAAGAACACGTCCACCATTTGTTAGGATCTCGCCTTCCTGTTCAGAGGTTCCAGCATGAAAAACAATCGTTGGATAAGAAACCTGATCCAATCCATTAATTACTTGGCCTTTTTTGTATGGGCCTGGATAGCCGGCAGAAGACATAATCACGCAAACTGCTGACTTGTTTTTCCATTTCACCTCTAGATTTTCCAATTCACTTGAGATGCTTGCCATTAAGATATCAAGTAAATCCGTTTCTAAAAGTGGTAGAACTACTTGTGTTTCCGGATCACCAAAGCGTGCATTATATTCAATCACCTTTGGACCTTCCTTCGTCAGCATCAAACCCGTATAAAGAATCCCCTCAAAAGGACAGCCTTCTAATGCCATCCCTCTTACCGTTGGTTGGACTATTTCTTGGACAATCCGCTCAACCATTAAGGAATCAATATGAGGTAATGGAGCATAAGTTCCCATTCCACCTGTGTTAGGTCCCTTGTCACCATCATATACAGGCTTATGATCTTGGGCCGGTACCATTGGCTTCACAGTAGTCCCATTAACAAATGCGAGCAAGGTCATTTCTTCGCCCTCCAGAAACTCCTCGACGACCACTCTTGCTCCAGCCGAACCAAATGTGACTTCTTTCATCATACTATTTAGGGCTTCCTCTGCTTCATCCAGTTTTTTTGCTACAATTACCCCTTTTCCTGCAGCTAAGCCATCTGCTTTTATTACGATTGGTGCTCCTTCACTGCGAACATAGGCTAAAGCTTCATCGTAGTTTGTAAAAGCAGCATATTTTGCTGTGGGAATATGATACTTCATCATTAATTCTTTTGCGAACGCCTTGCTTCCCTCAATCAGTGCTGCTTCTTTTGTAGGGCCATAAATCGCTAATCCCTGTTGTTTAAAATAATTGACAATCCCCTTTGAGAGAGGCTCCTCTGGTCCCACAAAAGTAAAATCTATTTGTTCATTTTTTGCAAAATCAGCTAATTTTTCAATCTCTGAAACAGAAATAGATACGCATTTCGCTAATTGTGCGATTCCTGGATTACCAGGAGCACAATAAATTTGCTTAATCTTAGGACTTTTAGACAATTTCCAAACAACGGCATGCTCACGGCCGCCTCCCCCTACGACTAACACCTTCATTCCGCTAATACCTCCTAGTGTTTAAAATGTCTTATGCCTGTATACACCATAGCGATTCCATTCTTATTTGCTGCTTCATTTTACTGCCTCCTTATTCGCAAGCATTTGGATCACTTCTGGTAATAATTGGTGCTCCTGCTCTTGAATCTTTTTTACTAATGAATCTTTTGTTTCATCTGAATCGACAGTAACGACTCGCTGGGCGATAATGGGACCTGTATCCATTCCCTCATCCACATAATGGACCGTCACACCTGTCACCTTTACCCCATAATCAAGTGCTTGGCCTATGGCATCTTTTCCTGCGAAGGCTGGTAATAAGGACGGATGGACATTGATGATTTTTCTATCATAGGCTTGTAGTAAAACAGGACCCAGCAGTCTCATGTATCCAGCCAATACGATAAAATCGACAAACCTTTGTCTTAATTTTTCTACAATCTCTTCTTCAAAGGCTTGTTTGTTTGGATAGTCCTTGGCCCTAAAAGTATGCACAGGAATCAGTTCATCCTTAGCTTTCTGAACAGCAAGGGCTTCAGGGCGGTCGCTAACTAGTAAAACCACTTCTACGTTAGTGATTTTTTTTGATTGGATGGATTCTAGAATTGCTGAAAAATTAGAACCCGTACCAGAAGCAAAAACGGCAATCTTCATACTTACTCCTTCTTGAATACGACGTCTTCGGTTCCTTTTTGCACTGTACCAATTACATACGCATCTTCACCCAACGATTGCAGGTGCTCGATAATGGCCCGGGAGTCTGCAGAATCTACGACTAAAATCATGCCAATTCCCATATTAAAAGTCCGAAACATATCATAATCAGAAATTTTGCCTACATTTTGGATAAAGGAAAAAATTTTCGGGACCTTCCATGATTCACGATTAATTCCAACTTGTAAGCCTTTTGGAAGAATCCGTGGAATGTTATCGTAAAAGCCTCCACCTGTTACATGTACCAGACCAGAGACATTATATTTTCGTATGGTTGAAAGGACCGATTTCACATAAATTTTGGTTGGTTCTAGTAACACGTTACCCAATTCAGATTCTAATTCATCCACATAGTCACCTAATGTGAGCTTTGCATCCTCCAATAGAACCTTTCTGACAAGCGAAAACCCATTGCTATGTACACCACTTGAAGCTAAACCAATTAGGACCTGGCCTTCTTTTACTTTGGTTCCATCAATAACATGTTTTTGATCCACTACACCTACTGTGAATCCAGCAATGTCATATTCCTCGTCCTGGTACATTCCCGGCATCTCGGCGGTCTCGCCGCCAATTAATGCACACCCGGCCAGCACACAGCCATCTGCGATCCCTTTCACGATGGCTTCAATTTTTTCGGGGATGATCTTACCGCAGGCTAAATAGTCTAGAAAAAAAAGGGGCTCGGCCCCTTGGACGATGACATCATTTACGCACATCGCAACAGCATCGATTCCAATGGTGTCGTGCTTGTCAATGGCAAAGGCAATTTTCAATTTGGTCCCTACTCCATCCGTACCGGAAACAAAAACGGGCTCTTCCATCCCCGTTAGGTCTGGCTTAAATAGAGCTCCAAAACCCCCTAATCCGGTTAGCACCTCTGGACGAAAGGTTTTTTTTACATGTTTTTTCATTCGTTCAACTGCTTCATTCCCCGCATCGATATCGACTCCAGCTTGACGGTACGCATCACTCATTTGCTTCTCTCCTTTACGGTAAACTTGCAGAGATTTCCTGCATGTTGAACTTTTTTAATAATCCTGAACGCATAATGTCTGGAATTGCATTCCGCCAGGCTGTTTCCAATGCAGCAATCGGCTCCGAGATGACCATTCTTCCATTATGTGTAATTGACAGTTCCTTACCTTTCACTTTACCGATTTCTTTTATTGGTATCTCTACTTGTTTCGCCATTTCCTTTATCCTTTCCGCCTGTTCTGCTGACACGGAAAGAATAATTCTAGATTGAGATTCACTAAAAAGGCTAAAATCTGCTCGAAGTTCGTCAGTTAATTGAATTTCTGATCCCATCTTCCCACCAATACAACTTTCCGCTATAGCAACTGCTAAACCGCCTTCTGCCGTATCATGAGCTGATTGGACCAATCCTTCTTGAATCACCTTGAGGGTAAAAGCTTGGATATTCTTTTCCAAATCAAGGTTTATTTTCGGTGGACGCCCTTCGATTTTTCCTGTTATTATTTTTTGGTATTCCGAGCCGCCAATTTCTGCTTTGGTTTCCCCAATTAAAAAGATTAAGTCTCCCTCTTTTTTAAATTCCTGAGTAGTAATATGATTGATATCTTTAATTAACCCTACCATGCCAATCGTTGGAGTTGGAAAAATAGCTTCTCCTTTTGTCTCGTTATAAAGACTGACGTTTCCGCCGATGACCGGTGTGTTTAACTGACGGCACGCTTCACTAATTCCATCTGCAGCCTTTTCAAACTGCCAGAAGATTTCCGGTTTTTCTGGATTCCCAAAATTTAAGTTATCGGTTATGGCTAAAGGCTCCGCACCGGAACATACGACATTACGAGCTGCTTCGGCTACAGCAATGGCTCCACCAACGAATGGATCAAGGTAAACATATCTTCCGTTGCAATCCGTTGTCATCGCCAATGCTTTTCGTGTTCCTCGGATTGCCACAACAGCTGCATCCGATCCTGGTATGACCGCTGTATTTGTTCTAACCATAAAGTCATATTGTTGATATACCCACTCCTTACTAGCAATCGTAGGCGAAGCTAACAGCTGCTTTAAGACGGAAATATAGTCGTCAGGTTCTTCTATGAGTACAGCTGGATCTAAAGAGGAGTATTGTTCATAATAAGGAGCTTCTTTAGATGGCTTACAATATACCGGAGCATCATCCGCCAGCTTGTCTGCTGGGATTTCCGCAACGACCTCTCCTTTATGAATGATTCGAAGTAGATTATCATCTGTCACTCGTCCAATAACAGAAGAATGAAGTCCCCATTTGTCAAAAATCTTTTTTACTTCCTCTTCTTTCCCTTTTTTTGCTACAACCAGCATTCTTTCTTGGGATTCTGAAAGCATCATTTCGTAGGCACTCATTCCCTTTTCACGTTGTGGGACAAGATCAAGATTCAATTCAATGCCATTTCCCGCTTTACTGGCCATTTCAGAGCTGGAGCTGGTTAATCCTGCCGCTCCCATATCCTGGATCCCCACCACATGACCAGAGGCAATAAGTTCAAGTGTTGCTTCCAGTAACAATTTTTCCATAAAAGGGTCTCCCACCTGAACGGCTGGTCGTTTCGCTTCGGAATTTTCGCTCAACTCTTCTGATGCGAATGTAGCTCCATGTATCCCATCTCTTCCGGTTGCCGCACCAACATAAATAACAGGATTGCCAATCCCTTTGGCTACCCCTTTCTGAATTTGATCATGGTTGATTAAGCCAACACACATGGCATTGACCAAGGGATTTCCTTCATAAGAAGAATCAAAGTAGATCTCTCCGGCAACCGTAGGAATGCCCATACAGTTACCGTAGCCAGCAATACCCGCGACCACATTTTCAAAAATATATTTGGTTTTTGGGTTGTCCAGTTCGCCAAAACGGAGCGAGTTCAATAAGGCAATCGGGCGGGCACCCATAGAAAAAACATCTCGAATGATACCGCCAACCCCCGTAGCAGCGCCTTGGTAGGGCTCAATGGCCGAAGGATGATTGTGGCTTTCAATTTTAAACACGACTGCTTGATTATCTCCAATATCAACAATCCCTGCTCCTTCACCCGGACCTTGCAGTACGTGAGGACCAGAGGTGGGAAACCGTTTAAGGACTACCTTCGAATTTTTATAGCTGCAGTGCTCGGACCACATCACACTAAATATGCCCGTTTCTGTATAATTTGGTTTCCGCCCCAGAATATTGATTACTTTATCAAATTCTTCATCAGTCAATCCCATTTCCCGATAGACTTTTTGCTCAATGATTTGCTCAGGAGTTGGTTCATTATTCTGTACCATTTTGTTGCCTCCAGTAACTTAAAATAGAAGAGAACATCCGCCTTCCATCATCCGACCCAAGCCATTTATGAACGGCGCGTTCTGGGTGGGGCATTAAACCTAAAACATTTCCTCTTTCATTGATCACCCCGGCAATCTCAGAAATGGAACCATTTGGATTGTTTCCTTTATACCTGAAGACGATTTGATTATTCTGTTCTAAAGCTTTTAGTGTCTCTTCGTCGCAATAATAATTTCCATCCCCATGAGCAATGGGAATACGAATGGTTTCGCTTTCTTCATATTCTAACGTGAACGGAGTTTTGTTGTTTTCCACATGTAAATCAATGGTGTCACAATAAAACTTTAAACGTTGATTCCTTTTTAACGCACCTGGCAATAACCCAGCCTCCGTTAGAATCTGAAAACCATTGCAGACCCCAAGAACCAATTTGCCTTTTTCCGCCGCTATTTTTACTTGATCCATTACGGGAGATAAGCTCGCCACTGCCCCTGGACGTAAATAATCTCCATAAGAAAACCCTCCTGGAACCAGGATTGCATCATATTTTGCCAGGTCCGTTTCCATATGCCATACATACTCTACAGGCTGTTCAATCGTATCTGAAACAGCTTTATACATATCTATATCGCAGTTTGAACCTGGAAAAACCAGTACAGCAAAGTTCAACTTATTCCCCTCCTATCCTTCTAACTTTTTAAGTTCAAATCTATAGTCTTCGATGACAGTGTTAGCTAACAATTTTTCACACATATCCCTTACTCGTTCTTCTGCCGTCTTTTGATCCTCACTATTCATTTCAAGCTCCATGTATTTCCCAATTCGAACATCTCCGACCTCGTCATAGCCAAGAGAATGAAGCGACTCGTGAACAGCATTTCCTTGTGGATCTAAAACACTCTCCCTTAATGTTACATATACCGTAGCTTTAAACATTGACACTACCCCCAATTCTCCGTAGTATTTCTTGATAAGCCTCCTCGACGTTCCCTAAATCCCGTCTAAACCGATCTTTGTCTAACTTTTGCTTTGTTTCGGCATCCCAGAATCGACAGGTATCCGGAGAGATTTCATCTGCCAAAATCACTTCGCCAGCAGGAGTTTTCCCAAACTCCAATTTAAAATCAACTAAAATAATACCTTTATTTAAAACAAATTCTTTTAATATCTCATTGATTTTTAGGGCTTGTTCTCGAAGTTCACCCATTTCCTGCTCATTAGCTAGTCCAAGAATGCCTATATGATCATTGTTAATGAAAGGGTCTCCTAGCTCATCATTTTTAAAGTAATACTCCACAATTGACTGTGAAAGTTCTTTTCCTTCCTCCCATCCCAGCCTTTTGGCAAGTGATCCTGCTGCTATATTTCGAACCACAACCTCAATAGGGATTATCTCTACTTGCTGTACGATTTGTTCCGTGGCTGAGATTTTTTTAATAAAATGATTGTGCACTCCTTTTTCCTTCAATAAACTAAGAAAAATGGTACTAATCTCGTTATTTAGCATTCCTTTTCCAGCAATTTGAGCTTTTTTCTCCCCATTAAAGGCGGTGGCATCATCTTTATATTCAATCCAATACTTTCCAGGTTCTGATGTTTTAAACACCTTTTTGGCTTTTCCTTCATAAAGCAGTTCTAATTTTTCCACTGTTTTCACTCCTCTGCTCCGACCTATTCGCTCATTTCAATACCTATCCATAAAACTTCATCTGGCAACCTGTTTTATGTCCAAATTTGAAGTTTATTGATTTGCAGGACCACTTCTTCGATCGTTGGACCCAAAAAATTGATATGGCCCATTTTTCTATTTTCTACGCTTTCCTTCTTACCATATAAATGAAGCTTGGAAGTTGAGGGAAGCTGATCCATTTTATCTAACACAGCACCTAAATGCTGGCCTAAAATATTCACCATGATAATCGGACTCAAAAGGGTAGTATCTCCTAAAGGCAGTCCACATATTGCCCGAATATGCTGTTCAAATTGTGATGTAATACAAGCATCCATTGAATAATGACCGGAATTATGGGGTCTAGGTGCAAGCTCATTCACGATAATTTCACCTTCATTTGTAAGGAACATTTCAATGGCAATTAACCCCACAACTTGGAAGGATTCTGCGATTCTCAATGCGACTCTTTCTGCCGACTTTCGTTGTTCATCTGTGATTCTTGCTGGCACAATTGACTGATGCAGGATATTATTTGTATGTACATTTTCAGCTACTGGAAAGGTTTTCATTTGACCATGTGCATTTCGGGCAACAATCACCGATAATTCTTTGCTAAACGGAATAAATTGTTCAATGATCATGTCTACACCAGCTTTATTCCAAGCCTCAATGGCAATGGAAATCTGATCCTGGTTTCTTATCACCCATTGCCCTTTCCCATCGTATCCTCCAGTTGCTGTTTTCATTACATAAGGAAGTCCAAGACAATCTATTGCCGAGGTAATGTCATTTTCAGTTTCTATAACCATGTAAGGGGCAACAGGCACATCGCTGGACTGTAAGGTGCTTTTTTCACGAATTCGATTTTGAGTTATTTTAAGAAGCGTGCTACCTTGTGGGACAAACGAAGTTGTTTCTAAGATGGAGGCTACATTAGAGTCAACATTCTCAAATTCGTAAGTAATAACATCTGAGGATTCCGCTAATTCTTTGGCAGCCTTTAACTCTGAAAAAGGAGCTGTGATTTGAAAATCAGCAACCTGTCCACAAGGTGAATCGGGTGTCGGATCCAAAGTAATGAAGCGGTATCCCATATTTCTCCCAGCAAGTGAAATCATTCTGCCCAGCTGTCCTCCCCCTAATATACCTATTGTTGAGCCGGGTTTAATTACTTTCACAGTGTTCTCCTCCTTTTTACAGCCGTAGTTTCTCAAAGGCTATTTTCGCAAAGATTATTGTTTTTCGTATAAGTTCATCAACACGTATAACTACTTGCATCGTGGCATCTTTTCGTAAGAACATTTGCGAAAATTGCCTACAGACTTAGTAAATGCCCTTTATTAAGCCCCAAAAGCAACATAGTTTACGAAAAGAGCCTTCTCAAACGTTTTAATCATTTTATGTTCTCCTGTTTTCCACTCTAAATAACCAAAAAATTATCCTTTTGGCATTACAGTAAATTAGTAGGATAGAAATTTATCACTCGACAAAAATAAGGAAATGATGTTCTATGGGGAGGTTTATACAAATGGATTTAGAAATGCGGGAGAAATGCGGTGTATTTGGGGTGTTTAATCACCCGAAAGCGGCGGATTTAACATATTACGGACTTCATGCCCTTCAGCATCGCGGACAGGAGAGTGCCGGAATCGTTGCAAGTGATGGGAAAACATTTAGGCATCATAGGGGAATGGGTTTGGTAACCCAAGTATTTTCCCGACAAATCCTTGATGGGCTTAATGGAAATATGGCCATTGGGCATGTAAGGTATTCCACTTCTGGTGCTAGTTTACTGCAAAACGCACAGCCCCTTGTCTTTAAATATAGTGAGGGCGATTTGGCCGTTGCCCATAACGGGAACCTTGTGAATGCTAATATCGAACGGAAAGTTCTCCAACAACAAGGAGCCATCTTTCAGACAACAACTGATACAGAAATGATTGCTCACTTAATAGCACGATCCAGTAAACAATATTTTCATGAAGCTGGGCCTGATGTTCTTAAGCGGATCGACGGTTCATTCGCTTTGCTTATCATGACAGATAAACAAATGCTAATTGCCTTAGATCGTCATGGATTACGGCCCCTTAGCCTCGGGAAAATTGGTGAATCCATCATCGCGGCTTCTGAAACGTGTGCTTTAAATGCAGTTGATGCTAAGTTTTGGAGAGATGTTGAACCAGGAGAGTGGATTCTTGTAGACGAAAAGGGAATAAAAACCGGAAGATTTGCTGAAAAAGGAGAGATTTCTCTTTGTTCCTTTGAATTTGTTTATTTTGCCCGTCCTGATAGTGTGATTCATGGAAGAAGTGTTTTAGCCACCAGGAAAGAATTAGGTCAAATTTTAGCTAAAGAACACCCAACACAAGCTGATGTTGTGGTTGCTGTTCCAGAATCTAGTGTTCCTGCGGCTATTGGCTATGCACAGCAATCAGGAATTCCATATGAAATGGGAATCATCAAAAACCCTTATGCGGGGCGCTCCTTCATTGAACCAACTCAAGAATTACGTGATTTAGCCGTCCGTCTTAAATTAAGTGCCGTACATGAAATACTTAAGGATAAAAGAGTCGTACTTGTTGACGATTCAATTGTTCGTGGAACCACAAGCAAGCGAATTGTTCAATTGATCCGCCAGGCAGGTGCAAAGGAAGTCCATGTAAGAATCACTTCACCAATGGTAAAAAACCCTTGTTTTTATGGCGTCGATATGCCAACCAAAGAGGAACTTTTTGCAAACAAACACGAACATGAACGAGCAATGGGACAAGTTATCGGAGCAGATTCATTAGCCTTTTTAAGCACAGAGGGGTTATTAGAGGCAGTTGATGTAAATCTTGCAGATACAAGCAGTCGTTGTATAGCCTGTTTTAATGGGGCTTACCCAACGAAAATGTATTTGAAATGAACAACCCGACCCAAATTAATACGAAAGCAGGTGACTAAGGGGGGATCCTTGTCACCTGCCTCCTCTTCCCTTAGTTGCTGCTCCATTTTCCTAATCTCCAAAATGGATTATTTTGATCTTTTTCGATCTTACTGAACGACCTTACTGTTTAACTGTTGTAGATTTTGGGAAAAGGGATGAGTAATGACACCTTTTTCGGTGATGATTCCCGAAAGATAACTGTTTGGCGTAATATCAAAAGACGGATAAATTGCTTCCACTCCCTTTGGAGAAAGGCGCTGTCCATTTAGGGAAGTCACTTCCTCTGCACCGCGAAATTCCACTTCAATATCGGCGCCGCTTTGAATAGAAAAGTCTATCGTATGACTAGAGGTGGCTGTATAAAAGGGAATATCATGTTCCTTGGCTGCTAGGGCGTGCATATATGTTCCGATTTTATTGGCCAAATCTCCGTTTGCGGCAACCCTGTCGGAACCTACGACCACCTTTTGCACCCTGCCTACGCTCATACAATAGCCCGACATGTTATCTGTGATTAACGTGACAGGGATTCCGAACTTCTGAAGCTCATAAGCGGTGATCCTCGCTCCTTGTAAATATGGTCTTGTTTCACAAGCAATGACTTGAATGTTTTTCCCTTGTTCATAAGCCTTGCGAATGACTGACAGGGCTCGTCCGCCATAACCAGATCCAGCCAATGCCCCGGAATGGCAATGGGTGAGTACCGTATCGCCATCATTTATTAAATTGGCTCCATGGCTTCCTAGTAAATGCTCGAATTGCAACTGTCGTTCTAAAATCTCTATTACCTTTGCTTCGATTCTGTCAATCGGCGTCATTTCAAAACCATTTACACAATCCATAATTTCATCAATCGTTTTCATCAAATTGACTGCGGTCGGGCGGGTGCTTTTGAGCAATCTAGCCGCACGAATCATTTCTTCCCGCGTTCCGCCAGAATGAAGAGCGGCCAAATACATCCCCCACGCTCCTGCAATCCCGATTGCCCCTGACCCTCTTATGGTCATATTTCTTATCGCCTCAGCCAGATCCTCCACTTTCTGGATTGTGAGAATTTCCTCTTTATGGGGCAGCTTTAACTGATTGATCAGTTTTAGTGCCCCATTTTCAAACCAAATGGGAAGTAAAAGCTGCTGGTCTTTTAGATTCCGAACGAATTGCTCAAGCTTGCTCATTTCATTACCTCCTTTTTACTAAGCTGTGGTAGTGATGCTTGAATTTGCATTTTGATAAAAGCCTGATTGGCTGTATCCTCCACAAGGGTGGCAATGTTATAAGCTGCTTCAAGGGAAGGACCAACCGTACATATTCCATGATCTTTCATTAAAGCTGCTTTAATACCTGGGTACTTTTCAAAAACTTCGGTAACATAATAAGCTAACTCTTCTGAACCGGAGGGCGCCGCTTCCGCAACGGGTACATGACCAAGAATCTTTTGAGCCGTTACAGTGGGCAGCGGGAGCTCTATTCCTAAGCAAGCAAATCCGATTGCATAGTTTGGATGACAATGAACTACCGCCTGGACATCAGGGCGTGTCCGGTAAATTCCTAAATGGAATCGGTACTCTTTCGAAGGCGTCCCATATCCCTCTAAAACCTCTCCATCCATCGATAAAAGGAGAGCGTCCTCTTTTGTGACTTCACCAAGGCTGATTCCTGATCTTTTTATAAGTATGGCATCACGTTCTGGAACTCGTACACTGATATTTCCGCCTGTCGCTTGTGTCAGTCTCCGGCTGTATACTTTATGAGAAATATGGACCAATTCTTTTTTCAAAAGTTCTTCTTTCACACTCAATTCCCCCTATGATCAATGATATTCTAATAGGATTTTTTCAAAGTGCGGTCTAAGTTGTTCAGCCCGTTTTAATGGTTCCTGCCATTTTTCTAGCAAACTCTCTTGTCTTCTTTTCACTTCATGAAGGATTTTTTCTTCATCAATATTCACTGTTTTCCCGTTCCGCACTGTCCACTCTCCATTGATGAGAACGGAATCGACAGACGAGCCATTTTCCTGGTGAATCAGTTGGGATATTGGGCTGTTCAATGGGGTCCAAAATGAATTTTTCGTTCCCAATAACACCAGATCTGCTTTTTGGCCTGATTCAATCCTACCCAAGTCTCCTTCTAGCCCCAATACCTTCCCGCCTGATGTGCTTGCCATGTTAAATATCGTCGCATCCGTCAGCCAATTGGAATAATCGCTTTCCCGCGGACGATGAATCATCGCAGTCAGACGCATGGCATCAAATAAATTGTGAACGGTTCCGCAATTAGAGCCGTCTGTTCCAATTGCCACATTTGCCCCTTTTTTCAAAAAGGCTGGAATGGGTGCGATGCCGCTTCCGAGCAGCAAATTGCTCGCTGGGTTATGAATAATGGATACGTTTCGATCGGCTAATAGCTGGATTTCTTCGTCATCCAGCCAGACGGAATGGGCTGCCGATACTTTTTCATTCCAGAAACCTAGACGGTCGAGGTAACGGACGATGCCTTCTTGATACAGCTTCCGGCTTTGCTCAAATTGTGCTTTTGTTTCCAGCAGATGCGTATGAATCCGCAAATTTTCTTTTTCACTAAGTTCTTTGCATAAATGAAGGATGTTTTCTGAACAACGCTGCGGAGCATTCGGGCCTAGTTGGACAGTGATTCTTCCGTCTTTTTGATGCCATGTTGATATGAGCGTTTTAAAAAAGGATTTCATTTCTTCGATTGAAGCGCGAGGTTTTTGCGAATTTTGTTTCTGAATAGATGGCGGAAAAGAGACTTGAAAAAATTGTTGGTCAGGCACATCCTGCAGCATCGGGGCAAAGGCTACCCGCATGCCAGCTTCGTCATAGGCTTTAAGCGCTGCCTCGGATGCCGCAATATGCGGAAAGTGGTCTACGCAGCTTGTCACACCTGATTTCATCATCTCGATACAGCCTAGGAGCACAGAATAATAAATATCCTCGTCTTCAAGCGAATAACCATATGCCATGGTATATAGCGCCCATATTTCCAGCGGGAGATTGTTGGTCGTACCCTTGAGTAAATTCGTATAGGAATGGTAATGAGCATTTACCATTCCTGGAATTAATACCATGTTCTCAGCGTCGATGATTTCATCTGCATATTGTTCAAGAGCGTTAACAAGATTCTCTTGATTGTAAAACACATGCGTGATTTTCTGCCCTTCTACCATAACAGTCCCCTTCTTGTTCCCAACAGAAGACATGTTGGAAACAATCAAGGGATTTTTAATGAGCGTTTTCTTTGCGATCATGTCCTTGACAATACAGCCCGTTCGTAGGCTTCCTGGCAAGAGCAGTTTTTCCTTTCACCTGCAAGCTTAATAGCTTCGAGCATAAGGGTGCTCACCGTTTCGCGTTTGCGTTCTCCAACTTCCTTATGTGCTTTTAAAGAAGGTTTATGGTCGGTTATACCCGGAGCCGTGTTGGTAGCCACCGTGACCACGGAATAGCACATCCCAAGCTCTCTTGCAAGCGATGCTTCCGTTGCGTTTGTCATCCCAACAACATCCATTCCCCATTTTGCAAACAATTGTATTTCCGCTTTTGTTTCATAACGTGGACCTTCCACACAGACTAATGTGGTCTTCTCTCTAAGCGGTTCATTGATTTCTTTCGCAGCCTGAACAAAAACCTCTTGTAATTCCGGACAAAACGGTTCCGTAATGTCAACGGAATATTTTCCATATGTTTTCACTCGGGTTGTCAAATCCACAAATTGGTCGAGCAAAGATAGGCTTCCGACTTCAATTTCAGGATTAATCGCCCCAACCGCAGAAACAGACAAGATTCTTGTAACCTCTAACTCCTTTAATGCAAGAATATTAGCACGATAATTTACAAACGGAGCAAGAGCATCATGATGCTTTCCATGCCTTGGAAGAAAATAAACTTCCTTACCTTCTGATACGGCACGGAAAACCGTGACGTCACCATATTCCGTATGAACCGTTTTTTCTACCATTTGATCAAAAAGTTGATAGAATCCTGTTCCACCGATAATTCCTATTTTCATCATTACACCCCAGCTAATTAGTTATTTTTTTACTATCATATATTCGTTATAAGACTTGGCACACTGACAGCTCTTCTGTTCTGGAAGTAAGGCAAGAGTTTTTACCATGAGCGCTTTGACTTTATCTTTGTTTATTGCTGCCACTCTTTTATGCGTCCCCAGGTCAGGAGGAATCGGCGCAAATCCCGTAGCGAGATCGGTTGAGAGCGTGACGGCCGAATAACAGATTCCCAGCTCTCTTGCCAGGGCCGCTTCCGTTGAGTTCGTCATGCCGACTACATCCATTCCCCATGAAGAAAAAAGCTGCAGCTCACTGCGGGTTTCATAGATTGGTCCATCCACACAGATGAGAGTCGTATTTTCATATAATGTCTGACTATTCTCCGTAGCTGCCGTACTCACTGCCTTCTGAAGATCCGGGCAAAACGGATAGGTCATATCGGCTGAAAATTGGCCGTATGTATTGTCCCTCCTTCGCGAGAAATCGACAATTTGATCCGGCATGGATAACCCGCCAATCGGAATGTCCGGATTAATGGAGCCTACAGCTGAAACGGCGATGACTTGCTCAATCCCGGCTTTTTTGAGGGCCATCATATTCGCTTTATAATTCACAAAAGGCGCCAGTACCCCATGCTCCGTTCCATGCCTTGGCAAAAAATAAACCTCTTTATCCTCAAACTCTCCTCTAAGCAGGGTAACCTGCCCGTAATCCGTTTCGATGCATTGCTCGGTAAGTGTGTGAAACAGATCATACAATCCTGTGCCGCCAATCAAGCCGATTTTCAATGCGTTTCCTCCTTATCCGAATATTTTTTCCATCATTGCGGAGACCGCTGTGCCGCCCAGCCAAACCCCAACAATGCCGACAATCCCCGCGAATACAGGCGGTGCAGGAAGCGGGAGCCGTACGACCTTAAAGACAGCCCCCACAATGATGCCCGCAATCAGGGCTAAGAATATCTCCCTCATACCTTCTCACCTTCTAACTCAAATGAAAAAGGAACTTCCAGCTTATCGGTTTCAGGTGCAGGTCGTAAAAAGTCAAAGTCACAGCCTTCATCCGCCTGCAACACATGCTGACGGAATAACCAGCCATAGCCTCGCTTGTAATCGGAAAACTGAGGCGGATTCCACTCGTTTCTTCTGCGTTCGAGCTCCTTTTCTGAAATCAGCAGCTCAAGCGTTCGGTTTTCAACGTCCAGCTCAATCCAATCGCCGTCTTTAATCAAGCCGATGGCCCCGCCGACTGCTGCTTCCGGAGAAGCATGAAGGACGACTGTCCCAAAGGCGGTGCCGCTCATGCGGCAATCCGAAAGGCGCACCATGTCTCGGACCCCTTGCTTCAGAAGCTTATTCGGAATCGGGATCATCCCGGCCTCCGGCATACCCGGCGCACCGACTGGACCCGCATTTTGCAAAACAAGCACGCTGTCCCGATCGACCGCAAGATTCGGATCGTTCACCCGCTTTTCCATGTCGGCAATAGAAGTGAACACAACCGCCCTCCCGCGATGCTTAAGCAAGGTTTTGTCAATGGCTGCTTTCGGTTTCATGATCGCGCCATTCGGAGCCAGGTTGCCCCTCAGTACGGCGATGCCTCCTTCTGGATGAAGCGGATCTTGGAAAGGCCTGATAATATCCTGATACACTTCATCCACTTGAACATTGCTCAAGTTTTCGCCAAGTGATTTGCCCGTAACGGTCAGCTCATCAAGGCTCAGAAGTGGGGACAGTTCTTTTAGAACAGCAGGGATGCCGCCTGCATGATATAAGTCCTCCATTTGATAAAAGCCTGCCGGTCTTAAATTGGCAATAAACGGGGTGGTTCGGCTTAGCCTCTCAAAGTCTTCTAACGTAAGCTGGATGCCCAGCCTTCTGGCGATGGCGATCAGATGGATGACGGCATTCGTCGATCCCCCTACAGCCATCAACGTTCGCACCGCATTTTCAATAGCTCCCTTTGTCATGATGTCTGAAGGACGAATATTGTTTTCCACCATTTGCACAATGGCTTTTCCCGTTTCCCTTGCCAGACGCATCCGTTCATTTACGGTTGCCGGTGCTGCGCAGGCACCTGGGAGCATCATGCCCATTGCCTCTGCACATGCGGCAATAGTGCTAGCAGAGCCCATTACCATGCAATGTCCTGCCGTCGGCGCCAATTGGGCATTAATGTTTTTAATTTCTTCCTCACTCACTGTTCCAGCATTATACTCCTGCCAGTAAAAACGGCAATCTGAACACGCGCCAAGCGTTTGTCCTTTATATTTGCCATTACTCATCGGCCCGCCTGTGAAAGCAATGGCCGGTTTGTTCGCGCTTGCTGCTCCCATCAGCTGGGCAGGAAGCACTTTATCGCAGCCTCCGATTAGCACGACCCCGTCAATCGGCTGGGCCGTAATCATTTCCTCCGTATCCATCGCCGCCAAATTACGGTAAAGCATGGTCGTAGGACTTGTAAACATCTCTCCGAGGGAAATGGTCGGAAACTCAAGCGGGGTTCCTCCCGCCATCAGAACCCCTTGTTTAATCGCCTCTACCATTGGTTGTAGGTGGCTGTGGCAGCGGTTCACTTCGCTATACGTATTACATATGCCGATGACCGGTTTTTCAAAATCCGCTTCTTCATGGCCAAGATGACGCTGAAAGGCCATGCGGAGGAATTGACTGAAGCCTGCATCACCATAAGATGTATGTGTTTTTTTCATATACTTTCTCCTCTCAATGAACCGATATGGAGAGATTTAGTGTACCGGCTTCCGTAAACTGTATCTCAAATGGGGTTGACTGAATGTCCGCCTTCCCCTCGATCTCGCCCACAAGGTTTTCCGATATATACAAATGTTCAAGCTCCAGCGTATTTTCAATCACCGCTAGTCTTAAAGACATAGGATTGTCGATTCCAAGACTTTGGACTGCTGCTCCAATGGCTTCCTTATCGTTAGGCAGTACAAGAGGTATCATCCCTCTTTGTACGTAAGTGCTCGTCAAACAGTTTAAGTATGTTTTTTGCTTATCCACTTTTTGGTACAGTCTTTCGGTTGTTAGATCCGCAAGACCAATACCCGTCGCATTTCCGTGAGAAGCATCATCGAGGTCAAGCACCACAACTCGTTTATAGGTAGGTTTCTCGGGTTCTGGTACACCGAATATTTTGTTGCGGCCGATTACGTTTGTATCCATACCCGTTCCGCTATAGTTTTTCCCCATTGTTTTAATAATGAGGAGATCCAGTTCCTCAATAGGAATTCTAGGAAAATAGGACTTTGATAGTTCTAAAAGCTTTTGCTCTAGCACAATGATTTCATCAGGACGGATGACTTCCAAATTGGCCGTTTCATCAAAGCTGTTTTCGACAATCCCAATGCCTGCAAGAACTTTTCCGGTTTGAAGAAAGGCTCCCCCGACTTCACGAATGGTTTCAGACATGTTGGCAGGGCCTTGGCGATGAAGCTGGTTGGCGCCCTTCGCCTTTCCTAAGCCAACGGTAATCATTTTTAATAGGCCGCTTTCATTCGGACCGCGAAACGCCGTATGCAGTTTAATGCGATTCATGACGATAATCCCGTCTGCTTCCCAGGCATATCGATCGCAATACATCGTAAAGCCCTTTTTCGTTTTGCCAATTTCAATCACTTCATCGGAAGTAACGACGGGGCAGCCGATCGTTTCTTCCGTAAAGCCTAGACTAGTTAACACATCGAGCTGCCCCTCCGCTGTTCCTCCTCCATGACTTCCCATTGCTCCAATAATGAAAGGGGAACATCCGACTTCTTTTAGATAATCAACGACCGTTTTTACGATTAAAACCCGGTTACTGATTCCTCTGCTTCCCACCGTTATCGCGATTGAACTTCCTTTAGGAATGGAAGGCAGATTCCGTTTGAGCTCTTTCTTTACATGAAGTTCAAGATTAAGTATTTTGTTTTGCGGAAATCGCTGCTTTACATGCACAAGTTTCGGCAGATTCATCGTATCCACCTCTTATAATTCTTTAATGGCAACGGAAACGTATTTCATCTCGATGAATTCTTGGATGCCCTCATGTCCGCCTTCACGTCCGAGGCCAGACTCTTTCATGCCGCCGAACGGAGCTTCCGCGGTTCCAGGGAACACATCATTGATGCCGATGATGCCATACTCCAGCTTTTCCATCACGTTAATGGCCTTAGAAAGGTCATTGGTGAATAGGAAGGCCGCCAGCCCGTAATCCGTATCATTGGCTGCTTGGATCGCCTCATCAATGCTTGTAAACGGTACAACCGGTACGACAGGTCCAAATGTTTCCTCACCCATGATTTTCATCTCATTAGACACATTTGTAAGAATAGTAGGTTCATAGTAGTATCCTCCCGGGCCTTTCCATTCCTTTCCGCCCGCTGTTACAACGGCGCCTTTAGAAACAGCATCCTCTACCTGCCCTTTCACTTTCTCCAATCCGCCTTTATCAATAAGCGGCCCAATCGTAACACCTTCATCCAATCCATTGCCCAAATGTAACTGCCCCACTCTTTCTTGCAGCTTTTGTGTAAATTCTTCCTGTACATTCTCGTGGACGAAAATCCGGTTTGTACAAATACACGTCTGGCCGCAATTCCGATATTTACTTGCGACAGCCTGTTCCACGGCAAGATCGAGATCCGCGTCATCCAATACGAGCAGCGGGGCATGACCGCCTAATTCCAAAGATAATTTTTTGACGTTTTGCGCGCTACCTTTCATTAAAAGCTTTCCGACTTCTGTCGAACCCGTAAAGGTAATCGAACGGACATCGGAGCTTTCCATCAACACATTGCCGATTTGGACTGGATCTCCGGTGACTAGGTTAATGACGCCTTTTGGCAAACCTACTTCTTCGAATATTCTAACAATCTCAATCGCACTGAGCGGTGTTTGCTCCGCCGGCTTCAGGACAACGGTGCATCCCGCCGCAATCGCCGGCGCCACCTTCCGTGTAACCATAGCAGAAGGAAAGTTCCATGGGGTGATGGCCGCCACTACACCAATTGGTTTTGGCACCACCCATAAACGCTTGCCTTTTTTGGATGAAGGAATCATCTCGCCATATACACGATTTGCCTCTTCGGCATACCACTGCAGGAAACTGGCCGCAAATTCAATCTCACCACGGGCTTCCTGAAGCGGCTTTCCTTGCTCCATTGTCAATATTCTTGCCAGTTCTTCTTTGCGTTCCATCATTTTGTGATAGGCTTTATACAAATAACCAGAACGTTCTCTTGCCGTCAGGTTTGCCCATGGCTCAAAAGCAGCCTTTGCCGCTTGGACAGCGAGCTCCGTTTCTTCCCCAGAACCGTTGGGAACTTCTGCAATTTTTTCACGGGTAGCCGGATTGAATACATCTATTACATCCCCTGCGGCAGCACTTATCCATTCTCCGTTAATGTACATACCATGCTTGGTGCCAACTAACATCAAAATCACTCCTCTGATTATTTAGCCGTAATTTTTCCTGCTTTCGTAAGAGACGGGAACCAATATTTTTTCCCCTGAGCTTTCTTCACTTCGTCCCATTCGGCCAGAATCTGCGCAGCTAAATTTGCTACTCGTACGCTTTTTTCAATCCCGCCGTAAGTGAACTCATCTGTAATTCTGTTGGCAACCACTGTACATACAGAACCCGTGCGAAGTCCGTAAAGACCGCCCAAGGTAAAGATCGTCGCTGCTTCCATTTCGAAATTCAATACATTCGCTTTTCGTAAATCCTCTACTTTATTAGCAAAGAAGGTTTGATCATATCCTCTAAATCCTTTCCGGCCTTGTCCGCAGTACCAAGAAGCAGATGAACAGGATACCCCGACGTGGTAAGTGTAATTCAGCTGTTCGGCTGCCTCAACAAGCGCCGCGGTCACTTCGTAATGGGCACTTGCCGGATAACGCTCATCCACATAAAACGGGCTTGTCCCATCATGGCGCACCGCACCTGAAGAAATGATTAGTTCTCCCGGCTGGATATAGTCTTGAATCGCGGCAGTAGTGCCGACTCGGATGAACGTTTCACCGCCTAGCTCAGCGAGTTCTTCGAAGGCACTGGCTGTAGAGCCTCCCCCTGCACCGGTCGAACAAGCAGAAATCTCTACTCCGCCGATTTTTCCAGAAAATGTTCGATGCTCACGATAATTCGCCACTTTCCTGCTCTCATCCCACTCTTCGCCAATCAAATCGACACGCTCCGGATCGCCTGGGAGCAACACAAATTTGGCAATATCGCCTTCCTTGCAGCGAATATGATATTGAAGCCCTTCATCCATTACCGGTTTTGTTGCATTTGATTTCCATTCTGTCATTGTACGATCACTCCATTCGAATTTTTCACTTTAATTCCATCTTCTTTTGAAAAATAAACTTCAGGCACGCACTTTGATATATTTTCTTCGGTGCTAAGCCGGATATCTTCTTTGCAATTAATTCTTCTCATCGTTTCTCCACTTCCGGAATCTTCGAAAGCCATATTCGTGTCCGGATAAACCGAAAGTAAATGACGGCTGATTTTTGCCGAGTCTTTCAGCGATGGCACCAAATTTTGCGCCCTTGCTGCTTCCTCTCCATACTGCAGCAGGACACCTGCGCAAAAGACGTCATCGAGTGCGGCAATTTGTCCATTTTCCCTACCCGCACAAACAATGGTGACACTGCCCTTCAACTCTTTTGCTTTGCTGACTGCTTTTTCCATAACCGCTTTTGCGTTATGCAGGGAACCGATTAAAATTTCTTTTATCCCGGATTTCCAAAGTGTTAAGCCAGCAAGCGTGCCGTTTGTCGTCCGCATCACCACTCGCTTCCCCTCAATCCCGATGGTGCGGATGGAACTCAAGGACGGGCTGAACTGTGCAGACGGAGAAATCTTTCCGTCATGTTCCTCTGCACATACAAGCGTCCCATCATGAAGGTAATCGTTCCGTTCGGCAAGCGTTTTGATTTCATCGTCTGTTAAGATGATTTCGGCACAGCCTTTTTCAAACATGGTGACAATCGCTGAAGTAGCCCGCAATACATCTACCAGCACACATACCTGCGTCTGCCCAGCATTAATTTCCTTTGGCATAAAAGCGACTTCAAACTTCATTTCATTCATCCAAATCCCCCCTCCCTTTTCCTTACATCCACTTCGACGCTACTAAATAAACGGTTAACACCACCCAGATTAGGACAAAGGCAACCCCTTTTTTACTTATCTTAATCGTCCTAATATAGGTTCTGTCGGAATAGGCGCCATACCCTTTTGCTTCCATTGTATTGGCTGTAACCCTAACCCTTCTTAACGCCCCCATTAAGAGCGGCAGACTGAAACGCTTTAAGTTTTCCGCTTTATTTTTCAGCCCTTTTTGTTTCCCGACACCGCGAATGGTTTGAGCGGCTTCTATGATGCGCGCTTCACTTTCAAGTGTCGGGACAAATCGAAGCGCGACAAAGATGGAATAGGCATATCTGTACGGAATTTTCAGCTGTTTCGTCAATGAGATGACAATATCCCTTGGATCGCTTGTTGCTACGAATACGAGAGATGATGTGAAAATAGTCAATATTCTGAAAGTAATAGCTGTCGCGAAGTCAACAGACTCCTTGTAGATATGGAGCGGCCCAACCGTAAAAAGTTGTGTATGCCCTGGAACAAATAATACTTGAAGGATAAAAAATCCAATGCTGAACAGCAGCATAATCCAAATACCGCGGAACACAAATTTCGGACTGAGCCGAGCCAAAAGGAAAGCCGTCATCAAGGTAACCACAAACAATTCAATCTGTGGAAAGGCTGTTTCATAGATGAAAACGAGCACTGAGATACACATCATCCAAACAATTTTTGTCAGTGGATCAACGTCATGCATGAATGATTTTTTTTCTTGATATTGAAAGGCCATGCTCATAGGGCTTGTTTAACCCCCTCTCTGGTCTGCATAAATTGATCGATCGTGATGACGCCATGCTCTAGCTTCCTGCCCGCCAATCGTTTCGCCAGCTGTGAAATCGGCGGTTCGATCAGTGAAGCTTTCTTTAAGATGTCTTCCTGTAAAAACAGGTCGCCAATATCACCGTTATAGATTTTTTCCCCATTATGCATAACCAGGGCGGTGTTCGCCCATTTGCACACAAGACGAATATCGTGGGTAATCATAATGACTGTTTTCCCTTGTTCTTGTAAGCGGCTGCACAATTCAAGAAGCTTTGTGGCACTGGCATAGTCTTGTCCGGTTGTCGGCTCATCGAGAATGACAATGTCTTGACCGAGAATTAACGAGGCAATCACACTTAACCTGCGCTTTTCCCCGCCGCTCAGCACAAATGGATGCTTATCTTTCGCTTCAAGCAATTTAATGCTTTCAAGCGATTCAATCCCTTGCTGGATAATCTCCTGCGGCAGGTCCTCATCTTTTCCGATGCCCTGCTGGACTCTAAGGCTGTAAATGGCTTCTTCAAATACATTATCCGCCACAAATTGATGCTCAGGATTTTGAAACACATAGCCGATATGCTCTGTCATATCAAGCAGCTTTTTATAGTGAATGTCTTCACCATTTACGAAAATTGTTTTTTTAGGAGGTTTAATAATGCCCATCAAATGCTTGACCAATGTCGTTTTTCCGGAGCCGTTCGTGCCAAGGATGGCGACAAAGTCCCCTTTTTTGATGGAGAAACTGACATTTTTCAAGGCATAGGTGCCATTCGGATAGCGATAATTTAAATTATCAACAGTAATGCAATCATCTGAGTTGGGTTGTGAGCGGAAAGGACGGCTTGACGGCAAAAATGCATCTCTCCACTTTCCTTGCAACTCTTTTGTTGCCTCATCTACGGTGATAGGAAACTTTTCAAAAGAAAAGCCTTTTTGTTGAAGTTTGACCGCTAATTCTGAGATTTCAGGGACCCATAATCCCATCTTGATTAGAATGTCAATCGAATGTTCAAGAATTTCTCGAGGAGTGCCTTGTGAGACAATCTGCCCGTCATCAACAACAATAACGCGGTCAGCTAAATGCATCAGATCGTCAATTTTATTTTCGACCACTATAATGGTATGGCCGTATTCCTTGTGAAGCATCTGTAATAAATCAAAAATATCCTTTGTGGCTTGAGGGTCAAGATTGGCGGTTGCATTATCCAGCACCAGAATTTTTGGCTTCATGGAGAGAACGGAAGCAATTCCTACTTTTTGTTTCTGACCTCCTGACAGCTCAAACACCTTTCTTGTTTCATATCCCTGCATTCCCACTTTTTCCAGTGCATCTTTGATGCGATGATGGATTTCTTGCGGTTCGACCTTTAAATTTTCCGGTGCAAAGGCGACCTCGTCTTCGACATAAATATTGCATAGCTGCGCGTCAGGATCCTGGAACACCAATCCCATGCTGGTGGATAAATCTTTCAGTTCAAGATTCAGCACCTCTTTGCCGTCAACGATAATTTCTCCCTCAATTTCGCCATCCAGCACATTGGGAATAATCCCATTAAAGGTTTGACAGATGGTGCTTTTTCCTGATCCGCTAGGTCCAACAATTAACACAAACTCACCTTCATGGATTTGAAGAGAAAGATTTTTTAAGACTGGCTCCGTCTCATCTTCATAGGTGTAGGTGAGATTTTTAAGCTCGATAATTGGGGTCAATCGTATTCACCCTTCCTGCTTTGCGGTCTTTAGCAATCTTAAAGCCTTTTAAAATATCTGTCTTTTCTAGCAAATCGCCAATGGCCTTGCTAAGCCAGCCCGATAAAATAATACCGCTTACACAGCGTACTCCGAAAGCAATAATTAAAACGACCCAACCCCATTTGTAGTATCCGAACCAAAAGGATGCGATGACGAACCAGACCGGTACAGCAAACAACCCTGATAAGGCAGTACTCAACCAATCCCAACGCTTATACCGGAATAATAAGTACCCCAATTCAGCTCCTAAGCCATCCGTTATTGCAGCTGTAATGGAAATGAGGCCGTTCGGGTTTCCAGATAGGATTTGTACAACCCCTGCAAGTGTTAAAGTAAAAAATGCCGCACCCGGTTTCCGAATGATATATGCAGCCAATACGCCAGAAATAGTGAAGAGTCCTAGAGTAATAGAAGTTAATATCGGGCCGCCTATCGCCGTTAACATTTGGTTCAACATCGCCAAATAGGTCATGGCTACCCCATTCACAATCGCTAAAATGGCCATTAAGACAATATCAACCGTAGTAAGACGTTTTGATTTTTCTTTTGTCAACTTGCATTCCTCCCTGTTTTAGTTATTCCCCTGTTTAAAAACCACCCTTTACCTTTTTCTGTTTCTTCCTCACCTCCTTTAAAGACTCTAACCTCTTTTTCGTACCACATTAAATTCGAATTTGTCGCTCAAATAATAGCTGTCCGAATAAAGGACAGGTACACCTGCAGTAGAATAGTGAACTTGTTTTAGTAATAGTAGAGCGCTTTTTTCATTTAAATCGAGTTTCTTTTCTACCTTTTCGCAGCTGATGACGGCTTTTAGCGTACAAATCGAAAAGGAAACCTTGTGATCGAATTTCTCTAAAAACTCTAGCAAGGATTCATGATACGTCTCTTTGTATTCAAGTTCCATGCCTGATTGATAAGGAATATAGTCTTCCACATAAACAACTGATTCTCCGTCAGCGGTCCGTACACGCTCGATATAAAACGCCTTTTTATTGTCTTCAAGCAAGAGCTGGCCTCTCACCTCTTCGGAGATATCAATTACACTCGACACCACATTTTTTGTCCCTGGAATGTATCCATGTGCCTTGATAATATTGGTTGAGCTTTCCAGCGTCGTGATGGTTGTTTTCAGCTCCTTTTTGGAACCGATTACAAAATTCCCTACGCCATGTCGGCTTAATAATATCCCTTCCTGCTCCAATGTCCGAATGGCTTCCCTGACCGTATTTCTGCTAACTCCAAGCTGTTCCGACAGTTTTTGCTCGGATGGAATTTTCTGCATTGGTTCAAATTCTTTTTTTATCAGCTCATATATCATATCCCTCGCCTGCATATATAAACTCCTGTGCTCTATTTTCATCTGTCTATTCCCTCACTTATTTCAAAATTTTGTCTATCCACCTACGTTGGTCGTCCGATGACTTAAGATGATTTTATCCCAGTACTCTCTCAAATTGCAATACTAATTTTTATAATTTTTGAAAAATTTTATTTTTTCAAAAATTTATACTTTGTAGCTGACATACATGGAAAATTTAACCTACTACAATTATCAAAGCTATTAGGTTTTATTTTTGTATTTAAGTTAATAGATTTCCCGGAGGTCAACATCATTATTCACTTTGCAAGCGCCTCCTCCAGTAAGAAAACATGACTTTGTCTATACTGTATCTAAATTAATACCTTATTCTCTAAAAAGCTGTTCATCTTGCCATGCCATGATTTCTACTGACAAAGCATCTAGTCGAATACTCGTCCCTGTCTTGGGAGATACAATATCAAGAACCGCTAACAACCACAAACGAATTAGGGCAAAATTAAAAGGCATAAGTCCGGTTTTATACCGAACTTATGCCCATGAAGCTGCTTAAAAATTTGTGTCAAAGGCCATGGGGACGGTTCTAGTGGACTATTATGAAATAACATCCTTTGAGCCATGAGAACCGTTCCTATAGATTACCTGATTTCGCCAGCCATACAGTAATGACGCCGCAGCAACTAAAAAGGTAAATTCCAATTGTCGTCACTATTTCTAAATTCCTGCTTTTCCAATTCCACGACTAACTAGGTTATATCCCTATCCCCTTCAACAATTACATTTTCTAGATTTGCATGGAAAGACAGTTCCTTAATGATCCGTTTCCACCAGTAATAAGTCATCTTTTCAGGATTCCGTCCGTTTAATTGTAATGAACCATGTCGTGATGCTTTACTTTTAGCTTTGAAATGAAAATCAATCGTAATGTTCATCTTCTTCATCCTCATAATTTTTCGGTTTGTTTGAGATCATTTTTATTTATTAATTTTCTTAAAATCAGCACTTGTCCATTCCTTATTATTTATACGACATATATTATTATTACCGCCAAGCCAAAACATAGATAGTTACCTCCGAAGAGACGTTTGCATGTATTGCAAACGTTTCTTTTCTTTGTTAAATAAAACGCTGATTTTGTCTTGTTACCATGATGATTGTCCAATCGAACTTTCTCTTAAGAAATATATTATAGAGAGAGTTTCTCTTCGCATAAACCAATAGGTGGTGATAAATATGTTTGGATACGGCTTCGGATGCGGCAGATATGGCTACGGAGGTGGCTTTTATGGCGGCGGCACTTTTGTTTTAATTGTTGTATTGTTCATTCTTCTTATCATTGTGGGAGCGTCTTTCATCTAATAAATGGGACATGGTAAGATGCATTGAATAGGAAAAAGGCTCCAGCTAAGGAGTCTTTTTTTTGTTTCCAAAATTTATTTATCCTTCTTATACTTTCATTTTATGGAATGATGACTGATTTCCGAAACTCAGATGGAGAAAAACCCATTATCCTTTTAAAGTTATTACTAAAATAAGCTAAGTCGGAATACCCTACTCGTTCGGCAATCTCGGACATTCTTAATGATGTATTTTGTAACAACCGTTTACTTTCCTCAATTCGAAGCTCGGTAATATAATCAACAAACTTTTTGTTCAACTGTTGCTTGAATAATTGACTGAGATAACTAGGATTCATATGGACGCTCTCTGCTGCATCTTTCAGTGTAATTTGGTCTAATGGGGTCTTTTCTAAATAATGCAAAACTCTTTCAATCGTGGATGAAGGCAGATTCTCATCCACTATAATGGGTGCGTTCATTTTTGTCTCTGCCTGATATAGTTGGTCTAGCCATTTTTCAAGGCATGCTTTTAAATCGAGCTCCTCCACTGGTTTTAACATGTAGTCCGTTACCCCGTTTCGAAGTGCTTTTTGAACAAATTGGAAATCGTCATGTACACTGATGACGATGACATCTGGTGTCTTTTTTAAATGATTCACTTCCTTAACTAACGAAAGTCCGTCCATTATTGGCATCCGAATATCCGTAATGACAAGGTCTACCTCATTTTGCTTGATCCAATCAAGTGCTTCTAATCCGTTCTCACATTCATTGGCTATCAGCAACGGAAGATTCAACTGCTTGATTGTCCATTTAAGAGCCGTTCGAACCCATCTCTCATCATCAACTAACAGGATCGTTCTCTTTTTCATTGTTTCGCCCCTCCGTATCATCTGGAAAAGGTAAATGGATTAATACTTCTGTCCCAATACCCTGCTCACTTTTCATCGTGATTCCATACTCAGACCCAAATAAATAATGAATCCTTTGGTGAACATTTAAGATTCCTATATTTTTCCCGTCCATAGAAGTCCTTCTTTGTTGAATGCGATTCCTTATCTCTTCTAAAAGTTCTTCGTCTATACCATTACCTGAGTCAAAAATGCGAATCACGAAGGTAGACTCCGATTGACGAATGGCAGAAATCACAATTTCTATTTTTCTAGTATCCGGACCATATCCATGAACAAAGCAATTCTCCACTAATGGCTGGAGTGAAAACTTTACCACCTTAAGTTCCATGGCCCAATCAGGGATATCAAACATATACTCAAAACGATCTTCAAAACGAAACTTTTGAATCCGAAGGTACATTTCACTAAAATTTATTTCTTCTCTAAGACTAACAGTGGAGGATGAATTATTCAGATTATACCGTAGTAGTTTTCCTAGCGAGAAAGACATAATGGCAATATTTTGCTGATTTTCTTCTAAAGCCATTCCCCTAATGGTTTCTAGTGAATTGTATAAAAAATGGGGATTCATCTGTGACTGAAGCATTTTTAGTTCTACTTCTTTTTGTTTCAGTGACATTTCCGCCTCTTTCAACTTCGAGACATATACTTCTTCCAGGAGATTCGAGAGTTTTTCAACCGTATTATTAAACCCCGCAGTCAATTGTCCAATTTCATCCTTTGAATCCACTCTTACTCTTCCGTTTAGATTTCCAATTTCCACTTCCTTCATAAAATGCTTGAGACGGCGTATCGGCCGAATGATACTGGTCGCAAATCCAAAGCCGATCAAATAGGCGGCGATTAAAGAAACAATAATGGTAAGAGATATGGCTTTTTCAATTTGAATAATCCCACCTGTTAAATCTCGGTAGGGAACAGCTGTTAAGAACCTCCAGCCAAGGTTCCGTGAAAAGGTATTGGTCACAAAATCTTTTCGCTCATTCTCTAATATTTCCGTGCTGCTCTCTTCTGTTTTTAGTTGGGAAAGCTGCTTGAATTCAACCTTTTTCCCCAGTTTCGAATATTCGGGATGATAGACATAATGTCCATTCGCATCTAATATAAAAAAATAGCCATTTTTACTAATCGTTACTTTGTTAGAGATTTCTTCAATCCTTCGGAAATTAATATCAATAATAAGCATGCCTACTGGCAGGAGGGTTCTTGGGTTAAATAGTCTCCTCACTAGTGAAATAACAGGCTGCTCATTATTTTCTAATTTGAGCCTCCTTGTGACGAGCATACTCATTCCATTAAGCGGGACGGAGGAATACCAATATTCATCCCTCATTTTCATGGCAGGATAGAAATTTCTTTTACCAAGAGTATCAATGACCGGGCCGTCATCGAGAAGGATCGTGATATTTGAGATATCTGCTCTTGAGTACTCTGCTGTTTTTAGAGTGTTTCGTGTCGGTTCGATCAAGGGCTCCTTACTTTCTGATGGCTTCATTTTCAATAGACTTGATAGTTCAGGAGAATTGATAATTTTTAGACTGGTAATCTCAAAATCCTGTAGATAGTATTCAATATGGGTCTCTACTTGATCAATTACCTGCCTGCTTGATTGCCTGAGTTCATTTTCAAGCTCTGCGGATGAACGCTTGTATGAAATGATGCCAACTGAAAGCACAGGAAATATAACCAGAAAACTGGAGAAAGCGCATAGCTTAATCATTAGTGACTGATTTTTTAAGAGAATGTATGTTTCAATAAACGCCGCTATTTTTCTCCACGTTTTCTTCATCGTGATCCATTCCTTACACTTTGAATTTTTTAAACAGAAAAGACCTAGTTGGCTTTTAGAAGAATTTACCAACTAGGCTGATAGACAGATTATCGATTATGGACGGGCTTTTTCAATTGCATCCATTACCTCTTTATAATCTTTTGAGTATTTTTCAACCATTGTTTTAACAGCATCTTTCCAAGGAGTCATATCATCAACCTCAGTAAAAATCACTCCAGCTTCTTTCAGTTTCTTGGTGGAACGTTCTTCCCACTTATCCCATTCTTCTCTTTGTTTCTTTACTGAATCTAATGCAGCTTGCTTAATAAGTTTTTGATCCTTTTCTGAAAGCTTATCCCATGCCGCTTTACTAATTAACAGGACTTCAGGGATTCGTTGGTGGTGATCTAAGATAAAGTTTTTAGCTTCTTGATAATGGTTGGAAGAGTCTAAGCTTGGGATGTTATTTTCTGCTCCGTCAATAATTCCTGTTTGCAGGGCACTAAATACTTCCCCATATGGCATTGGCGTTGCACTTGCACCAAGGGCCTCCATGAAATCAATATTGATCTTACTCTGCTGTACGCGGATTTTTTGACCCTTTAAGTCCTTTACGCTTTTTAGTGGTTTCGCAGAATAAAAGCTTCGTGATCCTGAATCGTAATAAGCAAGCCCTTTCATTTTGGACTGTTCTAATCCGTCTAACAATTTTGTTCCCATATCCCCGTTTAGGAAATTCCATAAATGCTCCTCACTTTCGAATACATATGGGAGCCCAAGAGCCGTAAACTGATTATTAAACTCGGCAAGTGGACTGGAATTAATCCGCGTAAACTCAATGGCTCCAAGCTGAACCTGCTCTAGAACGGATTTTTCATCCCCTAATTGTGCGGATGGAAATACTTCAATTTTAATTCGGCCGTTAGATCTTTCTTCTACCAATTCAGCAAACTTTTTGTCACCAACAACAGTTGGATAATCTGGCGGCTGATTATCGGCCAAGCGGAAGGTATACTTTGGTTCTTCAGCTTTTGAACCACCTTCTTTTGAACTAGTCGTTTCCTCTTTTCCGCAAGCAGCCAGGATGGTACCCATTAACAACGTTGCTGCAAGAATTCCTGTAATCTTTTTTCTCTTCATTTCTATAACCCTCCTTAAAATTTTTTTATTTTCACCTATCCTTCGGTTACTGAGCTACCAGATGCGGAAGCCACATGACTACCTCAGGAATATAGGTAATAACCAGTAGAACAATTAGTAACGCATAGAAAAATGGCATCATCGCTTTTGTCCCTTGTTGTATGGAAACCTTCCCGATTGCGCAGCCAACAAACAATACGGTACCAACTGGCGGCGTTAAAAGCCCAATCCCTGCATTTAAGATAAGGACGATTCCAAAGTGTACCGGATCCATTCCAAAGCTCGTTACCACCGGTAGGAGAATAGGTGTCATAATTAAAATCATTGGCGCCATGTCCATTGGTGCCCCTAGAAGCAGCAATAATATATTAATAATCAATAGAATAATAAGCGGATTATCTGAAATACTTAAAAATAAGTTGGTTACCATGGATGGTATTTTCAAATAGGCTAAAATCCAGCCAAAGGATGCAGAAGCTGCGATTAAGAAAAATACCATCGAGACCGTACGCATTGTTCGAGTTAATATCTTCCATATATTAGATATTTTTGCTTCTCTGTAGACAACAAACGCTAGAATAAAAGAATACAAGCATGCTAGTGCTCCAGATTCGGTTGCGGTAAACCATCCACTCATGATACCGCCCAATATGATGACAGCTGGGCTTAGTGATAAAACTCCGTGGAAAAGTATACCTCCAATTTCTGATTTCGGAACAGGGTCCGCTTTTTGATAACCCCGTTTTCTAGCAATAATGTAGCCTGTAATCATGAGGGAAATTAGCATAATAAAGCCTGGTACGATGCCAGCCATAAATAAACTGGCGATGGAAACCCCAC
This sequence comes from Neobacillus sp. NRS-1170, assembly GCF_050468025.1. Lineage (NCBI taxonomy): Bacteria > Bacillati > Bacillota > Bacilli > Caryophanales > Bacillaceae > Neobacillus > Neobacillus sp. NRS-1170. The sequence goes on along the minus strand of NZ_JBITPF010000003.1, from coordinate 116,490 downwards.
CTGCTGCTAACGAATATAAAACAAGATTATGACTAGGCGGGACGACTACACCTTGTATCGCAGAGGCAATCGTTACACCAACTGCATAATCTGCTTCGTAGCCCTTCTTTTTCATCATTGGAATCATAACGGACCCAACGGAAGAAACGTCTGCTACCGCTGAGCCGGATATATTTCCAAAGAACAGTGCAGCAACACTGTTAACCATTGCAAGTCCTCCACGGATTCTACCAACCATTAAACTAGCAAGATTCACGATCCGAGTAGCCAGTCCCCCTTCACTCATAATTTGTCCAGTTAAAATAAAGAACGGAATTGCAAGTAAAGAAAAGGAATTCATCCCTTGGATCATTTGCTGGCCAACTACAGGAAGTGGTATCCCTAAATAGATAACCGTTAATAATGACGATGCAACAAGCGTTAGGGCAATTGGAAACCGAAGTAAGATTAATAGGACAAAGCTTGAAAGTAAGATAATAATTCCAATTGTATTGCTGTCCAATTTACATACCCTCCTCTATCTCTTTGTGGCGAGTCGTGTTGATGTTAAAGAATTGTAACAGTGAATAAACGCAAATCATTACTCCTGTAACGGGCATAACCGCATAAGTGATACTGCTTGGAAGTTTAGTAGCCGGCAGTGTTGAATCCATCATCAAAACCGTAAAGTCCCAGCCTTGAACCACCAGGTATACACCGAGAGCAAAAATGCTGGCACTGATGATTTTATCTAAGACCTTATTAAAGCTTTTCGGAAATAAATTTGTGAAAGAATCAATCCCTAAATGGATATACTCCCGAAATCCCACCGCTATTGCCATAAAAGCAAACCAAGCAAGTAATAAAAGCGTGATTTCCTCTGACCAAAAAAATACAAAATTAAATAATTTCCGGGTCAAAACTTGTGTGGTTACGACCAAAATTAAAGCAACTAATGAAAATAGAGTGAATTTTTCAAAAATAGCATCGATGACTAGCCCTATTTTTTTGATGACATTCATTTGATTCCCCCCCATATTGAAAACGTTTACCTTTCTTTCATTTTAAGAATCTGATGAATGTTTTTGAATGTTCTTTTTTTAGGATAATTTGTGATTTTTTTAGGTAGGACTTGTATTGAAAAGTGCTTATCTTATTTTATTAGTTTATTAAACTAATAAAATATATTTTAAAATTAGCATTTTTATTGTTTTCTTTCAATATAAAATCTAATGAAATCAAACCTACTACCATCATCATCTCATTCTAATTTTCAGCCTAACTTGCTTCAAAAGTTCATTCTCCATTCCAGAAATGAAATGCCCAGTTCAATATGAACTGAGCAATTCTCTGTATTTATTTTTTCTTGCTAGTTATCTTCTTTCTACCATTTTATTTATAACTTAGACCAAATCCAAAGGTGTAGTCGTCGCCAGCAGCATTTGTGTAGGTGTAGTCGAATTTTTCCGCGTATCCAGGGACATCTGACGCGTTCTTTTCGACAGCTTCCTGATTGGCTGGGATTGTGATTGGAAGCTTACCTGTTGGATTGAAGCGTCCGCGCAGAACGTCCAGCAGTGCTTCAGATTTGACGCTGTAAGTAGCTACGACTGCAGCAGCTGCAGGCTCTACCTCATCTATGACCCATGGATTGGTCATATTGATGACTAGGGTTGTTGGGACGGCTGCTTCGATTTGTTTCACCTTTGCAACGTCAATGCCGGTGTTTGTTCCTAGTTTAATGTCAACAGTAGAGTTATCAGGGAACTCGAATGGGCTTGGACGCAGCCAAACAAGAGCGGCATTTGCCTCACTAAGCGTATTTACAATGGTCACTGTTGGGTCTTCCTTCGCAATTTGTTTCTTCAGTGCTTCTGTTCGCGCGGCACTATTATTCCCGCTAAAAACTTCAACATAGAGCTTTGTATGTGCGATTTTTTCATCAGTAAGCGGCAGCATACCTTTGTTGTTGCGCAGAAGTGTAATGGACTTAAGGTGCGCTTCGTCCGCTCTGGCCTGTGCTTTTTCTGAGCTGGCGATCTCCTGTGCTTGTGCCGGGTCCGTATATGGGTCCTCGAAAAGTCCAAGGTTGAACATTTCAGTAAGCAGCTGGGACACGGAAGGATTAAGGTCCTTCTCTTTTATTAAGCCTTTATTTACAGCAGAGATTAGTCCGCTTGGGTCATTGTTGTCAGAGAAAATGTTTGTCCCTGCATCGATTGCCTTCGCAAATTTCTCCTCAATGGTCAGGTCATGAACGCCCCAGTCTCGGTTGGTCAGCACGCCGCTATCGCTGTTAACATAGCCTTTGAAGCCCATCCGATCACGGAGAAGGTCAGTGAGGATGGTTTTGTTGTAAGCGCCGGCCACCTCTTCAAATTGCTGGTTCTCAGATTGCCAAAGCTCACGAGGAAGCTGTTCGGCACTGCCCTCATTTTTCGGTACATTATAGTAGGACATGACTGAGCTTACACCGGCATCAATGGCAGCTTGGAACGGAGGCAGCTGGTATTTGTATAGGCTGCCTGGCGTTGGGTAAGTAGCATACTGTCCCGGTTCATTGTGCGGATCGAGGCCTTTGACTACAGCACCGTCCCCAGGGAAATGCTTAACGGTTTGTGCGACAGACTGGCTGCTAAGCTCCTCTCCCTGGAAGCCAAGCACTAGTTCTTTGGCAATTTTCGCATTCCATGCCGGGTCTTCGCCGAAGGTGCCTGAGATACGGCGCCACCTCGGTTCAGTCGCCGTTTCAATTTGGTATCCATAGTCCTTATGAATGCCAGCAGAGCGCCACTCATCACGAGCAATCTCGGCAAAATCGCGAATCAGGTCAAGGTCCCGTGTAGCCGAAAGACCGAGGGTGCCAGGCCAAGTCGAGAATTTACCGGAAGCCTCACTGATTCCGAACTCATTCTGTTCATTAATGTGATTTCTAGGGTTGGAGGTGAATACGAGCGGGATCCCAAGCGGCGTTTTTTCAGCGATTTCCTGGTATTGATTCGCCCGTGTAGCAAGATCTGCTGCTGTAGGGTTATCTCGGATGATTAGGTAACGAATGTGGCGGTTATTAATGTAATCGTTGATGTTAGTAGTACTTAGTGATGTGATTTGCATGATTCCAGCCTTCTCTTCCATGCTCATGCGGGGAAGGAGGTCTGCAACCCGCTTCTCTGTTGATAAACGCCAGTCTTCGTAAGGATCGAGTTTGCCGTTGGCATTAAGATCTTTAAACAGGCGCTGACCAATTTTAATAATAGGCTTAACATGGGCCTCAACAGATGGTGCCTTTTTACCGCCCGCATTTGAATGGGCCGGTGGGTTGCCGCCCGAACTGGAGTTACTAGGAGACGCAGCAAAAGCACCTCCGGCGATGGCTGCAGCTGCAACACTTGAAACCAGAGAAGACATAACAATCTTTCTAAAATATCTTGGTCTCTTTAACAACCTTATTCCCTCCTTGAAATTTTTGATGTTTTTTCTCTTAACAAAAACTATCTAGGTTTTTTAGCCCTCCTCTATCAAAAAAATTATCCATACCATGCAAACGGTTACACAACAGGATAAATAAATTATAGGAAAATTCGGACATATTTTGATTGTGTAATTTTTATTTTTTTTTGTGATATTTTTAGAAGTATGGGGTTTATTTTCATATCCCAGTTTTAATAATATATATCCAGTGATTTTCAGAATTTTATTCAATTAAATGGCCCATAAAAAAAGACACGCCTTTTTATATGCGTGCCTAGAATTTTTTCTATTTTCGAATCGCTTCTTTTTCTCTGAAATCAATGATTAGATCTGCATAAAGGTTGGTGAATTTCACTGTTTTTTAAGGCGCAAAATATTACTTGTATTCTGCAAACCTATTTATATTTCCCGAGTCTCTTCCCTTAGCCACACTTTCTCTTCTTCATTTAAATAAGGAGCTAGCTTTGTGTATACCTCTTGATGATAACTGTTTAACCATTGCTTTTCACTCTCTGTTAACATATCTTTATTGATACCGGCTAAATCGATAGGGCAATACGTGATTGCTTCAAACTTCATAAATTGACCAAACTCGGTTTTCTCGTCTTCAACTACTACCATCATATTTTCAATTCTAATTCCATATTTACCTTCAAGGTATATTCCTGGTTCATTCGTAATAATCATGCCTTTTTCTAATACAACATGATTATTATTCCTTATGCTTTGTGGTCCTTCATGAACATTCAAGAAAAAACCTACCCCATGTCCTGTCCCGCATTTATAGTCTAAACCATACTGCCAAATTGGTTGTCTTGCTAAAACATCTAAGTTAGAGCCTGTTGCTCCGTATAAATATTTTACTGAGCTTAATGCAATAAATCCTTTTAACACCAATGTAAAATCTCTTTTTTGTTCATCGGTAAGTTTTCCTAATACAATCGTTCGTGTAATATCTGTTGTTCCATCAAAATACTGTCCGCCTGAATCAATTAAAAAGAGACCTTCATTCTTAAGAGTATATTGCGTTTCTTTATTGGCTTTATAATGCATCATAGCAGCATGTTCTTTATAACCTGCTATCGTATCAAAGCTGGGTCCAACAAATCCTTCCTGCTCTCTTCTGAAATCTTCTAATCTTTCTTCTGCAGCAATCTCTGTAATTTCTTCTTTATCTACAAAGTTTTTTAGCATTTTTATAAATTTCACCATGGCCAAACCATCTTTTATTGCACACCATTTTAAATTTTTTGTCTCAACTTCATTTTTAATAGCTTTTAAATTAGTCGTGATGTTAGGGCTTTCAATTTTCTTTGTACTACTGTTAATAGCATTATATAATCTGATATTTGTTTTATCCGCATCTAAAATAATGGCATCTTCGATTGAAAGATTTTCCAAGAATGTTTGTATTTCATGATCCGCATGTAACTCGATTCCGTCCGCCTCAAGTTCTAATTTAGCCAAAGAGGTAACCTTGCTAGAATCAATAAATAAATAACATTTATGTTCACCTACGATGACATTAGCGATTACAACTGGATTGTTAGGCACATCAGCCCCTCTTATATTCAAAAGCCATGCAATGTCATCAAGGGAAGTTAAAATATAATAATTTGCTCCATTATTTTTCATTTCTTCTCTTACTTCATTTAATTTTTTTACTCGTGATTTGCATGCATATTTTACGTCATGAGTAAAAATGGGTCCTTTAGGAATCTCCGGTCTATCTTTCCACAGATCACCAATTAAATCTTGATTCATTTTTAATGCGATTCTCTTTGCTTTTAGATCTTTTTCCATTTTTTTAACCATATTAATTGAAAAAACATTTCCATCAAAGCCCACAATGCTTCCTTCTTTAAGAACATCTGCGAGCCATTCTGTATAAAATGGTACCCCTGGATCCACCATTCTAAATAATCTGGTTCCTGAGTTCTCAAGCTGCTTTTCAGCTTGAATATAGTATCTGCCATCTGTCCATAACCCAGCATCCTCTAATGTAATAACTACAGTACCTGCAGACCCTGTAAAACCCGATATCCATTGTCTACCTTTCCAATGGTCTGCTACATATTCACTCTGATGTGCATCAAAACTGGGAATTATATAAGCATCCATTTGATTTTCTTTCATTAGCTGCCTTAACTTTTCGACCCTATCCCTGATATTCATTACAATTACCTCCATTTTCCTTATGACTAGATTGTTTACTTTCACGATCATACAGCCATACGGCTAGTACTATACTAATTATTCCGGCTGTAAGCTTTGATATGATAAACGCTCCTAACATTTCTGGAGCTACTCCTGACACAAATCCAAATTGACCACCAAATACAAATGCTCCACTTACTCCAAAGGCAGTACATACCACTTTTCCTTTAGGATTCATTTCCTTATATGTTCCAAATATCAACAGATTACTAGCCAAATTTCCTAGAATCCCCGCTACTGAAACTGAATTAATTCCAAATTTCTCCCCTATTTCTTTAAAACTATTTTGAAAAATTCGATTAATAAGTGCGAGCATAGGATAGGCTCCACCTAATACAAATGCGATCTTGCCTACTATAACAGTAGATTCAGATAGTGGTGCTAATCCTGAGACAAGCGTTACACCAAATATCACATCTATACCTTGTAAAAGTAATCCAACAGTACTCAAACTGATTATAATCTTTCCAAATACATTAAAAACTTTTATAAAAACATGAGGAGCTTTTAATAATCCTGCCCCTAAAATAATGGCAAAAACAAATATAGGTACCAGATTCCATACTAATATGCCGATATTTATTTTTTGCCATAAGCCTGCTGCAAGACATCCTATAGGTATAGTAATAATTCCAACTAGCACACCCTTAGAAAAATATTTTTCATCCTCTTTAGAAAGCATCCCTAACGCGACGGGTATTGAAAAACTAATTGTGGCTCCTAAAGTAGATGCGATGATAATTCCTGAGAATGCCCCCATTTCCTTTGTCAAAGCTAGCTTATCAGCCATTTGATAGCCCCCCATATCTACAGCTAAAAATGCTGCAGGAACGATAGAAGGATCTAGATGAAAAACTCTACAGATTGGAATAATCTCAGCGGATAAAAAATTTGTAAATATAGGGGCTAAAGAAAGTATTCCTATCATGCCAAGCCCTAAAGCCCCCATGGTCTTTATGCCTTCCTCAAATTTCTCACCAAGTTTCAAATGATTTCCGGTAATATAATCAATAGCTCCGATTACAAAAAAAGAACCTATTAGATATAATACAAATTTATCCATTGTTATTATCTCTTTCTATTAACTTTATTTAATATCTTTACTAAACAGTATCTGTCGTATAAAACTCCCTATTGTAGATATAATTAGGAGTATTAACAGTTATGAGCTTGACCTTTTTGTTAGTGTAATTAGCCCAATTGTGGGCAATATTTGAGTCATAATGAACACTGTCACCAGGATACACTTCATGCCTCTCGCCATTTATGTAAACTGTTAATATACCCTCTAAAACATAAATAAACTCTTCTCCCCCATGCTTATAGGATAATATTTCTTCATCTTTCTTTTGAGGAAGAATTTCTATAAGTCTTGGAACAAGTTGTTTATTTTCCAGATTTGTACTTAAACTATACTTAATAAAACCACCTTCTACGGAATCCATTATTTCTTGTTCATAACTTCTTAAAACCATATCTTTTCTTTTACGTGGAAAATCAAAAAAATGTGTTAAATGTACTTCCAAAATATCAGCTAGTTTTTCAAGTGAATCAACTGCTATAGTAGTAAGCCCCCTTTCTAATTGAGACAGAAAGCCAACAGATAGTTCGCTTTTTTCACTTAACTCTTTCAAAGTAATTCCTTTTTCAGTCCTCAATTTCTTTATTTCTATTCCTATATTCAAAAACTCACCCACCCAATTTCATAATTGTGAATATTATATTTTACATCAGCGTAACATGCAATATATTATGAAATATTTTCATGAATATGAAATTCGTTTAATTAACGTTTTCATATATTCTCTCCAGAACAGTCCGTTAGAATTACACAATCTGGCACAAAAAAAAGACGCTTGATCTATTAGATCAAGGCGCCAAGATTGTTAAATAATAAAGTTGTCATTCCAGCAACGTTTGCGCCAAAACACTCTAATCTAAATAATTATATAACTTTCATAGACACAGAAATTTCAAGCTTTTTGAATCGGGACTTGTATTTCAAACATGACTTCATTTGGATTATCCGTTACCGTAATATCCACATGCATGATTTGAAGTGCATCACCCGTGATCCGGTAACCCTTTTCGTCCAGATATGCACATATTTTATTCAAACTTTTACTCCGATTCCTTAACAACTCCCCATTATAACGGATACATGCAAATAACCCTTCGGGAATTATTTTCAGGTACTTTTCTGGAATTTGTTCATTGTTTTTGGCTACGACAAAAATAACAGAGGGATCCTTAAATCGTCGGTCATTAATGTCAGCTTCCTTAATAATGATGCCCAAGCGATTACTAGCAAGTATTGGAGCCTTCTCGGTAAGCAAGGTCTCTAACCTTATAATACTGTAACAAAGTTCCAAATTCGTATTGATATGTTCATTTAACGTAAATAACTTTCGGCTTTTTATTTCACGAACGGTAATCTCTTGAAAAGACTCTTCACTTAAAACACTGTCCAAATACGCTATTTTTTCTTGAATATTTTCCTCAAGCTCAGATAATTCTTTTAGTTTCGAAACAAGTTCGATATGTTTAGCTTTCAGAATGTCCCTCGATTTTTTAAAATTTCGCTGATTGAAATACTGTTTAATTTCCTCGGTACTCATTCCGATTTGACGAAGCTCTTTGATCGTCCCGAGTATCTCGTACTGAAAAATAGAATAATATCTGTAACCAGTTTGAGAATCAACATATTTAGGTTTAAATAAATCAATCCGATCGTAATGACGCAAGGTCTCTGTCGTCACCCCTCGTAACTTGGCCATTTCACTGATTGTTAACCTTTCTTTCAAAAAACCCCACCCCTTAAAGAAAAAAAAGATATAAAAAATGCCATAACAAAACCTATTGACCTTTGTGTAACACAAAGCTTTACCATAATGATACATTAAGTTCAGATTTATCTGAATAGTAAATTTAAAGGAGGTGAAATTTGGTAGATTTGTTTTCCTATTAGAATACGAATCCTATCGAAAAGATATTATGTTCATCCAACCAAGGAAAGAAGAGAAGAAACATGATTACGGGCAAACGCCCAAACAGAATTAAGCGAGTATAGCGAGGGAGGAATGAATTTGACTGAAAAAGCAACTCTTAGAAGATCCCTTACATTGTTACAAGTTGTTTTTTTAGGTTTAGCCTGGAATAACCCAATGGTATTTTTTAATACTTATGGAATTGCAGCTGAAACTTCAAAGGGCGTACTTGCGGGTGCGTATGTTATTGCGTTTATGGCCATTCTCTTTACAGCAGTTAGTTATGGAAAGATGGCAAAGGCACATCCAATCGCTGGCTCGGCGTACACCTATACTCAAAGGTCGATGAATTCTGAAACCGGTTTCATGGTTGGGTGGACCATTTTGTTGGATTATCTGTTGACGCCGATGATTACCTGCCTGATGTCCGCTGTTTTTTTAAGCGCAGAATTTCCAAGCATTCCGTTTTCTTTTTGGATTATTATCCTAAATATCGGTATAACCATCATCAGTTTAATCGGGATCAACTTCTCCGCAAATACAAGCAAAATTTTTGTTATCGCTCAAGTCCTTTTTATTGTTGTTTTTGCCATCTTAACGATCAAAAGCGTCTTGGGTGGCATGGGTGCAGGTACACTTGTATCCGATCATCCCTTCGTTAACTCAAATGTTTCAGTCTCTGTCATCTTTGCCGGGGCATCACTTCTCTGCTTTAGTTTTCTAGGTTTCGATTCCGTCACAACATTGTCGGAAGAAACCATTAATCCGGAGAAAACGATTCCAAAAGCAATCTTTTTGATGATGCTTATCATGGGTATTATTTACATCGGTTCATCCTATTTGGCACAGATTGTCTTTCCAGGATTTCATTTCAAAAACACTGATTCTGCAGCACTCGAACTTGTCAAAATGATCGGTGGAAACTTATTTAGCTCTTTATTCATTACTGTCATGATTATCGGGAACTTTACTTCGGGTGTTTCGTCCGTTACGAGTGTTTCACGCGTGTTGTATGTAATGGGCCGTGATTCGGTTTTACCGAAAAAAATATTCGGCTATATTCATCCACGATTTAGAACGCCCTCCACTAGTATTATAGTTGTTAGTTTCATTTCCTTATTAGGAATTGTACTAAGCCTAGATACAGCGATTACGTTTATTAATTTCGGAGCCCTGATTGCGTTCACCTTTGTAAATCTTTCAGTCATTGCCCACTATTATGTAAGGAATCATAAGCGTTCTTTCGCTGAAACCATTCATTATCTTATTTTTCCGCTTATTGGTGCAGGATTCATCATGTGGCTATGGTCCTATTTGAATATTCATGCACTCATTTTAGGAATCAGCTGGATGGCAATCGGATTTATCTATCTGCTTTTCTTGACAAAATTCTTCCGTCAGCGGCTTCGAAAGTTACATTTTGATGATGTGAACGATGAGTACCTGTTAATAGAAAGTCAGGAGAAAAGTATTTCTGCTGATTCATAGTTTGGGGTTTAGTAGTTAATGAGACATTTAGTATTACAAATAAGTAAAGGATCTTTTCCTATATAGGATGGTGTTACCTAGAATGTATGCATTGGAGTTTCATAATCTATCCTATGTTTTTCCCAATGGCGACAGAGGCCTTTCGGATATTTCCGGAGCAGTGCCATTTAATAGTAAAGTAGTGGTTCTTGGTAGTAGCGGCTCTGGAAAAACAACACTTGCTAATCAATTAAGTGGTGTATTACTCCTTAAGAGCGGTTCCATTCGAATATTTGGTGAAGAAACTCTATCAAAGCCAAAAAAATACATCCGAGAACGTATCGGATTTGTAGAACAAGATTTACGCTCATCCCTTTTTATTCGAACTGTCTGGGAGTATGTAACCGCTGGAATCGACAATAAATCACTGCCTAAAGCAGAGAAAATTAAATTGGCAGAGACGGCTCTAGGAATGGTTGGCATGCTTGAGTCGAAGTATCAAACCATAAGTTATTTAAACAAGAGTCAAAAAAAAAGAATAGGTATTGCTAGAGCACTTGTTACTCAAGCTGATGTTTTGGTTTTAGATGAACCGATTAGCGGCTTGGACCCTGAAGGTTATCGGAGCATATACGCTCTTTTAGAAGGATTACACATTATTGGAAAAACTGTTATCGTTCTGACTCATGATGTCGATTTTGCAGCTAACTGGGCGGATCATCTGTTTGTACTAAGTGAAGGCCGTCTGTTAGCGGAAGGGTCACCCTCTTTGGTTCTTGATGAAAAACTAATGGAAAAAGCGCGCTTACGATTGCCGATGCTGTCACTTCCCTTTATAAACCTTCCTAGACACAAATTTCGTACAATACCTCGAACAGTCGATGAAGCTATAACAATACTTAGAGAATTTGCCCAAAATGAACATTTTACAGGGAGGTTTTAAAGTGGATAATGCAATCTTTGGCCTTATATTACTTTCCGTATTCTTGGGATTACGGCATGGGATTGATTGGGACCACATCGCGGCCATCACAGATTTGGTAGGTGGTGAGAAAGAACAGAAGAAGGGATTTATTTTGGCCTTTTGGTACGCAATGGGTCATGAAGTCGTCATTATTGTGCTTGGCGGAATGGCGGTACTGTTCGGAAGCACACTCCCCTCTTGGGTTGATAACGTGATGGAACCGGTTGTTGGAGTAACACTTATTATTTTGGCCTCTTTTTTATTGCTTTCTCTTTATAAAAACAGCCAAGAAATCATCATGGTTAGTAGATGGAGAATCCTATTTACAGGTTTTTATAATTTGTTTGCCCTACTTACTGGTCGTTATTTCAAGAAATACCGAGGTTTTGATTCCAGCATCAATATCAATGTTTCCCGTACCGGTTCTTTCGCCATTGGAATCGCTCACGGTATTGGCGCTGAAACTCCTACCCAATTGATGCTGTTTACCGCTGCTTCGAGCGTCGGTCATTTGGATCATGGGATCATCGTTGTTCTAGCGTTTGTCGTCGGTTTGTTGACTTCTCATACCCTGTTGGCCCTGGCTTGTTTTTTCGGGTTTACACGCATTTTCAAGAATAAAATAGCCTTTCGAACCTTCGCGTTTGCTACAGCGATTTACAGTTTGGGCATGGGAATCCTCTATGTCTTTGGTGAATCTTCATTTCTTCCGGCTATTTTTTAACCGGATGTAAATAATTTAATACTTTACTAGGAGGAATATAAAATGGGATTTTTTGATAATCATGGACTTAAATACAAACCGAGCACAGGATTGGACTCTGAAACCAAAAACGATCTTTTAGGTGTCATTGCCGCCCAAAAAGAAAAGGAAGTTCCAAGAGTGAAAGCAGAGGAAGAAATCAAACGAGGACTAGAATTTGGATTGGAAGCTGCTGAATCCATTGGAGATAGAACGATTTCATGTTTTTCTAGAGGATCTTTACCACCCTATTCCGGCATTAATACTTTTCTCAAAGTCCCTTATTTAGAAGATGTTCGTGAAGTTGGAAAATATGACGTGGCCTTTATGGGAGTTCCTTTCGATATTGGAACCACTTACCGCTCTGGAACCAGATTTGGCCCGCAGGCGATTCGCCGCATTTCTAGTTTATTTACTTCCTTCTCTTTTGAATTAGGTGTTGATTTAAAAGAGTCACTAGATATGGTGGATATCGGTGATGTATTTACCATCGCCAATATTGAAAAAAGCTTTGATCAAATTACAAAAGCCGTATCACATGTATTTTCTTCGGGAACCATGCCCATCATTTTTGGTGGAGATCACGCTATCGGTTATCCGTGTTTGCGTGCCATTGCCGAAAATGTTGATGGGAACGTTGGAATCATCCATTTAGATCGCCATGTCGACATGGGTGAAAAGGATATGGATGAAAGAATGCATGGTACACCTTGGTTCCATGCCACTAATATTCCGAATGCTCCGGCATCAAATCTCGTACAAGTGGGTCAAGGTGGATGGATTAGCCCACGTGAAGGCTATTCCAATGCTGGAAAAAGAAATACTACTATTTTAACCATGACAGATGTGGAAACGATGGGTATTGAGAAAGCAGCTGAAATTGCTTTGGAAACGGCCTGGAAGAATGCAAAAGCCGTGTATTTAAGTTTCGATATCGATAGTCTCGATCCTGGTTTTGCTCCTGGAACGGGTACACCTGAACCAGGCGGTTTCCTGCCACGCGAAGCATTGAAATTTTTACAGCTTGTCGCTAAGGAAGGCGTGTGCGCGATGGAAGTTGTTGAAGTATCACCTCCATATGATGTCAGTGACAAAACCTCACTGCTGGCAGCCCGAGCTGTTTTGGATGTCTTGGGTACAATGGTGGCAAATGGGAAAATAGGTAAAAGAAATTTATATTCTGAAAAAACCATCCTGCGATGATAGAATGAAAAATTTCTCTAAACCCTATTTTATATAAAAGCTAAAATAACCTTAGCCCTATAGAGTTCAGGGCTAAGGTAGCTTAAATAGTGCACCTTTTTATATACTTACTGCTTGACGGGGGTAGGACTCCACCTCAATGGAACATCTTTTTCTATTGAACGTTATCCTATTTGCTCCTCTGTCCCTATTTCTGAAGTCACATCCTCAATGGAAACAAACTCCTCCGACATTGGACGAAGTTTCTTGGATCCTACTAAGAAATAGTAGACAATCGCCACACCAAAAATAGTCAGAATCACACCCGCCAAAGGCAGCTGCACTCCAAACAATGGAAGAGTTGTCGTTAACACGCTGTATTTTACCACGCAGAAGAAAGAGAAAACGCCCAATACTAATGCAATAGCCGGTACCACAGGATAGGTCACCTTAAATGGTCTTTCCAAATTCGGCTCTTTTTTCCGCAGCACAAACAATGAAACCATACTTAAGCAGTACATCGTAATCGCACCAAAAACGGATAGGATAATCAACGCATTTGCAAAGTTTGCTGAGCCTGCTGCGATTACTCCAATCGCTCCAGGAACAATCAAGCCCCAATGCGGCACTCCGCGTTTTGAAAGGTTAGACAAAAACTTAGGCAGGTATCCTGCACGAGCTAGGGCAAACGTTTGACGGGAATAACCAATAATAATACCATGTAAGCTGGCAATTAAACCAAATAAACCGATAATGGCAACTGATTTTGGAATAAAGCTGCCCTCTCCATAAATACTTGCCAATGCCTGTGGAAGTGGATAATCCGCCGGTTTACCGGTACCTCCGCCAAGTCCTGCCGTTACGACTAAGGTTAAAATCGTTGCCACACCAAGCGTTAAAATCCCGGAAATAAAGCCTTTTGGAATATCCTTCTTCGGATCGCGCACCTCTTCTGCTGCCATCGCTCCCCCCTCAATCGCAAGGAAGAACCAAATGGCAAATGGAATCGCTGCCAAAACACCGGTCCAGCCATGACTAAAAGCCATATCATTAAAGATATTGGATGATTGAACATGAGGTAAACCGGCCACATAATAAATCGCGAGACCGATTAGTGCCAATACCGTTGCCACTAACTCAATGACAGCGGCACCTTTTACACCGATAAGGTTGACCAAAATAAATAAAATAAACATTCCGACCGTTGCATAAACGGCATTAATACTTGGGATTAAGAAATTGATATACGCTCCAACAGAAACCGCAATCGCTGGAGGGGCAAAAACGAATTCCAGTAAACAGGCTAAACCGGTTATAAAGCCCATAAACGGCCCCATTGCCTTTCGGGCATAGGCAGACGGCCCGCCGGCATGAGGGATGGAAGTTGAAAGCTCTGAATAACTAAAGATAAAGGTCGTATAAAAGACAATAATAATCAGTGCGGCAATGCCGAGGCCGATGGTGCCGCCTGATTCAAAACCATAGTTCCAGCCAAAATATTGGCCGGATATAACCATCCCTACGGCAATACCCCAGAGATGGATTGGTTTAAGCGCTTTCTGTAAATGGTTGTTTCCCTGCTCCATAAACCCTTCCCCTTTCATAGTAAATCTTCTGGAAATATTAAACGAAAACAATATCCCCCTACAAGACTATTTCCAAAACTAGTAGTTACTAGTTTAATATAGAATTGTAGAAGGACTCACAGGTTATATTATCCAAATATTATAGTGTCTTCAATATCGACATGACATTGCGAACAGATTGGGCTGATTGATCCAGGGCTGTTTTTTCTTCAGGGGTTAACGCAATTTCAATGACCGTTTCAATCCCATCGCCGCCAAGGATCGTTGGAACACCTAGATATAAATCCTGATAGCCATATTCCCCTTCCAGATAGGCAATACATGGCAAGATTCGTTTTTTGTCCTTTAATATGGCTTCAGCCATTTGGACCATCGAAGCTGCCGGTGCGTAGTAGGCACTGCCTTGACCTAGCAAACTGACAATCTCGCCGCCGCCTTTACGCGTTCTTTCCACAATCGCTTCAATTCGCTGAGGCGGGAGAATTTTATCAAGCGGGATTCCGCCGGCATAAGAGAATCGAACCAATGGGACCATATCGTCCCCATGCCCGCCAAGGACAAATCCCGAAATATCTTCCACTGACACATTCAATTCCTGTGCAACAAAAGTGTTGAAACGCGCAGTATCTAAGACACCGGACTGACCGATCACCCTATTTTTAGGAAACCCTGTTGTTTTAAAGCAAACATAGGTCATCGCATCAACGGGATTACTTAAGACGATAATGTAACTATTAGGCGCGTATTTTTTAATATTTTCCGAGACTTGCTCGATAATTTTTGCATTGGTAGAAACCAAATCATCCCTGCTCATCCCCGGTTTCCGCGGCAGCCCTGCCGTGATTAACACCAAATCAGCATCCTGTATATCCGCATAATCTGAGGTACCCGTTATATTTGCATTAAAGCCTTGGACAGGGCTTGCTTCCAGCATATCCAGTGCCTTCCCTTTGGTCGGATCGTTTTGAGACGGGATATCAAGTAGAACGACATCTCCTAATTCTTTTTGCGCAACCATCAGTGCTGCTGTTGCACCAGTAAACCCTGCACCAATCACGGCAATTTTTTTACGTTTGAAAGCCATGTTTCATCCTCCAATCTTTTAAAAATTATTCCGTTTGTGCTGGTGGCTCTTCTTGTTTTGCTCTTTGACCTCTTTTTGCAGGTTTTGGTTTCTCCTCGCCCTTTTTCGGCGCCTGTGCCAACATTTGCCCTACTCCCTCATCCGGACGCGGGATCACATGCGCGGTTACCAGCACCCCTACACTTTGAGCTGCATACTTGCCGGCATCGACCGCTGCCTGAACAGCCCCGACATCTCCTTCTACTAAAATCGAAACGAGTCCGGCATCTACTTTTTCTTTTTTAACTAAACGTACATCCGCTGCTTTGACCATTGCATCTGCCGCAACGATCGAGGCAATCAGCCCTCTTGTTTCAATCATTCCTAAGGCTTTTGACATCGTTTACGCACCTCCTTCTACATCAATCGAATCGATAATTCCGATAATGACAGCATCAATCGGCATTCTTTGGTCACCGATAATATTTGCCGCCGCACTTCCCGTTGTGACCATCACTTTATCTCCGACTCCGGCACCAATCCGATCCACCGCAATAAACGGTGAAAGGATTGGCGCCCCGGAAGGAAGCTCCGGCTGGACAAATAAATATTTAAATCCTGTTAGATTCTCTTCCTTCCTTGTCGCCCACACATTTCCAATCACCGTTCCTACTATCAAAAAATCATCCCCTTAAACTAATCCATAACCTGGATGGTTTTTTTCAACTCTCTTGCGGCATCCCGTGCCATTGGAGTCACAATTGTACCTTTTCGAACCGAAATCATTTCGTACTGCCATGCCTGCACATCTCTTTTGGTTAAGAGATTTTTTTGAAAATTTACTGCTTTTGGTTCTTTTTGTTCAGGTAATTCCTGATTGGTCACAGGCTGGGGTTTTACGAAAGGCTCCCCATCCTTGACAAGGAAACCTGCCTGACCGCTTGTAATGAAGCCGGCATTAGCTTCATCAGTATCGATATGCATCTCAAGCCGATATCTCGGTGAAACCCTAATTAGTACTTTTTCAAACGAAACCGGGCGTTCCCCTTCTGTTCGGATTCGTACATACTCGCCGTTTTCTACGGCAAAATATGCGGCATCCTCTGGGTGCATATGAATATGAGCCTGGGCAATGATCAGTCCTTCATTTTTAAAAATACTTCCTTTGGGCCCTACGAGAGTAATCGGTGCAGAACCAGCAATATTGCCCGATTCCCTTACGGGTGGATTCACCCCAAGCTTTACTGCGTCCGTTCTGCTGACTTCCACCTGTGTTAAAGAGCGGGCCGGACCAAGGATTCGCACTTTTTCAATGCTTCCTCTTGGTCCGACAATGACCACCGTTTCATTGGCCGCAAATTGACCGGGCTGAGACAAGTCCGCTTTTTTCGTTAACTCATACCCTTTTCCAAATAGCGTTTCTAAGTCAGTTTGACTTAAGTGGCAATGGCGGGCAGAGACAGCCATCGGGATTGTACTTTCTCTGGAGTTCTTTGTTAACAATTGCTGAATCACTTCTTCAACAACTGTTCGAATGGCTTGTTCATTCATCGAATTGGCTCCTTACTTCTTACACTTCTACTTCTAATTTTGGTAAAATGCTCTCCAATTCGTTGTGTGGACGTGGGATGACATGAACTGATAATAGTTCTCCAACACGTTCTGCTGCTGCCGCACCTGCTTCAGTTGCCGCTTTAACCGCACCTACATCTCCGCGGACAAGAACCGTTACAAGCCCGCCGCCAACATGTACTTTACCGACTAAATGTACGTTTGCTGCCTTTACCATTGCATCTGCCGCTTCCACGGATGCTACCAAACCTTTTGTTTCCACCATTCCTAATGCAGTTAATTCTCTAGCCATTGTAAATTCCTCCTATTAATTCATTTGATATTTTTTTAATACTTGATTGACCAATTCAGAAATTACCTGCGGATCTAGCTGGCCCGCTCCATTCACATTGCTTAATACCTGATTCACAATCTCATCTACATGGTTGCTGGCACCCCAATGTGGAGAAGTACTTTTGCTGGATGGTTTTGGAACGTCTACCTCTTTTGTTCCATAGGCCATTCTTTTGATATTGATTAAATGGCGGGCCGTTAGATTGTCTGAAGTAATATTACCGCCAAATGATCCACAGCCAAGTGTCAGCGAGGGCATCAATTCTGTTGTGGCTCCAACCGCACCAATGGATGAAAGAGTATTCACCATCAGTCGTGATACTGGCATGAATAGCGCAAATTCACGGGCAACCTTGTCATCATCGGTGTGAAGCGATAAGCTATGTCCCATCCCGCCTAAATGTAAGATTTTTACGCATAGCTCTTTTGCACGTTCATAGGTTTCAGCTGTATAAATCGGAAAGATCGGCGACAGTTTTTCAATGGAAAAAGGAACGTCCTTCCCTATCCGCGTTTCTTCCGCAATTAATATCGTTGTGTCGGCTGGAACGGAAATACCCGATAATTCCGCAATCTTGACAGCACTTTGACCAACAATTGCCGGATTCAGCTTTCCTGGCGATGGTGAAATCACCTTTTCTAAAAGTGATTTCTCCTGCTCATTTAAGAAATAGGCACCATTCTTTTTAAGCTCCCTTACGGCCATTTCTTTGACATTCTGGTCAACCACAATGGCTTGTTCCGTTGCACAAATCGTGCCGTTATCAAACGTTTTGCTTTGAACAATCATTTTGACCGCTTTTTCGACATTGGCCGTTTTTTCGATATAGACGGGCACGTTTCCAGGACCGACCCCATAGGCAGGCTTACCTGAACTGTAGGCAGCACGGACTAAATCTTTTCCGCCAGTTGCTAAAATCAAATCTATATCACGATGGCGCATTAATTCAGTGGTTGCTGCCATTGTTGGTTTTGAGATCCAGCCGATAATTCCGTCCGGCGCTCCCGCATCAACCGCTGCCTCCAAACAAATCTTTAAAGCGGCGACTGAACATTTCACTGCCCGTGGATGCGGACTAAAAACGATTCCATTTCTTGTTTTTAGTGCGATTAATGCTTTAAAAATCGCACTCGAAGTTGGATTTGTCGTGGGAATGATCCCGGCAATCACCCCAAAAGGTGTGGCGACTTCGACGATTTTCTTTGTTCGGTCCTCGTTAATGATTCCAACTGTCTTTTCGTTTTTAATAGATTCATAGACAGCAAGTGAACCGACGTCATTTTTCATTTTTTTATGTTCGACCACACCCATCCCGGTTTCTTCGACCGCCATCTGGGCTAATACAAGTGATTTGGCAGCCGCCGCTTCGGCAGCGCGTTTCACAATCATGTCGACTTGTTCTTGGGAAAACGCCAAGTACTTTTGCTGCGCTTCTTTCGCTTTCTGAACTGCATCCCGCATTTCTTGAATGGATTGTAGATCTAAATCAAATGGCAACAGGGACACTCCTTTCTTTCTTGTATTTTTACCACTTACTACCTATTTTTCGAAACTTTCGACATTTGCTGGATATTATTTGGAAACTATCCCAATCTCCATAAACTTACGACAAATTTCTGCTCATTTACTACCTATTTCCAGTCACTTACTACCTATTTTTCGAATCTTACGACATATGCTGGATATTATTTGGAAACTAGACAAATCTCCAATTACTAATACTGCCGTGGATTTCTCGCAATCTCGATAATCACATCACGAAAGGCATCAGCCGCAGCCTGACAAGCCGATTGCGAACCGGTTAAAAGCCCGCCGCCAAAGTTTGTTTCCGAAGGCGGACCAAAAAACTTAACGAGTTCAACATCCGCTGCCTTCAAAGCGGCATCGATTCCATAAACTGCTTCTAGCGGCGGGGCAATCAAATAGGCAAGCGCCTCACCTTGATTAATGCCGGCCTCTGCCGATAAATAGGAACCAGTTCTCGCCACCACATGGGCATACATTGCATGGCTTTTTTCCTCATTAATTGCCTCAAAATACGCTTCATTTTCTGCGGTTTGAATCACCGCATCAATCCCACTTTTCACTTCATCTGGACTCGGGCCGGCCAACACGCCGATCATCTCCCCCGACAATGGCCCTGAGGCATGCGCGGAACCTGCGTAGAAGGACTTTGCATAGACAACATCAACATCTGCGCGTTTCGTTGCTTCATCAAGAGCTGTATAGCCGACATCGTCAATCGTTGAGGTAAAAATCGCTAAACTCCGTTGATGGGGTTTTAACTGAAACTGAGCTGCTAAGGCAGGGTCAACGTTTGGAATAATCCGAACAGCCAAGATTTCTGCATGAATTCGTTCTAATGCCATTTTTTAACCCTCCCCTTATTGCTCTTTTTGTACCAGCGAAACACCGCTGGCTTCATATTTTAATATTTTTTGCACGACCGTTCCGATATAGGCGCCTGCCTCCACCGGTGGAATGCCTCCCTTATGGATATTGGAGATGACCATCCGGTCGGCCTCAATGGTGCCGTGGCGTGGTTCGTAACAGAGATACGCACTTAATGATTCCGCACTCACGAGACCTGGACGTTCACCAATCAAATAAACGATCACTTTCGGTTTCAGAAGCTCCCCAACATCGTCCATTGCCGCCACCCGGCCTTTTTCGATAAAAAATGGTGTTCCGACATCGAGCCCTAAGCTTTGAAGCGATTGATTAAGAGATAAATAAACATCCTCTAAATTTTCCTCGACCGCTTTCGAACTTAAGCCGTCAGAAACAATAATTTGAACCGTTGGAGACTTTTTACATTTTTGATCAATTAATTGCATTGCCTCATCAGAAAGCTTTCGGCCGAAGTCAGGGCGGCGGATATAAACCTCTTTGTCGGAAACCCTTGTATTAACTTTTAATAAGGATAAGCTTTCTAGAATTTTCGGGTCGACATCACCATAAACGGCATCGACTGCCGCCGCATGGTCAAAGCGAAACTTCAGCCAAGTGTCCGTTTTGGGCCTTAATCCCGCACGGCCGACGCCAATTCTTGCCGGTGTTTTGCTAATTAAAAGGTCCAGCTCTTCCTTATTAATCGGATTTTCAAGTCCGACAGGCGGCTTTGGTTCAAGAAGTATTTCTTTTTCATCGACTGATTCCGTACAGCCCGGACTTTGATTGCACTCTGATTCAACATGATTCGTCCGGTGGTTCCAAAATTTCACTTCCACTTTTGCCGATGTATCATGATTCGCCTGTTGCTTAATTTCTTCCACCGCCGCATTGCCAGCAGCGGTCTTTGTCTTCAATTTTTCAACTACCATTTTCGTGATTTGCTCCACTAACTCAGGATTCACTCCTTCCACCTCCTATCGTGAAAAAATCGTAGGGTCTCCTGCATATTTACTTAATTTCCCGTTTTCAAAAATCCCCATTTTCTCCAGCCATGCTTCAAATGATGGTGCCGGCCGTTTATTCAAGGTCTGCCTTAATGTTGCAACATCGTGATAACTTAAGCTCTGGTAATTGAGCATACAATCATCACCCATTGGCGCAGCAATAATAAAATTCACCCCGGCCGCCGAAAGCAGTACACTCAGATCTTCAATGTCATTCTGATCTGCTTTAATATGGTTCGTATAGCAAATATCAACGCCCATTGGAATGTCATGCATTTTTCCCATAAAATGATCTTCAAGACCGGCTCGAATTACTTGTTTGTTGTTGTACAAGTACTCTGGTCCGATAAAGCCGACTACTGTATTGACAATATACGGGTCATAGTAGCGGGCAAAGCCATAATTCCGGGATTCCAATGTCAATTGGTCGATATCATAATGAGCTTCGGCAGATAATTCCGAGCCTTGACCTGTCTCAAAATACAAACGTTGGGGACCCGTTCCTGTACCGTATACTTTCGCCATTTCATTGGCTTCCTCCAAGAGAGAAGCGGTAATTCCGAAAGAACGATTCGCCGCTTCGGTTCCGGCAATACTCTGGAAAATCATATCTGCCGGCGCCCCCTGCTGGACCGCTTTCATTTGAGCTGTCACATGGGCAAGCACACAGTTTTGCGTTGGAATTTCCCATTTTTGAATAAAGTCATGTGTCGCATGCAATAACCGTTTTACACTTTCAACGGAGTCATCTACCGGGTTTATTCCAATAACGGCATCTCCAATCCCATAGGCAAGGCCCTCTTTCATGGAGGCCATCATCCCTTCGACGTTATCCGTCGGATGGTTCGGCTGCAGCCTTGAGGCTAACACTCCTTTTTGACCAATCGTAATATTGCATTTGGTTAACACTTCAATTTTATTGGCGGCATGGACTAAATCGAGGTTGGACATGATCTTTGCCACCGCAGCAATCATTTCACTATTCAGACCTCGGCTGAGACGTTTCAAGTCTTCTCCGGTAGTTGTATCGTTCAGGATGTACTCGCGAAGCTCGGAAACAGACCAATTTTTAATCGATTGATAGATGGGTTCGTTGATCTGACTCTCGATAATCCTTGAAACCTCATCCTCTTCAGGGGATAGCAATGGATTTTCCCTAATATCTTGTAGTGTTAAATAGCTCAACACTTGTTTGGCTGCAATTCTTTCCTGAACCGTCTCAGCAGCGATCCCTGCTAAGCGGTCGCCGGATTTTTCTTCATTTGCTTTCGCAAATAAATCCTTTAGTGAGGAAAATTGATAGACGGTACCTAAATAGGTGGACTTTAATCTCATAAGAATGCCCCCTTTCGTCATTTCTGGAATGTTAATGTTTTTATGATGACAGGAACAACATCGGTTTCGAGCACTTGGCCTATATCCAAATAGTCCCCATTTTCAACTTTAATTTGATCAATACAAATGACGGATTTGACCGGTGACTTCCGCTTGAGTGTTTGCCCGAGAACTTTTGCATAATCCCGGTCAAGCACAACGACCAATGGCTGATTTTGATTCGGTTTTTGTTTCATTGCTTTGAGGATTGATTCGGCAAATTCCTCGATTTCACGGAATCTTAAGTAAGGCAGTTCTGAAAAATAAACTGCAAAATTCTGTCCCTCGCGCTGCGGGTCATAGAGATCGAGTGCTTCCTCAATCCGCTTGGATAATTGGTTTATTACCGTTTTAAAATCACCCTCAAATCGAATCCGGTATACCGGCAAGTTTTTCATCGGCAATTTACGTTGATCAGTTTCAATAGTTGCACCGCTGATTTCAGTCGTTTGCATTCCGGCGCCCAGCACTGTGGCCCGAACCGTTTCCTGCGGCTTTACCCAAGTCCACCAAGCAAGACTTGCGCTTTCCTTTAAGGAGGCCGCTAACATCAACCCGATATCATCGTATTTGGCCGACTGTACGGATCCAGTCTCATGCTGATAAATGCATTCACTTATCCCGCCTGAGAACATAATCTCCTCAATATCTTCTACCCAGTTAGGTTCATGCCCTAGCAGCAGCGTTAGATCCTCGTTTGTGAGTGCCTTTTTTAACATCCGCGCAATGACATCTGCCATAAAATCGGTTACTAGTTTAATCGCTGCTGGATTTTTGTCCTGCCCCTCCACCATCCTTGAATCCCATTTTCGCAGTAAATTCTTAACAGGCGGAGAAATACTCTGGATTTTATTATCGTTCAATTCAATTAATCTGCCGCCTACATGTAGCGTACAGGTTCCACAAAGTCTGCCAGATTTATAAACGGCCACATTGGCGGTACCCCCGCCGATATCGATATTGGCGATAACCTTCCCCGTATCTTTCGAATATTCGAAGGCACCAGATCCCTTAGCGGCAATAATTCCTTCTAAGTCAGGACCAGCTGTTGCAACTAGAAACTCCCCAGCCTGGTCAGACAACTGATGCAGCATGACTTCTGCATTTGACTTTGTGGCTGTTTCACCCGTAATAATTACTGCCCCCGTTTGAATATCCTTCGGCTCAATACCTGCTTTCTGATATTCCTTTCTGACAAGGTCTTCAATTTTTTCAATATCAATCGTGGTTGGTGAAAGCAGCGGTGTCCGGTAAATCGGGCTGCGATGGATGACCTGTTTGTCAATAATTTCAATTCGCGGAACATGTGCCCCGCCAGCCATATTCATTAACGTGAACCGGCTGATTACTAGTTTTGTAGTACTTGTGCCAATATCGATTCCCGCACTGATCATTTCTTCTTTTTGCGGGCCTTTGAAATTCATCTCAACTCCCCCAAAAATACAAAAAGCGCCCCTTGTAAACTATCCAAAATTAGATAGTTTAAAAGAGGCGCCATTGCCATTAAATTCATTTGTATTCATAATATAAATTATTTTCTGGATATTGTAAAGGTTTTCATTTAAAAAATAACAAATGGGGATGGATTTCCTTCCAGATACTGCTTCATTTCCTTTGTCGAACGGAAGTTTACCAGATTCCGGATCTCCTCTATTCCTTCATTTTTTAGGGAAGAGGTAATGACAATCGGACCTTTGGTTACGATTACCTTTTTTAACAAAGAAACGGCTAGTTCAACGTCAGCCTGGTCTGAATCACTTTTTGTGACGACCCCTATGGGAATTTTATTGATTCCGCTGCTAAATCCTGGCGGGAAAATCATTTTCTTCTTGGTCGCATCCTGTAAAAACAGGACATGGCTCACTTCTAATGCCGTTGCCATGATATTTTTATAGAAGAATGGGTTTTCACAATATTCTCCTGGAGTATCCACAATCCAATCATAGTAAATTAAGGACTGCGTTTTGACAGCAGGCACTTCCCGGCCAAGCAATACATTCGTTAACGTCGATTTTCCCGCCCCAATGGAACCAATCAGCATGGCTCGTTTCTTTTTCATCATCAGATTTCCTCCTTTCCCCGAAAAAATCTATTTTATGATTCTATGACTTGGTGATCTCGGCCGGGGTATATTTCAATGTAAACTGCAAAAAACGGTTAATTTCCCGCATCGCCATTTCCACCTCTGAAACATTGCCGACAATCACAAGACTTCCGGTAAACCGATCCAAAAATCCTAACTTGACATTAGCCGATTTGGTGGCTAAATCTCCGGCAATAATCACCGTCTCACTTGGGGTCAGCGTCAAAATCCCTAATGCCCCAGCCTCCAGGATCCCCAGTTTTTCAAACATATCCGGATCCGGATTGGCAATTATATGGCTTAAAGTAACCTGTTTCCCTGGGACAAACTCCTGTATAAACCGCTGTTTCTCTTCGTTCACGACAAACCCGCCTCTCAAATTAATAAAAAAATGCCTAATAGACTTTATTTTTATAAAAAATAAAACCTACTAAGCACCATTGCTTCATCTATTCACTTGTAAACTAACTTGGGTACTTCAAAATAATGTACTTTGCCACTTTTTCCATTGGCATTTGTTTTTTCATGCTGAGGTCCCTAATCTTATTGTAAGCTGTTTCTTCCGGTAAATTCAATTGTTTCATTAAAATTCCTTTTGCTTTTTCCACGAGCTTTCGGTTTTTTAGTTCCCGATTCATTTCTTCTACTTTTTCTTTGTAAAGGATAGCATTTTCAGCCTGCTTCAAAGCAATTTCAACCGCCGGAATCAAGTTGGCCTCCGAAATCGGCTTTACAAGATACCCTAAAATATTGGCCTTCTTCGCTTTTTCTATATATTCCTTTTGACTATAGGCCGTTAACAGCAAAATCGGTATATTGAATTTGTTGGAAATAATCTCACTGGCCTTTAAACCGTTTAGCTTCGGCATTTTAATATCCATGATCATTAAGTCGGGCTTAAGGCTGTAGGCCAATTCAATGGCTTTTTCGCCATCAGCGGCTTCCGCTACAACATCATAGCCCGCATCCTTTAACATGAGGGAAACATCCAATCGGACGATGGACTCATCTTCCACTACGATAATTCGCTTTTTCATTCCTTAAACCTCCCTCGCAAAAGGAAATTCGACGATTGCTTCCGTTCCTTCCCTTGTTCCTTCCATGGAAAAATGGCCCGTTAAATCGTGTTCAATCATCATTTTAACGATATCTAGTCCTAATGACGGCTTCATGGAAGGAGTATAGCCAATTCCGTTATCTTTTACGAGGACTCTTACTGTTGAAGCCTCTTCCTGGATGACTACATCAATTTGGCCCTCTGTCATCTCCGCAAATGCATGCTTCACACAATTTTGTATTAATTCATTTATTACTAGAGCAACGGAAACAGCTAGATTCGATTTAATAAAGATCTTTGGGCCCGAATAATCGATTGAAATCATTTTTCCTTCATGATCTTCACTAAAGACCAGCATATTCCCGATTTTTTCTATTAAACTAACAAGTTCTACATCATCCTGATTTTCAGAATTGGATAAGATGATTTCATAGACAGAAGCAATACTTAAAATTCGGTTAAGGCTCTTGATAAAATGAAACTTGCTTTCTTCGGGGACTCCTCTTCTCATCTGCAGCCGAAGAAGACTCGCTACCGTTTGCAAGTTATTTTTTACACGATGATGGATTTCCCGGATGGCCACGGTCTTTACGGTAAGCTCCCTCTCCTTTTCGCGCAGCTCTGTTAAGTCACGAAAAATGATAAATGATCCGCTATTTTTCTCATGCTGCACAAGAGCAATTTTTTTCATTTGAAAGACTTTATTTGGAATGATGATTTCTTGGACCACAAGTTCATCCGGCAGCCTGCATATTTCTGCAAGGTTAGGAAAATAGGAAGTAAAAAGATTGCCGTTTTTACATTCCTCCGAACACATTTCTAAAACAAGATTCATCGCAGCAGGATTTGAATATTGAATCCGTAAATCCTCGTCAATGATGAATAGAGCTTCCTCCATCACTTCTGGGATAAAAGTACGATTTTCAGCCATTCCTAATAAGAGTTCGCTAAGCGTCTCATTCGCTTCTGTTAGCGCTTTCAGTTTGTTTTGATTTTGGAGCTTATCACTGTTGTCTTTCTCCATGATCAATGCGCCAATCACCTGGTTATGGATTCCAACAATCGGAACAACGCTTTGTTCGACTTTTTTTCCTTCCTGGGTTAAGGCATGATTGAGAAAAAGCGGCTTACCTGTCCGAAACGCATAAAAAACAGCAGGCTCAAACGTTTCGTAGGCAAACTTCCCGACCACCGGATTTTTATAGACAGAACTGGCCGTTGCAGGTGCTGCTTCTGCCACCACAATAGCATGCTTTTTTTCTCTTGTTTGACAATCGACAAACACATTTGCTTGATTTAAATCGGCAATTAATTGCAGGTTTTGAACCACTTCTTGGATCTTTTGTATGTCTTGTCCCGATAGGTCTGTGTGAAGCTGACATAAAGTTACTACGGTGTTCATCTCAGTTTTAATCATGTCATAGCCCCAATCTTTTATCTTTAAATATATAAAAATATTTTATATATCATTTATCATAGTGTCAATCTTCTGTTTTTTTAAAAAATGGTTCATCTTGCCCGGTATTAATTGTTAAATAAAGTCATCAACCACTATACTCCACGCTAAAGAGGGGGTGCCGCTGCAACCCCAATTTTCATTTCTTATATCTGATATTTTAATAGGAAAGACTTATTAACGAATTCTAGCCTTGCGAAAGCCATCAACTACATTGATAGCTGTCGATACTATAAAGATGAAAATTCCACCGCCAACGATCCAGGTCTTAAATTGAGTAGCCGTAATGGAAAATAAATCCATCATATACGTAATAAAATCTTTGCTTAGTAGATTCGGGTTTAATACTATTATTATAAATACAATAGTTTGAATTATCTGAAGGACAGCATTGGATATTGCCATCCGTTTCGTCCATTGTCCCTTTATCAATTTATAAAGGAATAATGCTATTTCGAATGCGATCATCATAACAACGATTGGCCAATACTGAAGCAAAACCTCTTGATTGAAAGTTGAAGTCACAAATATAAGACCGTCTTTACCTCCTTCGTATACACCTACAAGATGACTCGCGTAAAAATAAAATGTCGCCCAAATCGCAGTCCACATTAATCCTCCAAATACTTCGAACTTGGAAATAGCTTTTTTCTTAGGGATATACGGGATATTTTTCAAATCATCTGGAGTCCATTTTTTAAGGCTTGCTGTTAGTGGCTGCTCATCTTTTCCTTTATCTGTTCTTTCTAGAATCGCAAACACAATTGTTAGCCAAAAGAATACTTGGATCCCTACTTCAATGATTCTCCAAATTCCTTCACCAAAAAGTCTTAAAACAACATTTATTACCGCTTCTTCCCCGCCATATCCGATAAAGTATTCGGCCATCATCGAGATTAAAGAAATAACAGCGGCAATCGGTAAAATCATTTTCAACAGCGTCACATATACATCAAAATAGCGAGGACCAATAAGATACATGGGCCGATCTCGATAACCACTAGCCAAAGTCACTGGACTCCCTAATTGTTCAAGAACAGCCTTTATATCTTTTTCACTGTAATCATCAGGCAGCATATCCTCTATGGTTGACCGTAATTCAAGTGCAATATCCTCACGATTTTTTTCAGGCAGCCTTCGAGTAACTTCCTGAATATAAATCTCAATTAGATTCATCCTCTTCCTCTCCCTTTAATAAGTTATAAAGCTCTTTTGAATTCTTAATCCATTCCTTTTTTACTTGTAAAAATATCTCTAACCCATATTCACTTAAAACATAGTACTTACGGGGTCTACTCTCAGATGTATCCCAACTACTCGATACCAGCTCCTGTTTTTCTAATCGGCGAAGCAAAGGATATAGGGTACTTTGATCAATGGCAATTCCTGATCCCTCCAATAATTGAACAAGTGAATATCCATACTGGGGGGTCCGTAATTGACTTAAAACCGCTAATGTCAACGTTCCTCTCCTAAGTTCTGTCGTTAATGAATCCAATAAATTACTCATCCACCCACCTCATTTTTCATTACTATATGTCATACAGTATTTGATTTATACTATGTATCATACACTATTGTTGTGACGAAATCCGTTGGAATTTGGAAATATTTACAAAATGCAAAAATTTGTAATTAAAGGACATAAAAGTTGAAATAAAAAAAACCACAATTTAGATCAGTCTAAAATTATCCCTAATAAGCAATAAAAAGAAATGGATGATGTACCCATTTCCTTAAACAAAAAACCCTCACAAATATTGATATATCATTATTTGTGAGGGTTTTATCGTATGCGCTTTTGCTTACTTTAATATTCACCTTTAATTACAAAAAACGAGCCCCGAATTGTTCCAGCAAGTTTTGACTTCTGCCTAGCAAACTTAAACTTCGCTTCTAACTCCTTTGGTACCTCCATCCCCTCAGAAAGCTTAAAACCAACGGCCCGCTTCTTAGGGTCATCAACCGTATACATGACGTTGACCGAAAGACCATCCTCATAAAAGACATAGGCCATTTTGATATTTTCCACTTGAAAACGCGACGTTTCTAAAGGTTTGGCCGCAAACTCAATATCACGTTCTTTCAAAATTCGGTTCACATAATCAAGGGTCTCGCAGGACTCGCTAGCTGGTACAACGGTAAATTCATGCTTGTATTTGTTCATAAAGTAACGGGCTTCATGAGCACGTAAACCAGTAAGTGCTTCTACTACAGGTGATGACTCTAAACCAACCGGAGACACATTTTTAAAATCAACGATATATGACATTATCACCCCTCCTTTTATCCCTTTATTTCCTAACAACAGGAATCCACATTTCACCAAAAACTAAGCCGTTTCGCTGCCCCATCTCAACCGTTGCATTTGGCGCACCAACATAGGCAAAATTCTTTGCTTCCGGCAAGACTTGACCAAAGGCAATGCCAGCAAGCTTATTATTCAATTCATCAGCCGTCTTCCCTTCCCCTTTTACAACCAGGTATTCCCCCTTAGGAAATTGGATAACTCTGTCTACTTCTGGTGCCGATGCCTCTGACATGACGCCAGCATAATGCATCATCTTGTTATTCACCGCTTCGTTCACGGCAAAAACGTAGTCATTTGTAGCCATGGCTTTTAAAGTTTCAAGCCTTCCATCTTGGCTGACGGCCTGCCAAAAGTCTGACTTTTCCTTATTTAAGCCAGCAAAGTCTGTGTAATGGCTCTTAAGCTCAGTTCCAAATCCTAAAACGGTAAAGCTGACTTTTTCCTCTAATTTAAAATCTGCCATATTCAAAACCTTCCTCTTTTTTAAATTTATCAAATGACTTGCGTTCTTCACTTGATAGCTATATCATAGCCTTAAATCATGTCAAAAAATGATACTGTTTAGGAGTCCCGATGAAAAAAGTTGAACGGATTAATATCATTATGCGGTATATCAACAACCGCGCCCACTTTACCATTTCTGAAATCATGCAAGAATTTCACATCTCTCGTTCCACAGCCATTAGAGATATCAGAGAAATTGAGTCCATGGGGATGCCGCTTGTCGCTGAAGTTGGGAGGGATGGGGGCTACTTTGTCATGCACAACTCTGTCCTGCCCGATGTTCGCTTTACTGATAATGAAGTCAAAGCTCTATTTATTGCCTTTATGGCCACAAGAAATCAACAACTCCCCTATCTTAAGAGTCGTCAGTCTTTAGCTGAAAAATTACTGGGCCTCATCTCAAAAAACCAGCAAGATGACCTTGTTCTTTTAAATCAAATCTTGCTATTTGAAGGCACCAACCCCCATAATCCCGACCTGCTTGATCTGTCAGACCTCCCCCATCCCATGTTAGAAAAACTCATCCAAATCCTGCTTTTGGATCGTTACTTATTGATTACCATCAATGAAGAGAATGTAATAAAGTCTTATCCAATTTATCTTTTGCACCTATATCGTGAGAAAAGCCTTTGGATGATTGAAGGGTTTGACTTAAAGGAAGAAAAGAAGCAGATTTTTCCTGTGGACGATCTCACCAATGTCAATCCCTACCCGACGAAAAAAAAATTAAGTAAGAAAAGAATTTTAGACAAACTAAGTAAGCAGGAAGAAGTAATCAACCTTGTCCTAGAACTTGGTCCAAAAGCGATTGCCCAGTTCAGAAAATACCATCCTTTAAAAGTTTCCATTTCCTATACGAATCCATACCAAGCCACAGCCATTCTAAAGACTTTTATCAATGTTAATAAGCCCGAAGAATTGACCGAAATAACAAATTGGCTGCTTTTCCTAGGTGGGGATATTAAGATCAAGGAAATGCCAGAAGAAATCTTAGAAGGTTTAAAAGAGAGATTAGGCTTATACTGCCAATAAGCGTAATCTTTTAAACTTTAAACCCGGCTAACTCTAGCTCAAGGACTAAAGTTAGCCGGAAACCATTCTTCACGGCATATGCCCACCATATGACAAATAAGGGGGCCACATCTGAAAATATAGAAAAAAACTTGATAACACAACGGTTACCAAGGCTCTATTATTTATGGTATCACATGTTCAGATGAAATACTGTAATCGTCTATTTACCTTCTGCTGCACTTACCGATTCCATCCATTCGATTAATCCTGTATAATCACCACTTTCTCTATAGGATTCTGCCATTTGCTTCATTTGTTTATTTCGTTTAAAAACAGAAATCTTTTTTTCTTTTATTTCTTCTGCGTTTTCTTTTAATACATAGGCCATGTTTAATGTATCCTCATAGATTTTTTTCATATCCCAGTTTTCTGTTTCTGCTTTTACCGCAACCAGACTCGAACCCGATCCACCTTTAAATGACACTTCCCATGTATAGTTCAATTTCAATTCATTCAGATATTGCTTCTGGATGATGTGAAACCATGCTCCGTTATACACTCCTGAAAATTGTAAATTTGGTGCATGTTTTAAATGTCCTTCACATCCCGCTAAGCAAGAAACTCCTGCTTGATTCACTGCTTTCACAAAGCAAGCGATATATGGGTCTAATTCAAGTGTGTTGACCTTTAACCCATTTCTTCGATTCACAAAGGCTCTCCATCTAAAATGGTATTCATTCATGTTTACCGGGAACTCGCGTCCTGGCTTCGTTGTAATCTTCTTCATCATGGCTACTGGGAATCGATTTACAAGTAGTTGAAAGTGATTGCCGTGCCAAAACACAGGAATATTGTAACTATTTAAAAGTGCTTTTAATGCTGGGTAGTCTAATGCTGCACTTCCATTAGATAATGTAAGGAATGCTCCCTTTTTCTCAACTAAAAACCCTCTCATTTCCAATGCCTCAAATAATCTTTCCTGGCCATCCATTAGTTCGAGTGTAAATAAGTTTGATTTCATCCTACATCGCCTCCTCATTTGTTACCCTAAGTATAAAATAAAGGGGATTACAAAATTGTAATCCCCTCATTAGAACTGGAACGTCTATTCATCATTTTTTTGTAATGGATGCTTCCCCTCAAAAGTTGATGGTCCCAGATATATTTTCCTGCTACTGTTTTTAAAAGCTCTTTGCCATCAATCCCCGTTGCTGTTTTTATATCTGTCCGAATATCCTTAATCATTCTTGGGACATAGGATTCTGACATATTTTCAGAGTCGTAGCCCCATAGAACCTCTGAAACCTGCCGAATCGAAACAGGCTCCTCACTTAGAATAATTGTTTCTAAGATTTGCGCTTTAACAGATGAGAAGCGAACACTTTCTAATTTTCCATTCAACACGGTATTATACGGATGTACAATCAGCACTACTCGTTCGCCATTATCTACACTATTTTCTATATCTGCCTCCGTTTCTATTAATGTTCCATATTGCTCCGAAAGTGCTACATAGCCCTTCTTTTTTGATGCTTTTATTTTCGCTTGATAAGGTTTTAAAAATGCTGCTAACGCATTGTTAGATTTGGATTTTTCTTCAACGATATATAGGTATTTATAGGCATCCGAGACAAGCAAAAGCTTATAATAACAAAATGCCATATTGCAAAAGAGCTTATGCAGGAGTTTTTCTTCCAATCCTAATTTAATGGCACGTTCTGCGTAAAACAACGCTCCTTCAAAATTGTTTTCCTTTTCTAATAAGAATGAGAGATGATAGCATGGTCTTGGATCTTTAGGTGCTAAATAGACAACTTGTTTTAAATAGCGGACCGCTCGTTGAAAATTAGAAAATTTCATTTTTTCATTTCTTCCATAGTTTAAACACAACCTAGAAAGTGACTGTAAATACTCACTTTCATTCTCCCTGTCCACTGCAATACACCTTTCAAAAAGTCTTATCCCGGCTTGAATCCACTCCTGCTCTGCTTCATCATCATCTATTCCCTCCATATCTTCCCAATCTTCGATTTTTTGTTTTAATAGCTGAATTGATTCCAATGACCCACCCCCTAATATAAAAATTCTAGTAAATTTCAGTTTGAATTTATTTCTCTATAACCATCGTTCCGCCACAATCCGAACAGAGGACAGCTATGTATTGATGTATTGTTAGCTAAGCCTAAATAAGTACACCAAAGGGACGGTTATGTTCTGATTTCACCAAAACCCTTTGAACCATGAGAACCGTCCCTATGGCATTTTCACAATATTTTATTTGTCCTTGTTAAATTGGCCAAATCAAATAAATTGGCAATGGGTATATTCATCTTCGAAAACCGAACGTCGTCTGTCTCACCTTTTTTCCAGCGGTAGTAAAGCTGTTGCAGGATAATGGCAAGCTTGTAAAAGCTAAATGCCACATAATATTGAATATCTGTGATATCACGACCGCTCACCTGCGCATATCGTTCGGCCATTTCCCTTCTTGAGAAAAAGCCTGGCTGGTTTGTAACCACTGAAATGCCCATGTCGGGATCGCTTGCTTCCCCCCAGTATGTTAACAGGGCACCGAAATCACTCATCGGGTCGCCAATGGTGGCCATTTCCCAGTCAAGAACTCCTTTGATCACACCTGGGTCATGCGGATCCAAGACAAGGTTGTTGAGTTTAAAGTCGTTATGAACAATCGTCGAATCGACCGTTTCCGGCCGCTGCTTGATCAGCCAGGCCTCCAATTCAGCTACTCCTGCCATTTCATCCGTCTTGACGAGACTGTAGCGTTTGATCCAGCTATGAACCTGCCTTTCTAAAAATCCTTCCGGCTTCCCGATATCCATTAAATTCACTTTTTTATAATCCACCTGTTGAAGCTCTACTAGGCTATTAATAATACTGTTTGAAATGGAAGGGCCAATCAGCTCA
The DNA here is from genome assembly GCF_050468025.1 of Neobacillus sp. NRS-1170. Taxonomy (NCBI): domain Bacteria; kingdom Bacillati; phylum Bacillota; class Bacilli; order Caryophanales; family Bacillaceae; genus Neobacillus; species Neobacillus sp. NRS-1170. The sequence goes on along the minus strand of NZ_JBITPF010000003.1, from coordinate 82,804 downwards.
GAGGAACCATAGATCTCAGGAATACTTTGATTGATTACTACCCCTTGCTTTTTTTCCATTAGATAAAAATGTCTCTCCATAATGGAAGGGTCCTCTTTATAAAAATATGGTTTTGGAGCGAGAGGGTAGACTCCATGCAATCTGGATAGAATCGTATATTCTCTCTTGATATCATGGGCCTTCGCTGGAAGTTCACCGAATGGCGGCCTCCTTAACACAGCTTCCCAGTCCCCAAATGTCAGCAAGTAGGTATGATTTGAATATCCTTCGGAAAATTTCCTGATCTTCAATGTATCATTTGGGATTCCTTGAATCGTTTCACGCAATAACATTTCCAATCGAACCCAATTTATATGTTCATGATCAATTAAATGGTTGACAGTTTTCATAAACATAGATTCTCCCCTCTTACTTACCTTAAATGTAGGAACGTGTTACTCTTTATATGCACTTGGCCCTTCAGAAAAGAATTTACTCTAATCACTACAATTACTTCAGGGTCCTCAGAAATGGATGAAAAAACCCCTCCCAACTCTCTTACTACTCTAGTCGGGTCTTATCACGCGCAAAACTTCCAATTGTCCGCTCAGTTAACCCCAACGACATGGAAGACATTCGGACGGTCAATCAGGCATTTTAAAGCGACAAAGTCTTTATCCATTGTTAATTCATAGAGCATTCGTTTCAGTGATTTCAATATTCATTATCTCCATTTTTCGTTTATCTAGAGAAGACACACATCAAAAAACACCTTCAAAAAGGTATAATATTCACTAAAATTATACTACATTATACATCATTGGTAATCTATGGATTAATAAATAAGTAACTACACTATCATTCTAGTTAGCAGAACTACATAGAACCAGATGATAAAATGGAAATGATAGAATAATAAACTACATACTACGTATTTAGCTTTATAGAAAAAACTCAGTTCACGGTGAACTGAGCTAATTCTCTGGTAAACCCCCAATATTTAAAGTGATCTCCATCTGCTTTAGGTTACTGAGTCATTTTTATTATAGGATTGTTATTGTAAATTAAAGAAAACTTGACCTCCAATCATTTCTTCATAACGAAGTTGTGCTTTTTCGCCTGTTTTCACTAAATTGGCAATATATCCTTCTTTTTCATTTCCGACATACATTTCGAAACTAAATGCCGGTTCGGTAGTTCCATAAATATCACCACTATAAATATCTCCACTTTCACTTACCATTTCAAAATTCATAATACCATCAATGTTAAATGATAAGTCTTGGGTTTCAGATTTAACAAACTTTACTTTTGCTTTCACTAACATCCATTCATAGCCTTGTGGTGCAGGTTCATTGAATTCATTCATAGCTTTTAGTTTTTGATAGGCAGCATCTCCACGGATAACTTCTTCAATCGTTAAATCAAATTTAATTGGGAAAGCATCACCTTGATCATTGTATAATTCATCATCGATCGTGGCCGTTTTCTGAAATGGTACTGGATTGGTACGAGAGCCTAATTTAGAGGGTGCTTTTTCCTCTTTCTGCGTTTCATCCTGTTTTTGGGCTGTTTCATTTTTTCCTGCATCGTCTTTTACTGTGATATCTTTCGTATCCTGTCCACACGCTCCAAGAACCATAATGGTTAATAATGTTGTTAATAGTAAGCCTAATATTCTTTTTCCCTTTTTTTTCATGGTTTCCACTCCCTATAATTCGATTATTAATTCAAAATAATTTTAAAAAATATTATTGTTGGTCACTTTTTTCTTTTAAGGCATCAGGGTAAACGATTTGATCAAACACTTTTTGAGAAGCTTGGTCTTTTATATAAATCGTTACTTTATAATGATTTGGGTCCACACCATTGAATAGCTGATACATCATGCCGGACATCCCCAATCCCAAAGCTACAAAACCATCCATACTGTTTTCATAAGCTTCTTTATCCACTTCAACAGTAAACTCCGAGATATCATCGTTATATGTTATATCTTTTATAGAGGCGTAGTCTTTACTGTTTTTTGTTTCTTCAACAGTTTTGGTGATGTTTTCTTTCATTTCTTTCATCATTTTCTTATGTTGGGCTTTTGACATTTTATAAGTTAGGGAACCATCTTGATTTTTTGTTACTTCTATCCCTTCTTTTTTAGCATCTGCGATTACTTGGTCTATATCTTGACCTTCAAACATGGAAACTGGCAAGGTAATTTTTACACTCAAAAGACCTTTGTCCACGTCTACTTGTTCGTTCGGCTTTTCTTCTTTTTCCTTGGTTTTGTTTGATGGTTTTTCAGATGAACACCCAGCAACAAAAGCGATCATTAGCACAAATAGTATATAGGTATATCTCTTCATAAATTATCCCCCTCATTTATTTATGATTTTTCCTTACAAAATGAATTATATAAAAAAGGGTGCACCAAAAACGGCGCACCCTTACAAATTTAACTTATTCATATTCTCCATTTCTAGTTACATCCACTGGTTGGCTAGTTTCTATTTGATTTACCGGATGTTTGGAAGCTAAATACAAGTGCCTGTCACTACCTGAATATTGTAGTTGTGATAGGCACTATTTTACTTTTTAAGAAGTTCTAAAAAGGTACAAATAGTTAAGATCCCTTTATCAAAGTTTTCCAAATTAAAATGTTCGTTTGGAGCATGAAGATTTTCATCTGGCAAACCGAATCCCATTAAGACAACAGGAGCATTTAGGGATAGGTTAAAATCCGATACAATCGGAATCGAACCACCTTCTCTTTTGTAAACCGGCGATTTCCCATAAACGGTTTCATAAGCTTCAGCCGCTGTTTGAATCATCGGACTGTCGATTGGCGTTAAGAATGGATTCCCCGTATCGCCAAGAGACACTTTCACCGTACATCCCTTTGGTGCATGTTCCTCAAGATGCTTTTTAATCAATTCCTGAATTTTTTCAGGGTTTTGATTGTGAACTAGACGGCAGGTGATTTTGGCATGAGCTTCGTTCGGGATGACGGTTTTTGTTCCTTCTCCCTGAAATCCGCCCCATAATCCGTTTATTTCTAACGTTGGCCGGGAACTGATTTTTTCAGGGTAAGGAAAATTGTTTTCCCCTCCCGTTAAATCTGTTAATCCTAAAGATTTTTTCAATTTTTCTTCATCAAATCCTAAGGCTTTAATCTGTTCCTTTTCAAAATCGGTGAGTTCCACGACATCATCATAGAAATGATCAACATTTACTTTTCCGTTTGCATCATGAAGGGTTGAAAGCAGCTGTACCAATAAATGGTTGGCATTCTGAACTCCCCCGCCGAACATGCCCGAGTGCAAATCAGAATTAGCGGTATGAAGGGAAAATTCCAGTGCACAAAGACCTCTTAAAGAATAGGTGATGGCAGGGACGCCTCTGTCCCACATATCAGAGTCAGAAATAACGACTACATCACAGGATAATTTCTCTTTATTTTCGGATAAATACGGCGGAAGATGAGGACTTCCGATTTCTTCTTCTCCTTCGATGCAAAATTTCACGTTTACCGGTAATTTACCTTCTAATTTCAATAGTGTTTCGACTGCTTTGATATGTAAGAATGTCTGACCTTTGTCATCGGTTGCCCCTCTGGCATAAATCTTTTCATCACGGATCGTTGGTTCAAACGGAGGCGTTTCCCATAAATGAACAGGGTCAACGGGTTGTACGTCATAATGGCCGTACACTAAGACTGTTGGGGCGTTTTCCTGATGAAGCCAGTCTCCATAGATAATCGGATGACCTTTTGTCTGGACAATTTCAACATGTTCCATTCCAATGCTTTCTAATTCATTGGCAATCCATGAAGCTGCTTTTTGAATGTCCTCTTTATGCTCCGATAAGGAACTGATGCTTGGAATCCGAAGCCATTCTTTTAATTCCTCGATATTTTGATTATGTTGTTTGGATAACAACTCGGATAATTGACTCATGTTCTCACCTTTTCTAATTTATTTCCTATTCTAATTTTATATATAAAGACATGATTGGCTTCAAGTAATACAGCTTGGGCAATACCTGTCAAATTAAATAAAAAATCAGAACCCGACTCGAATTCTTCACCTCACCTTTTATAATACCCCGCTGTAGCTGGAAAACTCATGTATTCCACATGAGTTGTTGATGGTCCACTTGTTGAATTAACCTGTTCCGTTAGTACAATAAAAAAAGGACTCCCTTTTTGGGAATCCAATTCATTCAGTGCCTCTTTGGTTAAAGACTAATCTTCTCGGTTCGCACCACTGTCATTAGTCTCATCGGCACCCTCGCCGACCTTGTTACCCATCGCTCCTCCTGCAACAGCTCCCGCAACGGTCCCAATTGGACCAAGAACAGAACCCAAAGCAGCACCCGCAACAGCACCGACACCAGTTCCTACCGCTTCGCCAGCATCATTATCGACACGATTACGTCCGTTTTTATCAGCCACTTATTTCACTCCTTATTTAGAATAGGCAAGTGCTTTCCAGCACAATCCCCTAACATATATTGCCCTATATGGTCAGATTTACACTTCGCGTAAATCTGTCATTAATACTTTGCAACTTTCGCTATCCTTCACGTTGTACAAAAAGAAAAGCTACCATAATGATTATCAATCCGATCCAATCGTTTCCAATTTTTGAATCACCAGAAATTTCCATCATTCATTTTTGAGTCAAATCCCTTCTGGGTGATGATGCCCATCCCGTCCCGGTAAGCCTCCATAAACTGGCTTGCCTTTTTTAATAAAGAGCGTCCCTCATTTTCGTTCTCTAAACTACTAATTAATTCAATGAGAATATTACTCCTTAGAATTAAAGTAATGCACATCAAAATGGGATATGATATTCTTGTAATTATTACCATGTTTTATTTATTTTTATCAATTCTCAGATGAAATTAGAGGAATAAAATGACAAAAGCAAATTGGAACGTTAACCCTGCCAATAGTAATGTTAATTTTTCAGTAAACAAAATGATAGTTTCTACGGTTTACGGAGCATTTCGTAAATTTAATGCTTCAATTGAGGCTGACCTAGTTGATTTAACAACAGCAACTATTCATTTCAATATAGATGTGTCTAGTATTAAAACTCATAATACTATTCTAGATGCTCACCTTAGGACGAATTTATTTGATTATGAGCAATTTCCTACAATCACATTTAAATCAAAAAATATTGTGAAAAAGGATACAGATAAGTATGATGTTTATGGTTTATTAACTGTTCGAGGACTTTCACGTTTTGAAACTTTCAATATTTCTATTAATAGATCTGGAAAGAATTCTTGTGAAAATGAAAAGGTGATATTTAGTAGTAAGGGACAAATTTATAGAAACGATTACGGTTTATCTTTAACTTCAACTATAAATCCATTTGGTTTTCTAATAGGAGATAAAATTACCATTTCCATCCAAATCGAAGCATTAAAAGAATAATAAATTAACTCCATTATAAAATACAAAAGGCGAGTCAATAGACCTCGCCTATTTTTTATCCGAAGAATAGCTGACAAAACCAGGAAAGAAACGCAAGCGTGTGCAATTAAAAATTGCGCAGTATAATAGGTTGTCATAATCAGGATATCAGAATGGGGAATCTCTGAAACAAACATATTCCATGACAGAATTGAGTCTGAGAGGACAAATAAAATACTTCCTATTATTGCCCATATATTATGGGACAAAAATCCACTCCAACTCATCAGGGATATAATCACAATATACATAAGTACGGGAACTACTAAGGTATCATTATGATTCCGAAGCAATGCAGCGATTACGTGATATCCCATAACAAAGCCGTATAATCCAATAGGTAGAATCATAAAAAGTGAAAGCTTTGTAAAACGCCAATAACGGGAAAACCCTGCTGTATAAAACAGATGACCCACTAGGAAGGCTGTTAAGCCGATAACGAACCATCTAATTAACCCATCACCTAGCATACAGATAAATAATCCGCTCCATATAATCCAATGAGGGCGTGATTTTTTATCAGGTATTTGTTTATACGCATAGAAAAGAATTAGCCACATTGGAATTAATTTAAATAGCATTTTGATTGCTTCTGGCTTGCTGGGAATGGCAAATAGGTATATAAGGCCCATAAGTAAAATGAAAATGGGTAATCGATAAGTTTTCAATATACACCTCATTGTAACAGATTTATTTCTCCTTGTTTTATAGCCAACAACTTCACCACATAGGAGTTTAATAATCTACTATTATCTTTATAACTAAACGTTTTCTTTCCGAAACTACCTGCCCTTAATGCAATAAGAAAACCTTCCAAATGACAGTTTGATCTGCAACTATTGCACCCGTTAGTTGAAGAACTTTTCAAATATTTCAAATATTATCATATACAGAACTATAGTCTTTTTTTGCTTGTTGTATAGATGATTCCCAGTACTTTATGTAATCTTGTTGTTTTTTTAACTTTACTGTTTGTTTCGTGTACTTGGATATCATCTTGTGATAATTAAGTCTTTCTTCCATATTTCTAATAACGTTTTTACAATCTTCGTATGACATTCCCATTGAACGTTACTCCTTCCTTGGTAATACAAAAAATTAAAGAATTTTCCTCTATTCATATTCAACTCAAGCACATGTTAGTTTAACGATTTGATTACTATTTTTGATTTATTTCATTAGAAAATAGGAAACCACCGAAATTAATAAATTCGGTAAACCTATTAATAATATAGAATTAGTTAATGAAAATCTTTGATTTCTATCCTCTTTTAATTCAGATTTTAGATTTCTACCCAACCTATCCCCATCCACGAATGCTCCAGATAACAAGGCACTTAATATCAGTGAGATTATTCCGATAGCCCCAGTTATTTTATACAATAATGTGAAATCGTTTGAAATTAATGAAATAAAAAGAGCAACCACCACGATATTAAGTCCTATAATTAATTTCTTGATAAATATCACATCCTTTTGGTGTTTTTACTTTAATTTCCAATTCGTTTTATTAATTATACATTTTCAGAATTTTATAAATACCACAATCCCCCAAAATTTCTTAAACTAACCAGCCCCGTTAGCCATCCATGCAGCACAAAATCAGTGCTGCACCACAGAGAATGAAAATGGTTAGGAAGTGTCAATACTGATACTGACCTTAATCCAGTCAACTCTAATCCATAGACTTACTAATTAACGCTCTTCTCTTTTTTTTAACAATTGAGCAGGGTCTTCTTTAGCTTTGTCTTTTTTCGGAGTTAGAGAAGTTTATTTTCATAGTAGTCGAAGAAGAAAAAGGCTCCCGCAGCAATAAATCCTCGTTAGTATAGGAATCTTTACAAATACCTAACACACCAATTACTCTCACTTAACATTACTATAGTAAGATACATAAAGCATCATAAAAAAGGGGAAATTTAAGATGACTTTGGGCAAGGACATCAACTGGATTTGTTATGATCTAACTTTAAAGTGCAACAGTATAACCTATTGTTTGATAGAGGTAACTTTAGCCTTCAATTGTTTAACTGATAAACATATCTTTTAAATAAAGGTTAACATCCAGTTGATTAATCAATTTTTTTACTGCCTGAATAATTTTAAATTATTTTATCCCTTAAAAATCAGGAGGATGAAATGATGAAAAAAGTAATTCTTGCACTGGCTACCACGCTTGTTATTGGAACCGGAACAACAGTTTTTGCAAATCCTAACACGTTTTTTTCTGGTTCAGAAGGAAAACAACTCACAGAAAAATTCCAACAACTTACTCGCAATAATATTTGGGAACAGAAAGAAAAAGTTGATCTGAAATTTAACACCTATCATCCACAAGGAATGACGAAAGTCGGAGACTTGTACTACATGTCTTCTGTAGAAATTCTTGAAAAACCTGTTAAATACGACCAGCCGAAAGATGGTTATGATCGTACACCAGGTAAAGGAGTCGGACACCTATTTCTTTTTAACAAAGAAGGAAAACTCCTAAAAGATTTAAAGCTTGGTGAAGGGGATGTGTATCATCCTGGAGGAATTGCTTTTGATGGTAAATCAATCTGGGTTCCTGTTGCAGAATATCGCCCAAATAGCAAGTCTATCATTTATAAAGTGAATCCGGAAACGATGGAGTCCCAAGAAGTATTTCGTGCGAATGACCACATTGGAGGAATCGTTCGCGATGAAAAAAACGGAACTTTAAAAGCTGTGAGTTGGGGTTCAAGAACCTTTTATGAGTTTAATGAAAAAGGAAATGTTGTTCAAAAAACAAATAATCCCAGCCACTTTATCGATTATCAGGACTGCGAGAATGCAGGCAAAGACAATCTGATATGCAGTGGTATTACGGAATTGCCACAACCAGGATCATCAACTGCCAAATATGAATTGGGCGGACTAGCCCTACTGGATATGAAAACAATGGATATGGTTCATGAACTGCCAATTTCTCTGTTTTCTCCTCAGGGACATGTTGTCACGCGCAATCCAGTATTCCTTGAAAATACAGCACAAGGAATGAAAATGTACGCTGTTCCTGATGATGATCAATCCTCTATGCTAATATATGAAACAAACATTAGTAAAAAATAATTTTTAGATGAAAACTTTGATGCCAAACATCAAAGTTTTCTTTATAGGTACTCTCTTTCAGAAATAAACACATTTACTGTATCTTATCATTTCTTCTACTCCCTCAGTTTAATACGATTATCTGACGGATACTCGCTAACCTGCTTCTTTTGCTTAATTAGAAAAAAGATGCTGCCACTGCAACACCTTGTTTAACTCTTGCACCCGTTAGTTGAAGAACTGGTCCATTTAAAGTGGATGGTGCTTGAGTTACTCTCTTCTATTTTGAATATAGGTAAAGTCCAAAATCTTGCATAACGGAGGTGTGCCCCATTTGTCGCAACATAGTAGCTATATTGCCACGGTGATATGATCCGTGAGTGACAACGTGTAGTACCGATTCAGAAATAGAAGTTTCAAGCAACCCAGCATATGGATTATCCACCACAATCAACTTTTCAATATCTTCTTGACTGTTCAGAAGTGCTTTGTTTCGTTCGGATAAGTCTTGAAATATTTTTTTCATTTCCTCAATACTTTTCGTTTCCACCTGTTCTCTTAATTGATTCGTGACCGCCATTGCATCATTCATACTTTTACCTGAGATAATGTCAAACCATGCATAATCTGTGAGATAAATGTGAGACAATACCTTTGATACCGAAGAAAAACCACTTTGAATTTCCTTATAATAAACTTCCTTTGGAAGTTCTTTTAAACGATCAATTATAACTCCATTTGCCCATACGTGGTAGTTGTACATTTTTAATGCTGGGTGTGTCATATTAAATTCCCTCCATTTCCACTTGTTTTTCGTATTGACATTTGATGCCACAATATATATATGCTGTTTTATTTATAATAATCCTTCTTCAGCTAACCTGCTTCGTTAGCACAAAAAGAAAATGGGATCGCCGCAGCCATCCCATTCTTCAACTCTTGCACCCGTTAGTTGAATTGCACCCCCTTTATTTTTTCCTTTTCAAATCTTTTCTTTATATAATCTGAAACTAAAATATGAGAATGATAGTCAGCATTTCTAACTAAATTAAATTGTCCCAAACCGTCTACTTTATAAACTATTTTTTCGAAACCAAGTATTGCATTGGTTCCTTTAATAGTTGTAAATTCTGATGCCTCTTTGTTAATCACCTCTACAGCATTAACAATATTTATTAAATAATAATTAGGAATTTTCTTTTCTCCTACAAAAACATTTGCATCAAATACCTGTATATCTTGAGGGCAAACATCCTGCAATATATCTAAAACCTTTGTTGAAACGACTATTAATTGACCACTGTTAGGTAGTACATCTGATAAATATTTTTCCGAACATTCAAAAACGATTTTTGGTGAAATGACAGCTTCGCTAATCACTTTACCTTGTCTAAAAACGAATCTATCTGTACTAGAACCCTTAATGTATTCACCAATTCTTTTGTTAGGGTATTTATCAGGAATTGCCCAAATCCAAAACATAGTATCACCTGCATTAAACGATATTTACTTAATAATATCATAGGTGTATTTCTTAAATTAATCTGCATCGTTAGTGCAACAAGAAAAAAGGATCGCCGCAGCAACCCTTTCTTAAACTCAAGCACCCGTTAGCCATCCATGCAGCACAAAATCAGTGCTGCACCACAGAGAATGAAAATGGTTAGGAAATGTCAATACTGATACTGACCTTAATCCAGTCAACTCTAATCCATAGACTTACTAATTAACGCTCTTCTCTTTTTTTTAACAATTAAGCAGGGTCTTCTTTAGCTTTGTCTTTTTTCGGAGTTAGAGAAGTTTATTTTCATAGTAGCTCAATAAAAAAACAGGATTACCGCAGCCATCCCATCTATAGCGACGAACCGTTTGTCTAATAAATACCTTCAGAAGCTACAATCGCAATACTCCATACGATAAATGTAAATGATATTGTCATCCATAAAGTATTAGTAGTCGTTTTCTCATCTTTTTTAACTTTCTTAATTACAGAAACTAGGTTAAGACAAAATACAACCGACAGAATTGGCATTAAAAACCAACCTATGTACAAAAATGGGATTGTCATAAATTTATCCCCCAAAAGCAATATATCTTTCTTAAAATCCTTATTCGACAATTATCCTAAATTTTCCTTTCTTCAACTAGCCTGCTCCGTTAGTACAAGAAGAAAAATTTTCACAAGCTCAAATTTTTTTTAAATAAGGTCCTAAATCTTACTGATAGTTCAATTTAAACCAAATATTGTATTCAACTAGGTTTTTATTTCAAACCCCATCCACTTGTCCTTTTTGTCATGAAGTATTCAAATCTTTTTGACTTGTTTGTGAACAGATTCATAAAGAACTCCAAATTTAAAATTAAGGAATTTATAATAACAACGTAAACAAGTTGATTATATTTTTAATCGCTTATGATACTTATTCAATAATTCACACTAAATAAGAGAAAGTGTTTATAGAAGAAAAATTAGAAATCGAAAATCATTCACTGGAGGAAATTATAAATGAGTATGTTTTGTTTCCAATGTCAAGAAACCTCAAAAGGAACAGGTTGTACAGTTGTTGGAGTATGTGGAAAAAAAGATGATTTAGCAAATATGCAAGATTTATTGATTTACACGATTAAGGGAGTCGCGATTGTGAATACAATGGCTCGTGAAGTCGGGATTAATCAAAAGAAAACAGATCAGTTTATCATAAATGGTCTTTTTATGACAATTACAAATGCAAATTGGGATAAAAATGAATTTTTTAATACTGTAAGAGAAGGATTAAAACTCCGGGAAGAAATTAAAGCGGCAATCAGAAATGCAGGGTGCACTTTAGACAACAATAGCGATTTTGTCACTTGGTATGGTGAAACAAATAATCAGCTTGAAATGAAATCTGCTTCTCATGAAGTTAGTATTTTAGCTACAAGTGATGAAGATATTCGTTCATTAAGAGAGTTAGTGACCTACGGTTTGAAAGGAATGGCTGCATATTTAGAGCATGCAGCAAATCTTAACTATGAAAATGAAGAGCTAGATGCCTTTATGCAAAAAGCACTTGCAAAGATCACAGATGATTCAGTAAGTATGGAACAATTGATTGAACTTTCAATGGAATGTGGAAAGTACGGCGTTCATGCCATGGAGCTTTTAGATACAGCAAATACATCAACGTATGGTCATCCTGAAATGACGAAAGTAAACATTGGTGTACGTCAAAATCCGGGAATTTTAGTTAGCGGTCATGACCTGAAAGATATGGAAGAGTTATTAAAACAAACGGAAGGCACGGGAGTAGATGTGTATACACATAGTGAAATGCTTCCAGCACACTATTATCCAGCATTCAAAAAATATGATAACTTTGTCGGTAACTATGGAAATGCGTGGTGGGAACAAACTCGTGAATTCGAGAGCTTTAACGGTCCTATTTTTATGACAACAAACTGTATTGTTCCACCAAAGGAATCTTATAAAGGAAGAATGTATACAACTGGGTCAACTGCTGCCCCGGGTGTAACCTATATTCCTAAAAATGAAGATGGTACAAAAGATTTCTCCGTTATTATTGAGCATGCAAAGAAATGCCAACCACCAGTAGAAATTGAAAACGGTGAAATTGTTGGAGGATTTGCGCATAATCAAGTGGCTCAAGTAGCTGATCAAGTTGTAGAAGCTGTGAAAAAGGGTGATATAAAACGATTCTTTGTAATGGCTGGCTGTGATGGTCGCCATAAGAGCAGAACCTATTATAAAGAGTTTGCCGAAGAGCTTCCAAAAGATACTATCATTTTAACAGCCGGTTGTGCAAAATATCGATACAATAAGCTAGATTTAGGTGATATCAACGGAATTCCAAGGGTACTTGATGCCGGTCAATGTAACGATTCCTACTCTCTAGTCATGACTGCATTGAAGCTGAAAGATGCATTCGGATTAGAAAGTGTAAATGAATTACCGTTATCTTACAATATCGCATGGTATGAGCAAAAAGCGGTTATCGTTTTCTTATCTTTACTTTACTTAGGTGTGAAAAATATTCACGTTGGACCAACATTACCAGCTTTCTTATCACCAAACGTGACGAACTTCTTAATTGAGAATTTTGGTGTAGGCGGCATTTCAAATACAAAAGACGATATGGAAATGTTCATGAACAGCTCAATTGAAATTCAAGAAAGTATATTAGTTTAATAATAGTCCTAATCCCGTCTGGGATGAAGGATAAAATGAATGATCAAGGGAAAGTCAGTGACTTTCCCTTGATTTTTCCGTTTATATATTAAAGCAAAATCATCTACTGACATTTAATTTAGATACATTAAAGGAATTTATCACTGAAAACACAAAGAATTTCCAAAAAATCATAGAGTTTTTAAAGTAAACTTAAAACAACTGACAATAGATTTGGCGGTGTTAAACCATTCTTAACGAATCACCAAGGAATGGGTTTTTTTATTTTTATTTAAATGCACTTAATAATGAGTTTGTTGAACAAATCTGCCTCTTACTTCTATAAAAAAAGCCAAAAAGGCAAGAATGCACCCGAAAACGGAACCCTTTATTTGCTTAATTGGGGATCCCAAAGTCGATTTCATTGTGTTATTTTATTGTGCTACTCCCTCTCCCTGGTAAATCCGAAATGCTGGAACAATCGTGTCTGAAACAATTTCTTTTCCTTTTTCACGAATAAAGTCCAATTTATAATAGGCATCAAATCTTTGACTGATTTCCGTTTTCACAAGTTCGGGCGGAGTGACGACGATGAATTGGAACTTCAGTTTTTCGGCAACTGCGAAGATCGGGTCAAGGACATGTGCCGATGCAGCTTGTCCGAACGGATTATCACAGACTAAAGGAACCCAGCTTTGATCTGTTTCGCTTTTAACCGATAATAACATCATCATCATAACCATTCGGGCTGATAACTTCTGTCCTCCACTTCCATCGGATTTCGTCTTAGAACCTTGATTAATTGTCTGCCAGGTTGAATAATGCTCTTTTTGCGGTTTCCCGTACATAAAGGCATTATCTGTCCGCATATTATAGACGAGCAGCTCTGGATATCGATTTCGAAGTGATACAAATAATATTTGCTCATCACTAATCAGTTGTTTAATTTCTTCATCTAGTGCTCGATTATGATCATCAATCATATCAAATTGTTTGGTAATTTTATTAATGGCAGCTACAAAGTGCTGCTTCAGCAGTGGTTCGATATCTTCAGCCTTTTTAGGTAAAATGTCTTCTTTGAGCTGGACGAGCGGAAAAGAACCTCGTTCATTTTTCAGCTTCATCTTCGCAATCATGGAACGAATGGCCTCTGATATGCTCATCACTTTCATGCTGGCACGGCTGGCCCAGAAGTTTTGAGCCTTTTCCGCTCTTTCCTTGTCGCGTTCTAATTGTTCCAATCCACTTTGTGAAAAACGTTTCATGTTTTTAACGATGGTCTGGATATGCGCATAATGCCTTGTATCCATATGGTCTAGTGTTGTTAAAACTTCATTTTTAAAACGAATCTCCCAATCTTTGCCTTCAATCGTGAGCTTTAAATTACGCAATGATTGATCGATTTTCGCATGCTTCTCTTGACCTTTTTCCTGAATAGCTTGATGGTCTTCGCACCAGGATATGATACATGCTTTACCTAGACTCTTAATTTGTTCTAAATCATTATTCGTAAATGCTGCGGCTTCCTCTTTTAGGATAACGGATAAGGTTAACAAATCACCTTCGAAGCCTGCAATATTGGTTTCCGTTTCTTTATGATGTTTCTCTGCCTGCTTTACTTCCTCTTTCGTTAATTTCGTTTGGTCTTTAATTTCTACTTCCTTTACTTCTAAATCAATATCTGCCCATTGTTCAGGTTGTTTTCCATGCTTTTCGACTTTCTTTCCTGACTTATCACGCTGTTCAATCGCGTGCTTTAAGGATGTTTCCGCCACTGTTACAGCTGTTCCTTGTTCCCGTTCTTCTTTTTCTGCTGTCTTTACTTCCTTCTGTGCTGTTTGCAGCATATTTTCTAATATACTCATGGGTTCATCTGGTTCTGGAGCTTTATTCCAATCCTGATTATAAGCATTGAGTTTTTTCTCTAATTTCTTTTGCTGCTTTTGTTCGGTTTCTTTTTTTGCTTGAAGAACAAGTAATTCTCTGGCCTGTTCTTCTTTTGATTTTTGGAGCTGTTTTAGCTCTTCGATACTACCATTTATCTCTTGTAAAAAATGTGGTGATAACCGAGGGACATCTTCGCATTGGTCTGCTTTTTCATCAGCAGGATAAACCGCTTCTTCAATAAAGAACTTAATCTCCTTTATATTTTGTTCGGTTGTAAGCTTCCATTCTACATACGTTTGATTCCACTGGTTTTGCAGTTCAACTGTCTTTTGGTGCTCTTTTCCTATTTCTTGCTGCTGAATGGTCAAGGCTTCCTGTTGTTTCTCTTTTTCTAGTTTTACCCGTTTATTTTCTTGATAAAGAGTCTTGTCTTGATCAAACTCCTCCAAGGTTTCTACATTTCTTGTAAGCTTTTCTATCCTGCCTTTTGTCTTTTCAAGCTGTTCTTTTAACCCCAGCTGTAATTCCTTTTCTTTTTCTTCTTGCGCTTTGATTTCCTGTAATTTCGTTTTCAGAGACAGAAGTGAGTTTTGTTCCTGATATAGAGCTTTTTCGATATCAATTGAAAGATCACTTGATAAAAAACGATCGATTTCTTTTAAAATACGACGTAAGGAGGCTTCTGTTTTTTCAATTTCATCGAGAGCATCTTTCTTTTCTTCTATTTGTTTAGCAATCTTTATTTTCCAGCTAGTGAATTGATTTTTATCACTTAATAGCTCTTTCTCGGTTCCATTAATAATCACAAACGATGGCTGGTGATGTTCGCTGTTCATTTCCTCACGCAAGAAAATCGGAACAGGACTTTTAAACATCCTACCGGTAAGAACCTGCTGATTAATCTTTTGCCATTGCTGCCCGCTTACGACCAACCCGTATGGAAGGAGCGGATACGTATGAAGGGTATGCGCCATTTCCTCTGGACGTAAGGATTGGAGAAATTGGGTTCCATAAAACACATCAATTCCAGTCTTCTCATCTATCCATTCCTTTAATTCTTTCACGTCTTTATTTGCGATCCAGAAGGGCTCATCGTTTAAGGAATGGTCGAGTTGTGTTACCCATAATTCTTTTTTAATCTGTTCAGCTTGTCCTCGGTTATTACCTAGTATTTCTTCTATTTGTATTGCATATTTCGATAAGAGCGAGTGAGTAAACCGCGCTGTGACATCATCTATTAAACCAAGAAGCTTTTCTAATAGTTTTGCCTCTTTTTGCTTTTGCTCTTCATTTGCTTTGTTTAAATCTTCACATTTTTCTTCTGAAAACTGAATGGATTGGACGAGCGTACCATGCGAAGTGGCAAGCTGATTTTGCTTCTCACTAGATTCTTTATCTTTTGCTTGCAACTCTACTAATCTAGCCTTTTTGTCTTCAATTTGTTTAAAAAGACTCTCGATCAATCCCCTTAAGTCATAGGTTAAGCGGTCGCCAAATTCTTGGATAAGTGCCACTTCCTTAGACTCAAAAGTATGCATTTGTGTATACAGAAAATCAATTTCCGTACTTAGCTGAGCAATCTCTTTTGTCTTTTGTTTATCCTGTTGAGCTAACTCTGTTCCTTTTTTCTTTAAGAACTTTTGAAACCCCAAATACTGCTTAACAGCTTCTTGTATCGATAGATAGGATTGCTCCCATTGCTTTTTAGCTTCTTGCTTGATTTCATCCATTCTTTGATTTACTTGCTCTAAGCCGCTATTTTGTTCCAATGTCGCTATCTGCTGAGAAAGGGAGCGAATCGTTTGTTCATTTTCACTCCACTCTTTTAATAATAACTGAAAGACCAATTGTTCTTTTCGTTCCTGTTTCTCTTTAACGATCGCTTGGATGGAGGTATGTTTCTCCCTTTCTTCCACTAATTTCTTATCCCAATTCATGACCTCTCTGTGAGCTTTTGCAAACTCTAAATTATCATTTTGGTAACGTAAATCCGCTTGTCTTACAGTTAATTTCTCCATGTCTTTCTCTAAGGTAAGCAGCGTTTCCTCTTCCGATTGCTTCAAATGCTCTAAGGCACCAAGCAGTTGCCTGCCTGCCTGTATACTGGCATGAACAATTTCTTTATGTTCCGCTCCTTTAGCTAAGTGCTCTTCAAATGGGACAATGTCTTCTAAAAACTCTTTATGGGCTTGCTCCCTTTTTAAGAGAACTGGCAGATCCTTAGCAATACTTGCCTGGCTCTTAAAAATCTCAACAAGATCGTTCTTTTGATGTTCGGTCCGATGTAAGACTTGACTAACAGTAGGTATGATTCGTTTTTGGAAAAGAGAATGATCATCCTCAGCTCCCTCGAAGTATTTGCCAACTCCGCCTTCATCCTTGTTAATGTCCTTCATAATATCCCAGTCTTTACGATTAATTCCATATGTATCTAGGATGCGATAGTGCTTCTTCGTGTCTCGGTAAACGTCATATCCATTCCATTTTAAATAGTCCTTCAAGCTTTCGGTTTCAGCAACCTCATCATTTTCATAGAGTGGAATATGTTCAAGAGCTGCCTCTTCTTTCCGTTCAAATTCTCTTGTATAAAATGTAATATTAGGGAGGATTTTTGCTTCCTGTTCCAATGTTTTACTTTCATTTCCACTTTCTTCACTCAATGAGACCCGCTGCTCAGCTGAGAACATTCCTCCCGTTACTAGATGCCGCTGGTCAGCACCGTCCAATTCCCATTGAATAAGAACATGAAAGGTATATGGAATAAATTGCTCTTTATTGTTAAAGAAAAACTGCTGATAATAACGATTGTTCTGTTTTCCCCATGAAGTTCCAGGTTTGAGGATTTGGAAGATGGTCTGAAGGAACACACCTTTTCCACCCCCATTCATCATCGCAATGAGGCCATTTGTTGATGTCTCATCATTATGGAAATTAAAAGTGGTATCTTTGTATGACTTTTGCATGCCATCATACTTCAGGCCGACAATTCTAATTCGATGGATTTTCGGCATGCATATCCTCCTCCGCCGTCATCAATTTTTTTAATAGTTCATACCGATCATAATCGTGATACAGGTATTCAATTCGCTCAAACAGCTCTTGTTTTGGAATCACCTTAGCTATATCGTCCCGATCCAGAATGACGATCAACCCCTCTGTCTCTAGTAAGCGCATAGCGCCGGCAATTAAACCGATTCGGGTTCGTCTATTGCCTTTTTTAATCCCATAATCGTCCGTGTCAACCTCCATGTATTTCCATGTGGTCACAACTTCTTTCATATCAATTCGTTCTTCTTCTCCGAAGGAAGGTATAGCTTTAAGAATGCTCTCCCATTTCATCATTAAGTCGTTGACTTGCCGTTCTAATGTGTAATAGCTAATCCCTTCCCGCTGCGTACGGATTTTTGCAGCCTGGTTTCGGTCTATGGCTGCTAAAAAAGACATAATGACAACACTAATAAGATGGAAGTGTTTTTTCGTTTCCACTTGCCGATGCTTTTCTTTCAAATGGGTAAAATTCGTAGCAAAGACGGATCCGGTTGGCTGGACAACTAAGTGAATGCGTTTAGGCGATTCAATGATATATGTACCTGATTCGTCGGCTAATAAAAGAACTGTCTGTCTTACTTCTGGATCAAAATAGGTCTGGAAGTGTTCACTGTCTTCGTCGATGACTTTATCTTTTAATAGTGAAAAATAGACAGCTGATGCTCTTTTGATACTTTCTGCATTCATTGTTTCTCCTCCTGTACATATATTTTAAAAGGAGTCATTTTCATTTGATACCATAGGAAGGGCTCCGCCCGATGATCAAACACTGTATAGATCTTCGAGCCTTCAAACACTTGAAATTGCGGATATTCCTTCATTAGTTTATAAAGAAGAATTTCCCTTTCATCGCTTAAGGTTTCTTCCTTTCGATGCAGCACTTGAACCTTCAGTGGCTTTTTATCGAACATCATCCACAAATCAATTGTTTCAGATTCTTCAAACCATAAATCCTGCACTTCTAATGGCAACTCTGCTAGATCAGCTAACGAAAACTCTCCGTTTGTTTGTAAAAATTGAAAAACATAACTCCATGCTTTAATAACAGAATCCCAGTTTGTCACTCGCAGACGAGTAATGCTTTCTTCTGCCTCATCTTCCATTACTGCATCCGTTAGTTGTTTTTCATCGAATTCTTGTTCACCCCAAATCCAATCCAATGGCAAAATAAATTCATTCTTCGGTGAAAATAAAGGAGAAAGTACTGTTTCTATAGTTTCAAAACTATGAACGCCTTCCTTCATGAACCAATTTTCATAAAAATGTTCTCGAAATGAAACCAGGCTGTTTTCCCAAAACAATGAAGGGTTTTCCGCTTTTAATTTCATCTCAAATGAAATATTTTGAATGACTAGCTTTGCAAAACGATCATGCAATTGCCTTGTATGGCCTATTTTTTCTTGCAGAAGAATCAATTCTTTCTGAATATAATCATCTTCTTCGTTTCTTCGTTTTGTCTTTTCTATCATACTAGTAATGGTACGGAAGTGATTTTTTTCCTCTTCAAATTGTTTTTCAATTTCAACACGATTGTCAGCCCTTTGCCATTCCTCTTCTATCAATAAGATTTTGGGATTGTTGATCATTTCCTTTTGAAACGTGAATTCATTTGCCATTAAGCGGTTTACGCGTGAAATGAGGTGATCGAGGTTTCGAGTAGCTTTTCTAAAATTACCATTTTTAATCAGCTGCATACTATAGAGTTGTTCAATCGTGATTGAGAATTCCTCAGCCATTTCCCTGCTCATAAAAATCATTTCCTGAGCGACATCTGTGAGTTTATAAACAATGGATCCGCCAATTTCTAAATTCGTATATAATTCATCCATTGTGACATACCGAAATGTTTGCGTCTCCCAGGATTGTTTTATTTCATCATAATATAAGGCTTCAAAGGGTTTACTATACTCTTCTTTTCCCTGATATAAAAGCCCGCTTGTAATCCGTTCAATTTGCTTATCGTCTGCTAAAAGCTTCATTTGCTTAATCGAGTCTTCAACGATATATTTGATGTCTGATTTACGTCTATTATCATCATCATTTAATTCTCTATAAAAAATTGTGAGGAGCACTTGCATGAGAATGGTTTGGATATGAGGTTTCAGCTCACCCACTTCCATTCCCCTCCCCAGCTCAAACAGAGGATTTAATCGTTGCAAACGCTTGCCGAAGCCTTCCCATGATTCGTTCACGTCCATCTCCTCCATGTTTCTATTGTTAACACCTCTTGTGGGATCCGCTTATTTTCCTGCCATAATTGCCCTAATAGCTCTTGCTCCTCTTCCGTAAACCATTGAAAGAATAAATCACGGTATTGGATGTTTTGTGTTTGGCCTTGTTTTTGGTCATTCCTTTGTTCTAGACATTCAAGCATTTTGCGATAAATTTTTAAGGCTGGCTGAATACAGCAGTCCGGGTATATTTCGATAAGCCGAATGATGATCCCGTATCCCGCGGCATCAAGATCTCCTGCGTAATAGAAAAGATAGGATTTTGGCGGAAACATTCGAAAGAAAAAGGAAAAGCTCCGTTCAATTTTAGTCCCTTCACCATAAATAATCAGTTCAGGTTCATAATCTAGTTGACCCGCTTCCAATAACTTAATGGAAGTATGAAAGAAAGATAGATTCTCGACAATCAGTACTCGCTGAATATCTTTTATTTCCTTCCCTTGTTTCATCCAAAATACAAAAGGCTCCCCGTAGTTTACCATTTTAAGCTGCTCTTCTGATATTCCAATTCTATCTAAAAGTCCTTTTCCATCAGGAAAACTATCACCGTCGAGTAAGAATTTTTCATGGCCAAAGAGCTCCAGGCTTCTTTCTTCGACTGACACGATTTCCCGTTCCTGACTGGATTGGAGAAATGCATATACATTCTGGATTCGTACCCATTCATCTATCGTTTGCCATTCGGGATGCCGTTCATAAAAGGAAAAATCAAACTGATCACCTAATTTCATCATCTCAAGACGATCCCATTTGTTTTCCTGAACTTTTATATTAACCCAGTAATATAAGGCAAGTGCTGGGGTTCTTCCATTGTATTGATTATTTTGAATAGGGATAAGTTGTCCTTCCATTTGCATTATTTCAATGGCACGATAAAACAATGTATAACCATCCATCTCATAATAATCATCTAAAAGCTTGCGCAACTGAAGTTCTAAATCGTTAATATTTATTTTCTTTTTTTGTTTAGGATGCTGAATGTCTCCAATAAAACCTCTCACCCGTGTTTCAATGATATCGATGGTATTCACCTGCTTAAATCTTCTTAGTTTCATAGAAATAGACTCCTACTATCCAATTTGGACATCCTTATATTATAAACTAGTTGCGTTATTGTTGGTAAATGGTTTTTTCTTAAAAAATATCCATTCAGGTATTGAAACAAAACTAAAACCATCCAAAATTGGATGGTTTCAAAATAGTTTATATTTGCAATAAAACCTAGCTTCGCAAACTTCCCTTTAACCAGGCGCGGGGACGGTAGGTTCCAACAGGGATTTTAATCAAGCTGGTTTTTCCTTTCGAATTGATCCTGTAAAGTTCATCACATTGGTTCACATCGAAACCCAGCAATGGATGGCCCCCCATCCCTAAGGCACCCGACACCAAGAGCAGCCGCTGCACAAGAATGCCCGCCTCCAACTGTTGAATACGATATCCTCTATACCCTAACTTCTCTTTGTTGTAATCCTTGTCTCCTACGACATGCATACATAAAGGAACTTGAAACAGATTCACATTGGGCATTGTTAATCCAAAATGTAAAAGTTGCCGGTAATCACCCTGATTAATTCTCCGAAGGGCATGAGAACTATTGTCATAGGAGTAGGTACCATTTGGTACGCCCTCGACGTTATAAAAACTGCCATACAGTGAAAAACGAGTCTCAATCTGTCCTTCTGTTTCATCGAGGTCATTTTGATACGAGAAGGAAAATGTCTCTTTTAACAAAGTCGAAAGTTGAATTTGACTTACATTTCCCAAAACAAAATCGCTATCAAGTGAATGGCGCTCCCTGCAAACGGATGCGAAATCGTACGATAAGTGGTCTGTTAAGGGCAAAAATAACATCTCAGCACTTAAGGAAAGCTTTTCACTTTTATTTTTCATGATTTTCACAAATGACTCAGTCGTTTCCATCCTCGATGCCTCAGTAAGTTTTCTCAGCATTGGATAATCAAGGACTCGCTTTGATTTGTTAAAATAAACATGTTTCAACATGGGAATTTCCCTGCATAATTCAGTCGCAAAAACAATGTCTCTATTATTCTCATGGTCAACATAATGGATAGGTTGATGTAGGGCTAATGGAATAACCGCATATACACTTTCTTCCTGTTCAGATAATCCAAGTAAATGATTGATGGCCAGATCAAGAAATTGATAGCATACGCGAGAGGAAAACCCAATCTGTTCTGCCACTTCCAGCGTTTGACCTATTAACACTCCTGCATCTAACCCTTGGAGTCTATAAGAAAAGTTATTGTATTTATAGAAATTCTTCCAAAACATCGTCGAGACAAAAACGGTGCAAAAACTGCTTGATATATCATAACCGTTACCAAGACTTCTAGATAAGTAGGAATCGTAGTTTCCTTCTCGCAGCAAAACAAGACGGTGATGGGCCGCATCGTAATGGTAAACTCCATTTGGAGCTCCCTCCAGATTTACATAAACATATAATTCACTCGGATACAACGCTCCTCCGGAGGGAACATATCTCCTTTTTGATTGGGCAACCATTACATCATTTTCATCCGTTCCAAGGTTTATTGCGGTTTGTGAATATTGTGTTAGGCCATATACATACCATAAGAAATGGCCAAGCTCCTCCAGACTTGGTTTTTGATGGGTATCTCCTCGCTTGAGGGATAAAGGTTTTTCAGTGTTGAGAGGAATCACCGGTAAGCCGCGATACAGTTTATAAGGCAGGGGTCCATCTTCCCAGTCCACCTGCCAATCAGGCGGAAAGATTTTTTCCTGGTCAAAATGCAAATTGTGTAGAAATGTATCGAGCTCCAAACTTAAACCTCCTACTCTTCAATTACGGAAATGGATGGGGATATGGATTTAGTTGTTCGTATGATAACGGTGTCTTCTTAAATCCTAGCTCCTTCGGTACCTTGAGTACCCTCTCCAGCCCTTTCACACGGGTAAGGTGATGACCAAACGTCATTGGTAACATTCCTGGAATTAAAACCTTGACACAGAATAATCCGTTCCGTTCTATCACTGGAGTTGTTTGATTAACCACAATGACTTCGAGGTTTAAGCGGCGGAATCTGTTTAAAATATCCAATAGATCATCCTTCAAATCAGAATTGGCCGGAGGCTGCTTGAATTCTTCAGCAAACGTGCGGAATGGACGCTTATCATCTAATAGAAAATCCAGCCGTTCTTCAGCTTCAGGAAGACCGTACAGCAGACCATGGTCCTCCATCGTACGTACTGCGAACGGATTTTGCAGCATATCTTTATATTTCGGTCGATCTTGTTCCAATTTTTCGTCATGTTTACCCATCATTCCTGCAAGCTCGTAAATCGTGCTTTTTACGGCGCTTACAGGATCAGGGTTCGCTCCGGCTGCACAAATCAGGTTTAGCCCTTTGGATTTTCTGTTTTTTGCTAGTGCCCATACGCTTGGAATTCCATGCTCCATTGTTGAATTGTAAAAATGAAGTTCATATCCTGTCACTTCATGTACTCGGTCGACCATCAGCCGTAATTCCTTATCGTTGGCAGAAAGAAGGTCAATGCGCGGAAGAGGAAGTTTGGCATACCAGGTTAACAAGAAGGAATCCCGCTCAACGACTTCCATGATCCCATGGAAAATCGCTTCCTCTAAACTCCCCCCTAATGCACATCCGTTGGAGGTTTCATAAACGAAACACTCCCCATAACCCAAACTGTAATAGGCTAGTAACTCCGGTACCAAAATAGGTCGCTCTTGTAAGAACGAATAGCCCCAAACCCAATTCATCGGGGTATCAGGATGAAATGCTTTAAACGGAAAATGAGGCTTTCTATATTGTTCTTTTTCATGTAAACCTACCCTTGCTGGATTTAATGCTATTTTTTCTAGATTGTGATAGCTGTCGCGAACGATCTTTCTTTTTCCTCGCGGCTCAAGCCCGCAATATCGTTCCAAGCCTTCCAAAATAGCAGTCTGCTCGCTCATTTCATAAGAATTAGACCTTCCCGCTACTCCCTCATCCCCTTCAAACAGCGGCAGGTTTATCAATACATCCGCGAACGGCAGGGAGAAATCCTGCATTTTACCATTCATCACCCCACTGCGATAATCGAGGTAATCCTTGACGAGGAACGGTTTCAATTCCTCCATCGAACGTGTGCGATAACCCCTACTATTTATTTTAGGACTAGATTCCAACTTGATTTGAGCCAATTCCGGTGTGTCATCAGGTAATGGACTGCAGATGGGGCATAATGGATCTGGCAAGAATGGATGAAGAGAGTTTGTTAACGTCCTCAGATTCATAATGAAAACTCTTTCTTCCAAATGGCTGGGTTCCCCTTGAAAAACCTTTTGTACTTGGTTACATATCAACGCGGCGATATGCGATAGACCCGTTCTTGATGCCCAAGCATCCTGCATTCCACCTTCTCCGCTAACCCTGCTCATCTGAAATCCCCACATCTCACGGCGGTCAGGTCCAGCTAATATACGCCGGATGTCAGCACAACGAGAACATCCTGGTCTTTCGGGACGAACGATTGGACCGATAATTCCCTCCCCAAAGGAAATGAATCCTCGAAGCCAGGGTATTCCTGTTTCCCTGAATCTTTCTTCTGCATTTTTATGATCCAATGGATTCCAGGCATCGTTTAGTACAAGGGCGAATTCTGTGTCTTCGGGGATTTCTTCTAATAGGCTTTGACGCTTAACGAGATAGCTGACGGACAATCGATCAGAGACAAAATCCGCTAATAATCCCTGTCCCTCAATAAGAATCTGGGCAGCCATCAGGATTCCCCCTCTCGGACCTGTACACCATACACTCCTGCCAATTCTTGTTTTAAAAAAGACTCGAACGCAAGATCATAGATGAATAGCTGTTTGTTCTTTCTGTTCAACACCTGTAAAGAAGATTGCAATAACTCCAATTGTGTTATTTCTGCATATGAGGGGATATCGAGCTTAAATTTCTTTTCTTTCAGAAAAACAGCTGACTCCATTTCCCTCTCGTTACCATTCAAGTCGTTCTGCGCATCCAACAGCGCCTGTTGTAATGAATAACGTAATGCCAATGCCGTATTTAAACCTGCCCTTGTGTACCATCGGCCATTCGATCGTACCCCGATGACAGGGAATCCTAAAATATCCTCTTTCAAGCCGATTGTCGGTGCACCATTTAAGGTAGTCAAGGCATTTAAATATATTCGGCACTGTTGATCCTCTATCGTTCCCAGTGGAATTTGAAAAATCGTGCTGTTATCATTGGCCTTTCTTTGTCTCAATTCTTCATCAATATATGCCTGAAGACCTCGACAAACTGCCTCTTGGATTGTTTCTCCCGCACCTACGCCCATGAATCGATTGTGTACATTCACATTATTTTTCCGATCTGTGAATTCCTCTATCATTTGCGAGACATACATTTCTATACCTTTGAGTCCTGCTTCCCTTCTTGCTTCCTCATGGGTTAATCCAGTGCAGATAACCTCCGGCAGGAGTGTTGCCGGTCCTTCTGAAACTGGATTAACAGCTTGAACATAGCACTGTGATAGAGGAAGCTGTTTCAGGTCACGTTCCTCCCAGATATGGAAAATACCCGTTTCTACAGAAGTTATTAGATTGAAATACTCCAAGAGGTTATGATTTGGATCCTTTTCACTTTCCCCTTGCTCTAACCCTACATCGAGAACTTCCACAAGTCGAGGCGAAACATTATAATTCGCAACCAATGGATGGGGGATGAATGAAATCCAGTCTCCTTCCAGTGTTTCAAGATCAAGATTGTAAATTTTGGTACTCTGATTGGAGTCTGCTATGTCTGTAGCCCTTTTAAAAAATTCAAATACCATGACATGGGCAAGAATCGCTCCGGCTGTTCCTGAAAAAGATGGCTGCTGTCGATCTAACTGCAAGGAAGATTGATGGATTCGGCGCCATGCGGATTCCCAGCATCCCTCTGATTCAGGATGAACCACTGGACCAGCAAGCCCCACTTGGTCTAAGCAGATGGCCGGTACAAATACCTTCCGCTCCTCTTTACACACCCTATTTAGCTCCCTAAGCTCTTTTTCATTTCCATCTTGAGAGATATATAGGATCCAATCATAGGGCTTTACTGCTTCTTGCCAAAAATTCCCGTCATCAACGTGATATGGTATTTGTTCTACCATCACCTCAGAGTCATCGTTGCGGGCATTTTGAACGAGTTCATGAATCCGTACCTCATTTGTAGGTACCGAATCCGTCATCATGAAATGGAATTTCGGAAGCCCCGATTCAAGTAGGGCATCAGCCAATGAAACCAAAAAGGACCCAGAGCCAACAGCCAAAACTTTAGCCTGTCGGTATTGTTGAAAACGGTACGGACCGGAATCTACAAAACTCTCGATAAATTCAATTTGTGAAGTGTACTTTTTGAGAATGTTGCTATTTAATTGGTGAGGATGATCTTGGCTTACATCTCTAACAAAACCATTCTTGTACAATGTTTCTCCAATCTCATATACCCTTTTACGATATGGGGGTGTTAATCCTTCTGTTATGCGTTCTAATGATTGCTCCCCGTTGAACATTGGCATCAGTTTTTCAATCCATTGATAGATAGTACCGCCTTCCAAACGGAATGAACTTTGATTATTTCTAAAATACACACCACCTTGTGGATCAGGTAAATAAAAGGTATCTCTTTTCACCTTCAGACATGAATTTGTGTTTAGTTCTGCCATTCAGCTCCTCCTTCGTTCAAATTATTCGTAGATATGCACTATCAGTTTATGTACTTTTATTTGTCCAATATGAGTAAAATAAAGCCAACTTGACGTTTGACAAGCACCTATTTTCCTATCGGTAAAAAAGAAATGCCCCTGCTGCAGGGGCATTTTTTTCAAAAATTACCACCAGAAACCGAAACAGCTAAAACCAATACCAAAACAGCTAAAACCAATACCAAAACAGCTAAAACCAAAGCAGCTGCCACAGCCGCCACAACGGAAAAATCCACCGCAACGACCAAAGCCAAAGCCAAAGCCACCGCAACGGCCAAAGCCACCGCAACGACCAAAGCCACCGCACATGCCACCGCAACGACCACAGCCACCACAACGTCTGTCGTCAAAAAGATTAGGATCTTGAACTTGATAATCCATAGGAACTAACTGACCCACTTGGTAAGGATCCATCCCTAACGCTTGAAGATCATTTTGGAAATTCTGCATTTTTTCCTCCCCTTTGCTATTAATTATCAGGTTATCCACCTGTAAAGAGAGTTGATTGTTTTTTTATGAACCCATGTAGGTTCCTTCTCGTACTCTCTTAAACAAATTATGATTCTTTTTAGGTCATTGTTACTGATGTAAAAGCCTATTTCATTATCGTAAAATGTTTCTTCATTACAGAAAGCACTGATCGTTATAAAATCTTCTTTTTTCTATTTATTTTATTTAACAAAAAATCAGCACTTGTCCACTCCATTTTAATAATCTGACATATATTATTATTGCCACCGCCAAAAGGCATAGATATTAACCTCCAAAGAGACGTTTGCGTGTATTGCAGACGTCTCTTTACTTTTAAAGAAAACACTGATTTTTTTTTTGTCACTATGATGTTTGTCCAATCGCCACTGCTCTTAAAAAATATATATATATGGAAAAGGTTTTCTCTTTAGAAAACCAAAGGGTGGTGATAAATATGTTTGGATACGGATGCGGCGGTTTTGGCTACGGAGGTTATGGCTACGGAGGTTTCTTTGGCAGCAGCTTTGTTTTAATCGTAGTATTGTTCATACTTCTTATCATTGTTGGAACGTCCTTCATCTAATAAATGTGACAGGATAAGATGTTTGGAATATGAAAAAGACTCCAGTTAAGGAGTCTTTTTTGCTTAAATACGGAAATGGGGACGGTTCTTGTAAGAATAATCGTTACCATGTAGTTTGCACTTTGTTTCTCGGCAAATTGAACACACATGGACCATTTATGACGGCAGTGGTTTCCATCAAATTAACCCAAGTATCGATGGTATAGCGCCTTTGCTTCGGAAATATCCTTCGTTCCGTGGACTAACACCCTTCCGTCTTTAAAAACGACTAATCGGTGAGAACCCAATGTATAAGATAAAAGGAAAGGATTTCGCTGTACAGTTCCGCCATTTTTCGCCAATATCTTTTCTAACGCTTCTAAATCAATTACTGTAGGAATGGAAGGTCGGATCTGCACAGAATCTCTCCCACATAGGACAGCTGATTTTGTTTGATTTTCAAATGATAAAAAAGGGTAAGAGCGTTCATTCCCGCAAGAAGGACAGTCCGCCTTTTTCAATTTATCCACTTGGACCGCACTAAATTGGTTTTTCCATAAATCAAAAGAAACTAGTTTGTTTCGCAAGGAATCCATATTACCGACCAAAATTTTCAATGCTTCACTTATTTGATAAGAAACGACCATATTCACTGCTGGACTTATAATCCCTGCTGTGTCACAGGTTAATCCCCCTAGAGGAACCGTATCTAATAAACACGAAAGGCAAGGTGTCTTTTCAGGAATAATCGTGTAGGAAATTCCATAGCTTCCAACACAAGCACCGTAAATCCATGGGACACCAACTTTTTGCGAAACATCGTTGATGATCATTCTGGTTTCGAAATTATCTGTTGCATCCATTATCAAATCCACTTTTTGAGCCCAGTCTTCCAGCTCTATGACTGTGGCATCCCCAACGATGGCCTCAATGTGCACACACGAGTTAATACCTGTTAAGCGATTTTTGGCCGCGATCACTTTGGGGATCCGGTTTTTGGCGTCTTCTTCTGAGTATAATTGCTGCCGTTGTAAATTGGACCATTCCACATAATCACGATCCACGATGGTTAGTTTTCCAATTCCAGCGCGGACGAGTGCTTCCGCACATCCTGACCCGAGTGCTCCCACTCCTATAATGAGTACATGTTTATTGGAAATTCGTTGCTGCCCTGCTTTTCCAATCGGTGAAAATAGCTCTTGCCTTGAGTACCGATTATTCACCCGATACTCATTCCTTCCTTTGGACTGCTTGCTGTTGCATATCTCTTTTTCTCGATTCGACCGGCTTCATAGCCTAATCGTCCCGCTTCTATCGCTAGTTTCATCGCTTTGGCCATTTTTACCGGATCCTTGGCCGCTGACACAGCCGTATTTAATAACACCCCATCCGCTCCTAATTCCATTGCCAAAGCCGCATCTGCTGGTGAGCCAATCCCTGCATCCACAATCACAGGAACGACCGCTTGTTCGATAATAAAGCTCAGGTTAACAGGATTGATGATTCCTTGACCAGATCCGATTGGCGATGCCCCTGGCATGACAGCATGACAACCGGCTTCTTGAAGCTTCCTGGCTAAAACCACATCATCGGAGGTATACGGCAGGACAATAAATCCCTCCTTCACTAATTCTTCTGTCGCTTTTAAGGTTTCAATCGGATCAGGGAGCAATGTTTTATCACAGCCGATCACTTCCACTTTAATCATATCGCATAGGCCTGAAGCTTTGGCTAATTTGGCGATCCGGACAGCCTCCTCTGCGGTTTTTGCTCCTGCCGTATTGGGCAGAAGTGTATATTTATTGGTGTCTAGCTGTTCTAAAAAATTCGGCTGGCTTGATTCAAAAATATTCATACGTCTAACCGCAAACGTAAGGATTTCTGCTTCGGAAACTTCCACGGCTTCCTTCTGGATTTCAAAGCTTGGATACTTTCCCGTTCCCAGTAACAAACGAGATTGAAAGGATAATGAACCGATTTTTAACATAATCAACCGCCTCCTACAAAATGGACTATTTCAATTTTATCTTTATCTGCTAATCTAGTACTTTGGTGTTCTAACTTGGTTAATATCTCGCCGTTAACTTCCACGACAACGACCTTATCATGGATTTCATAATGTTTGAGAACATCTGAAACAAACAAGACCTGCTCTGGCAATTGGACCAACTCGCCATTCAATAATACCTTCATGTTTAACCTCCCTAACCCACTGTTACTTTATGTCGTTCTAGTTGAAATGCTGAGAGAAGACTCTCATCTAGCAATCTGCCTGACAATAGATCAGCTACTAGTTTCCCTGTAATCGGACTTAATAAAATCCCATTTCGAAAATGCCCTGAGGCAACAAACAGACCCTTCCAGTTGGGATGCTCACCAAGGTAAGGAAGTCCATCGGCAGTTTGCGGCCTAATTCCCGACCACACCCGCTCCCACGCTGCCTTCTTGATCTGAGGAACAAGTTGAGAGGCTCTTTCTATTAATGTAGTAATTCCTTCTGGCGTTACCTTGTTATCAAAAGTATGTTCAATCATGGTAGCCCCAATATAAATTTCCCCATTTCGTTTTGGGACCAGGTAACAGCGTTTATCGGAAAAAATCGTCGTGTTGATGATCGGTTTATCCGTTTTTATCGAAAAGCACTCACCTTTCACAGGGTAAACACTAATATCCAGCCCAGATTCACGCATTAATTTCGCCGCCCAAGCCCCAGTTGCTACGACCACTTGCTCGCTATGTATGATGCCTTTGGTGGTTTTAACCCCTTTCACCTGTCCATTTTCAAAAATAAACGAAAGGACCTCCGTGTTTTCACGTATTTCCGCCCCAAAATAGACTGCCGCTTTGGCAAACGCATCGGTTAACTTTGCTGGCTGCACATGCCCATCGTTAGGGAGAAACATCGCTCCGACTACATTTGGCGAAAGGGAAGGTTCCATTTCTTGTAATTCCTTTGCATCCAGCCATTTAATTTTTGGATCCCATTTCCTTTGAAAGGCAACCTGTTTTTTTACTTCGTTTGCTATTTCTTCGGTTTCAGCAATTTTGAACATCCCTTTATTCACATACTCGATATCGATTCCTGAATATTCATATAACTCACTTGTGATTGCAGAAAACATCGCCTGACTTTTTAAAGCCAACTGGAATAAAGGACCGTCTTGTTCAATCTCCGCTTGTGCTGCCAGCATTCCGGCAGCCGCACTTGACGCTTGGCAAGCCAATTGATCTTTCTCAATGATGATTGCTTTTCTTCCCATTTTTGATAGTTGATAGGCAATGGAGGTCCCATTAATTCCTCCACCAATTATGGCAACATCAAATGAATTTTCCACTTTAACCCTCCTCTAATGCATGAACGTAAGTTTTAACAGCGGATAATGGATCGGGCGCTTCTAAAACTCCTGACATGACTGCAATCCCCTTTACCCCTGCCTGAAGTACCTGCCCCGTATTCTCTGGGGTTATGCCTCCGATAGCAATAACAGGAATGGATAGTTGTGTTAGCCTCGATAATTCTTCAAACCCTTTTGGGGTCTTACCCGGTTTTGACTGTGAAGGGAAAACATGACCGTATAGGAGGTAATCAGCACCCTTCTCTTTTGCTTTTTCTCCTTCCTCGTAGGAGTGAATGGAACTCCCTAACACAAGTTGAGGAAAATTTTCTTTTACAAGGTCTGCATCTAAACTATGAAAGGCTAATTGAACTCCCCTGACCCTTGTTACGAAGGCAACATCGACCCGATCATTAATAATGATCTTAGATAGGGGTATGTTTTTCTTTGTTAAAAGTTCAACTGCGTGAAAAAGCTCCCTAGCTGATCTTTGTTTCTCTCGTAAGTGAATCGCCGTTACATATGGGTGAATATCCATTACAATTTCACATAATTGCTCGATCGGCATTTTTCCATTGGAGATAATATGGAACTCTTTCCCATTAAAACTAGTGAAAATACAAGTCCCTCCTTTGAGAAGATTCCGCTTATCTATGAAATAAAGTGAAAAACAAAAAACCACTTCCAAATGTTTAAGGAAGTGGTCGAAAATTTGAATAGAAACGATGGTTCTTCAAATATCCAGTTTTCCACTTCCCTACGCTGGTATTACCCAGATCAGGTTCATAGAGTCCCGAAGTAACACTTCAATCTCAGCCCTTTAAAAAGGCACCTCTAGCGGAATTGCTTGAAATATTAATTTGTAATGTTAACCTTTAAGGATAATGTTAACACTTCTGTTAGAAAAGTTAAATAACTTTTTTATACTAAGGGAACCTTCATTTAACTTATATTTAGTTTACTATGCTTTCTGCTAATTAAATTTCTTTCCTATCTTATTATTGGTAACTTCGATTTTCCCGGGCAAAACAAAAAGATACTCAATCAAGTTTTCTAATAAGTCCATTATTAACGATGTTGTCTCGTAATCCATTTCCGTTTCCAATTCAAGCATCCGATGAAGGGAACCCTCAGTTGCCAATAAATGGCTAAGGGATTGAATAGGCTTTGCCAAATCCACATGATTCGGCAGGATTTCAAGCTGTTGAGACAAAGGCTGAGCCTTACTTTTATCCCCGAGAAAATGCTTTAGGATACTTTCAATCACACGTTTTGACATAACGGCAGTAGCTGAATTTTCTCTAGCTTCATAAACATTTATTGCTGAACGGTAGGCCCTGATCAGATCCTTGGGTATATTGGGTAGACTTTCTATTTGATTTACCGGATGTTTGGAAGCTTGAAGGTCATAAATAAAAGTATCAGCATTTTCGCCTTGTTCATCTATACCTTCCTTAGTCATTATGACGAATACTGCTGATTTTTTACATAATGGACAACTACTCTCAGTTACCATGCCATGCTTACTGCTCTGGTAGTTTGCATTAAGCATAAATTCAGTGGTTTTTCTGCATTCCGGGCATTCGTACTGAATATTCTTTGGTATCTTTAGATTCCCATACTTTATGTAAGAAATGACGGAGCCTGGATTTATCCTTCTCATTCGTTATGCCTCCCGAATTTCATTTATGCATACTACCAGTGTGTCTCCTTTTACTACATTACCAATTAGATTTCATTCCTATAGTTTTTTCATCCATTAGGATTTCCATTCCAAGAACTAATTAAATAATTCCTTTCATATATGTTATTCTCATGGATTCATTTTCCAAAAATGAATCAGATAATATAAAAAGTGAGTGCATAAAAACACTCACCTGCAGAAAAAAATAATAGCACTTATTAATAGTTAAATAATTAGTTAGAACGTTCACCAAGCCAGTCACCAATAGTTGGGTAAGTTATTTTTGTAGCTTGGCTGCCAAATGTAATGGACGTATGACCAACAGGTAAATTTTTAAACTGTTTATCTTTACTAGAAATAGCGTCCATCAAGGCTTCTACCATATGCGGCTGGGCAATTAGATCAGATTTACCTGCCAAATTTAGTACATTAGCAGTGATATTGTTCAGATGGACCTTACGACCGCGGACAACCAGTTCCCCTTTAATCAGTTTGTTTTTTTGATAAAAATCTCTTATCCACTGGCGATATGCTTCACCTGGAAATGGAATTCCATCATTCAACCATTTTTGCAGTAGTTTAAAGTTTTTTACAAATTTCTCGTTATCAGCACGATCGACAAGACTTACAAATGGTCCAAAGAAATTTCCCATTGGTTTAATCAATTTGTTTCCAAAGTCAATCATTTCAGGAGGAATCACACCTAGAGTATCTACTACTTTATCAATATTAAAATATTTTTCATTCAGCATTGCCCCGTAAGAGCCTGAATTCTCGAAATCAAAAGGACTTGTCATAAAAATTAGATTACGAATCGGTAATTCAGGGTAAAGTGCTGCAAATATAGACGTCATCGTACCGCCCATGCAATATCCAAGGATGGACAATTCGTCTGCTTTTGATGTTTTTAAGACTTTTTTAACCGCTCTTGGTATATAGTCAACGATAAAATCATCAAGTTTCATATTTCGATCTTCGTAACCTGGGGTCCCCCATTCAAGGAGATAGACATCAAACCCATTATTAACTAAATATTCAACTAGACTTCCACCCTTAGTTAAATCCAATACATATGGTTTATTTATTAGTGCATAAATCAAGAGTAATGGTATTTTATGCTTTTTCGGTTTTTCGGAAAGATAACGATATAGTTTCGTTTTATTTTTAGTCCAAACCACTTCTTTCGGAGTAGGACCTACTTCTGGTTCTGGGTCAATGGTTAACACTTGGGTTGCCTTGATGACACGTTTTATTTGCTGTCCGTACTCTTGAGGGAATAAATCAA
Organism: Neobacillus sp. NRS-1170; assembly: GCF_050468025.1. NCBI lineage: Bacteria > Bacillati > Bacillota > Bacilli > Caryophanales > Bacillaceae > Neobacillus > Neobacillus sp. NRS-1170. Next base: position 48,868 of record NZ_JBITPF010000003.1, on the reverse strand, counting down.
AAAGCATTTCCCATTCTTTTTCGGCCATTATACTCAAGTTGTACACTCCTTCCTTAGTTTAGTAATTTTTTTGCTATGTACTTAGCCATCCACCTACATAACTATTACATGTAAAGTCCGCCATTAATATTTAGCTGTTGACCAGTAATATAGTCACCATCTTTACATAAAAAAGAAACGCCACGTGCTACTTCTTCCGGTTTTCCTAACCGTTTTTGTGGTACCTTTTCCACAATTCCAGCTAGCACTTTTTCAGGAATCGCTTGAACCATTTCGGTTCCGATAAATCCTGGGCAAATCGCATTAACTGTTACATTCGTTTTCGCTAGTTCTAGAGCTAGTGATTTTGTGTAGCCAATAAGTCCGGCTTTTGCTGCCGCATAATTGGTCTGGCCAAAACCTCCAGCTTGTCCTATTATCGAGGAAATGTTGATTATACGGCCTGCATCTGATTCAAGAAGGTACGGCAGGGAAGCAGATGTTGTGTTGTAAACACTATTTAAATTAACATCAATTACCCTTCTCCAATCCTCTGAACTTAGTTTTTTGAATGTGCTATCTCTCGTAATTCCTGCATTGTTAATTAAAATATCTAATCGTCCAAAATGATCGATTGTTTGTTGTACGAGATAGGCTGCTTCCTCACTATTTGAAACATCCGCACGAACTGCATAAGCTTCGCCACCGATTTCGTATATATCAGCGACCATTTTTTCAGCCAACTCTTCACGAGTCACATAATTAAGAACAACTTTCACACCATTTTTCGCCAGTTCCTTGGAAATAGCTGAACCAATTCCTCTGCTCCCACCTGTCACAATAGCTACTTTTCCCTTTAAATCTGTCATTATTTCTCACCCCATATATTATTTTTTTGTATTTGAATTATTTTGTGGCATTTAATAAAGAAAGAATTTGATTAAGTTTTTTATCCAAGTTCTTCATTTCACGTTTTAAATCCGTTAATTCGTGTTGAAACGATACCAGATTTTCGTTGCTTTCCAGTTTCTCTTCAAGCAATTCTTCTAAACTATCAACTTTTGCATCGACATTAACAATCTGTGACGACACATTCGAAAGGTCCTTTCGAGATGGTACATTAACAAGTTCTAAATACTTTTCTGTTGTTTCATCCATCAATTTTTTAAATTGTAGATTCATGTCCAAAATTTGCCCTATACCCTGGGAAGGAAAAGACTCCATTATTTTTTCATCATAAAAATTACTGGTCTGATTATAAAGATCCTTCCAAACTTCAAATAAGTTAAAATCTCTGCTCATTTTTTTCCTCCTTGCAATTTTGTCGACGTTTTTATCGTACTATCATCCTTGAAACATTTAAAGAACAAACATTAAAAACATTCAAAAAATATTATTGCATTTTACGACATTTTTCTACCTTCTATGTAAATTACACCTATAGGAATTTTTCAATTATCCCTAAAAGTCAATAACGGCAATGGTTTCACAGGTGGATTCTTCTTTCGTTTGATTTTCCTCTGTTCTAATTTTGTTATCTAATGAATAATATTTGTAGCAAATCGCGATTATATTATTAGGAAAACAGTTCCAAATTCACAGGTTTTTGGTCTCTTCTTTTTCAACAATTGTCGACAAATCTATGATTTTTTTCGATTGTTTTTGTTCACAAAATAGACAAAATTTCTGACTGCATTTTTTCTCTTCATGAATTCTAGGTGATTGAAAGAAATCTAAAAAGAGGTGGAAATTTTGAGGTTTATAGAAAAAGTCGTTTTAATTACCGGCGGGGCACAAGGAATTGGAAAAGAAACGGCAAAAAAATTTCTAAAAGAAGGAGCGAGTGTTGTTATATGTGATTATGATGAATCTGCCGGCAAGGAAGCATTAGGAGAATTGAATGATGAAAAAGTAAATTTCTATAAAGTTAATGTAACAGAAAGCTCCCAGATTGAAGAAATGGTGCGATTAATTGTTCAAAAATACGGTAAAATTGACATTTTAATTAACAATGCCGGAATTACCCTGGACGGATTTCTCACAAAGATGGAGGATTCAGATTGGGAAAAAGTTATTTCTGTCAACCTAACGGGTGTTTTTAAATGCACAAAAGCTGTAGCTCCTATCATGCTAAAACAAGGGTCGGGTGTTATTCTTAACGCTTCTTCAGTTGTCGGTATCTATGGAAACATTGGGCAAACAAATTATGCTGCTACAAAGGCCGGCGTAATCGGACTAACAAAAAGTTGGGGGAAGGAGTTTGGACCTAAAGGGATCAGAGTCAATGCAGTAGCACCTGGATTCATAGAAACAGGCATGACCGCAGCAGTCCCAGAAAAGGTACTAAATTTAATGAAAGAAAAAACTCCTCTTAAAAGGCTTGGTAAGCCTGAAGATATTGCAGCGGCCTATCTATTTTTAGCTTCAGACGATGCAAAGTATATTAACGGAACTATTTTAAGTGTAGATGGAGGTTTGGTTATTTAGATACGATCGCTTCTTTTAACTGTCTTCACTTCTACTATAAAAAATAGAAGCACAAACCATGGACTTGGTTTGTGCTTCTATTCTTGGTATGTTTGTGATCCTAACTAAACTCCATAAGAACCGTCCCTGTGGAATCTTTTACATCCCAACCTCCTCAGCTGCATACAACTCAAACGGATTAGCTGTGTTTGATTGTCTGGCTAATTTTTCAATGATGAGACGGTAACCTCTGCCATATTCGTCTTGCCGGTTTAGGAGTTGTTGTTTGAGCAAGTTAGCGTAAGGGATTTCTCCCAGATGGGTCATCATGTGTACTTCGACCCATGAGGCAAATCCTTCAATCTCTTCATGCGTTAGCTTCTCCACCTCTAAATTTTCAAACTGCCAAATATGGGTCAGTTCGTGGGCTAAAGTAGCGAGCGTATAGATTTTCGGCGACCCATTTTCTACCAAAACTTTAAGCTTTCCATGAACATCCATGCTTGCTTTACCCGTTAAACGAGGCTGCCCCGCTTCTGGAATAAAAGGTAAGCCGCTTATTTTGTGTATCTCTGCTGCACTTAGTACCGACAGCTCTATATCTGCTGGCAAAGGTACTAGAAATAATTCAGTGAATAATTGGCGAACTTGGTTATAGAGAGGCTCAACCTGTAATACATCGTCAATGGCCGTCTCATTACAGGTAAAACATCTTTGCCTGCCATCATCGAGTTGATGAACTTGAGTGGATGAAAACACATTTCCACAGAACATGCATTGAGTAACCCCGCCACTCATTTTCATGTTGTCACTATCTTGTAAACGGCCGAGATATTCTGTTCGTACTTCCCGCAGTTTTTTCCTTGTTAACAGCTCATCGATCATTAAATAGGTTTCACGTAAGGCAAGTTCTGTTGGGTACCTGTCATAACCAAAATGAAGGTAATCACTATTACCGTTACTTTCATTTGATAACCAATACAAATAGTCATTCAGAATATCAAAGATATGTTCCCAATTATCGCGAATCGCTTCTAAAATTCCAAGGTGGACAGGAGAATCCTCTATCATGTATATGATAATCTGCCCCTCGTCTTCTGTCTCACCATCCATCCGTAAGGAAGGTGTAATTAGTTGTAACTTTTTAGATATGGTGTCTGTCTCATCAAAAAATGATCCTTCTAATCGGGTACAGACCTTCACAAAATGATGTGTTTCCGGAAATAAGGACAAAAACAACTCATTTAACAATAATGCGAGCGTAAATTTAATTTGAGCCGGGTTTTGAATGGTTCCCTCTTTTGAACGAATCGCCATTCTTAGTAGATGGCCGTTCTTATACTCCCTTGTAATCTCCTCTTCTTGATGGAAGGTATGAACCTTCATTGATTTTAAATTCAACATTTGACTTAACTCCACATAGCCAAATGTGTGAACTCTGACATCCGCCTGCATCTCTCGAATGCTGACCTCCACCCGGTCAAATGAAATGGTTTTATTTTCATAGAAGCCTGCATCTTTCAACTTACGTAGTTGATATTCCATTCTAGGACGGTAATATTTCTGCTCAAATAGCGGTTCAAAGCTGACTTCCACAACTCCATGCTCCAGATCGGCCTTTTGGATTTTGTAAAGTTCGCCATTAAAGGAATGAAATTGGCCCGGCAGATATTGTTGATAGAAATGCCCTTCAAAAATCTCCGAAATGCACTTGTTGTTATGCCTTATCTCAATAAAACCTAACCCTTTTGGTAAAATCTTTTCCTTAGCTGTAGACGGAATCCGAAATTGATTCTGCCTTACAAAATCCCTTTTTGTGCGGTCGAACTTTATTAACTCTCTAGATTCGATATTCAATCGGTAGGCCAATTTAGGTCCAAAAGCGATCGAGAACAACTCGTGAACACCTTCTACCACCGAGCGGTAGGAATTTATTTTCGCCTTACTTAAGTAATTCTCTATTTCTTCCTCGTTCAGGTAAAAATGACATAATCGCTCTAATAGGTAAAAGGCAAGGCTCCAAACCGATTGGGATAAGCGTGGAGCCAAAGGAGCAATCGTTCGATTGGTGCTCATATAAAACTCCAACTGGTTTGCTAAATAATCCCGAATTAAATAGGGCGGGGATACGATATGCACAAAGGAAGCCATTTTGCCGGCACCTTTCCACATATTCAAACGATCCACTAAATTGTAGTGATGGTCTCGAATGAGTAGAAAGGAGAAATCATCACTCGGAATGGATAGATTTCGATCATGGATTTGCATCCTTTTTAAAAAATGGTCCAATGTATCTAAATCAAACCCAAGCTCAAATAACGCCGACTTCGCATCCATGATTTCCTGTATGCTTTCTTTCACTGTGGTCTTCCGCTGATGGATGAAGTGAACGGGTTCAATATTTGCCTTTATAGCTGGCAGGGATAATACCACTTCCGCTTCTAACTGTCGGTGCGACATCTTCGGAAGGATGGTTTGCTGAAATACATGTTCTCCTTCTTTTTTCCAAACCATATAGAGTAAATTTTGACTTATGCTTGAGGAGGCGACGAGATCTCTTGGCTCGCATTGCAAGACTGTACGGATGGCAGGCTCTAATCCTTCATACCACTCTGTTAGGATGATATACTGCGGTTTTCTGCCAATTAGCTCCCTTACATTCGAGTTAAACGCATGCAGAATGGTGGAATAGGCTGGAATCAGCTTTTCCGCCTGCAATATCATAATGCCTTCCAAAATCTTTGTTTTTTCTAATTGGCTTAAGTATTGCAAAAATCGGTTCTCCTGCAAAATATCAGGCGAAACAACTAAAACATCGGAATTGATGTTTTGCTCGAGGGCATCTAAAAAAGTGCTTACCTTCCATACTTGATCGATCCCGGCCACTTCGCTAATTCCATTCGTTACCCATTCCACAGCTTCCTCAGCAGCATGTTGGCTATGGGCGATAATCAAGATCTTCTTATTTTTCGTCAACAAATGATACAAAGCCGGAAAAAAATAGGAAGAGAAATCCTCGTAGATGACATCCTCAATCAACACATCATGTTCTTGGATGATTTCTAACATCATCCTCGTATAACTCTCATCGATGATCAGATTTCTTTTCTTTATTCCTTCACAAATGGTATTCATAATCAATTGATGCTCTGGATCTGACGAGAGATTCTCATAGGAAAAATGATTGGTTCGATGAGGAAAAAGCTTATTTTCTGTGATGATCCCATCTGCCAGCAAGCGGTCTTCCCATAAATCCTTGTATTGGTTAAATAACTCCTCATAGGTGGCAAGCCTTATTGAGATGGCATCGTGCCCCTCAATGAAGCCTTCACTATAAGCAGCCTTTCGCCCATTTAAGAACCAGGCAATCTCCATCAACAGAACAATGGAGATAATCGGATATTTAGGCAAATACTGAATCAACGATAAATGATATACACTGGCAATTATAAGGAGCACCAGTAAAACGAATGGGAAAATACTAGCATATTTGAAAAACCATGAAAGGTACGTCCATTCTTTTTTCAAAAGGATCTGTCCCCGGCTTTTGATATACACCAGCGAAACAGTTCCCGGCACAAATAGCTTCGTTTTGGTTCTATTTACGAGATCTTCCGGATAGAAGATGGCTTTGGCTTTTTTCGGAAGTGTGTCGATCCAGCTTAGCCAGCGGTACGTTTTTGTCTTTGTTCCAGGTGAATTAAAAGACAGCCTCCCCACCATTCTCCAACACCATTTTACAAACAGAAACACAACCAAAAACGATAGATTGATTACCAGCGAGATATACGGTATGAAACTGGGCATCTGTTCATCCAGGAATTTTTCGTAAAAACGAGTGAGACTATCATCGAATAAAAGTAAAGGTATGGAAGTGAATAGGGCTGCGGCCGGGAGCAAAAGTTGTTTATATCGCTGTTCCTGAGATAAATTTGCTGTATAAATGAGGATGAAACTGATCACAAAGACGACTAGACTTCCTAACAATAATGCAAGTAAGTTCATAGTTTATACACCTTATCCTCTTGGATCCGAATTTGATCAATTTCATTGAAATAGGTTGATTGATATTGTTCAATGGCACTGCCAAGATATACTTCGATCCCATTTCCCCCAGCCTCCTGCAAGCCCGCCTGCTGAAAGGGTGAATAAATAGGATTCTCGTTTACACTCTTTTCCATTTTAATCACCGGAACACTACGTTCTTTATTTGCCGTGTCCTGTTCGATATTCATTTGCAGAATATGAAGCAGCCGGTTGGCCATATGAGCAAATTCTTCTAATTTAATAAGGTGATAGCGATGCAGCAGATTCTGTTCCTTCTTCTCTTCTGCAATGCTGGATACTTTTTCGTGATATTTTCGTAACGAAAAAAGCTTGAATAACTGGTTTAGGTAATGATTGTATTGATGCTGGGAATTCACTTGCATTTGATAGATTTTTTCAATGTGCTCATAGGTTTGTTCTTGAAATTTCCAAATCGGTCGATGGGAAGTTCGTTTTGTAAAAAAATACCCCAGGCAGGTAACAGCAATGATGACAGCAAAGACTATCGCAAAATTGAATGTCCATTCTCTCTGAGATGTGGTGGCTGCCCACATATACAGGTAAGGAAGGATTAAGATTAAAAAAATGAGTGCTCCCATCGTCTGGTACTGGCGCTGGCTAGGAATCAATTGCAGGAGAAAATGCATCTTCTTTTTCGCTCCTGGCACATGATTTTTCCAGGTAGAAAGAGCTTCTGACGAAGAAGGCGCTGTGTCGATTACCTCTTGGTGCACAAGACTCATCTTTTCAACCAATTCCTGTTTATAATCATTAATCTCAATCCATTCTTCCTCTTCCAAAAATTCATTTTTCCTTTTTAATACATTCAATTTTTTGAGGGCTTCTCTTGATTTTTGAAGAAGCTCCCTTTCGCGATCCATGAGAATGGTTTCTGCTTTATAAAGCTGATCTTCCCATTGGTCAAAAAAATGATAAGTAATCTTTGAATGTTTCGAGAGTGGTGGAATGAAATCCCTTTTCTTTTCAATTGCAGCCGCCGTATAAGGGGCAAATTCATCATCCCGAAATCGATTGGTATGAAACTGGTTTTGGAGTAATAGTTGATCCTTTATTTGCTTTTTCACCTTTACCAGATTGATATAATAATTTTTTAGTAATTTCTCTAAACGCTTCTCTTCTAATGTCACCTGGATCACACTCGCACTTCCCTTGTCCATCCTTTCAATAAGGGACGGATGATGGCATATGGTCAGAAGGAAATAGGCGAGTTCCAAATATCCTTTCATTCTTTCCCGATGAGAGCTTTGGTCAATTTCTTGACGAATTAAACGAATATCACCGATTTCACTTTGGATTCCCACATGAAATTTCAAGCTGCTTGAAAGCTCTTTTGATGGCGAAAAGTTCGTTAATGATTGAGTTAAAGGGGGCGTCATCATTTGCTTTAGCTTATTCTTAAACTCTTCCAACACAATCTCGAGCTGCCGAGAGGTCATCCAATTATCATGAGCCTGAACCTCTCCTAAATTCACCAAAAGCTCCTTTTTTCGATTGATCAACTGTTTAAGACAGCTTTTCACCCGGTCACATTTATCTTTTAAAGCTAACATGAATTCATGATCTGGTTGGTCTAAAACAATATCTTGAAGCTGGATGGTGTCCCCCCACTCTTCATCCAGCTTGTTTATTTCCTGTTTCGTAAAGGCATTGCCCATTCCAAAAGCTAGTTGGTCTGATTCGAGATAGCCAAAATGATCCAGCTCCCAGCACCTTTTTAACTCTGCCTCGTTTGGAGCGTAATTAGAATTTCTTTTGATCATGTCAACTAAATGTAAAAGGGTTTGAAGCGGATAAAAACCTTTGTCCTTTAAAGGTGTAAGTAGTTCTCTCCTTATTTCTGATAGCTGCGTCGTTAAACGTAAATGTCGATTTCGTTCATCATTTAGATTCAGGAGAATAATCAACTGCCAATCCTTTATTCGAAGACGGTCTAAATGTTCAATCATTCTATCCATTAATAAGGAATAGAGAGGTTGAGAGGAGGAGTCCTCCTCCCAGTAAAAGGTTACTTCGTTATGATTCTGAAGCTTATAAAAAAATGGCTCAACTAGATGCCAATCTTCATACTTTTTGCCGAAATGTATCACAATGGAGTGCATCAAGAATCAGTCCTTTATCACAAGCTTATACAAATACTTGTTCTTGATTTAATGAACTCATTTTATGATTAATATCATTCATCCACTTGTTGAACTCTTCTGTATCTTGGGCCGTTTTATATCTGACAAGCGATTCAGCCCAGAGCCGTTTAATCAACTTCGCAGCTTCCCGTTTGGCTGAGTCCGGTTTCATAACCTTCATAAAGTATTCCACTATTTCATTTAACAAACATTTTCGTAACCGATCAGCCCTTACTGTTAAGGAAGGATCGGAGATAAATTCGAGATCATAAGCCAACACCAAATCTAGAATATTCCTGATTCCTTCTTTTTTTACTTTTGAGATTTCTAAAGCTCCCAGCATAAAATCGTGTTCTTCTATATTACGATTATTTTTTATTTGATTTTCCTGCGTTTCTTGGTATCTTTCTAAAATTTCATCATAGATGACAGGGTTATGCGGTAAGGCTTCATGAAGCAAAAATGTATCTTCTTCCACCTTTTCACCGAATTTCAGTAATAATTTTGTGCCTTGATTTCCACTATATTGATAGACTCTTTTCCCATCTGAGTTAACTAGCTGGAGCCACCCATAGATCACACCAAGGATTAAAGCTCTGTCCGTGCGATTGGTTTCAAGCTCAGCCCGTTCTGGATTTAAGTCGGGCATATAGGCAGGAAGATGCCAATTTCGATCCAGGTGAGGCGTAATCGTGCGATTTTCATCCTCATTTAGCTTGTTCACTAAACGATGATAGGCCTCATAATAAACCCCTGGCGGCTTTCCATTTTTTCCAGAAGAAAATTTGCTAAAGTCACTGACCGATAATCCATAATGAGCACGATAACAAACGATTTCATTCCGGTTAAACGCATTTTCAACAATTTGCTTATCATTAAATAACTCGTTCTTTTCCATCTCACTGAGTAGATTAAAGCTTTCAGTATGGAGTCCCCAAAACTTCAAGCTTCGATAATTACTCGTGATGGGAACAAAAGGTTGAGCAAGCTCCTCTATCGCCTTAATCTTGCGATAAAGGTAATCATCCACATCCTTGCCTAATCGGCCCGCTTCTATTTTTAATGCTTGAATAATGGTTAAATCCAATTGATCCTGATGTTTATTCGCCAATTCCTTCCGGCAGAAAGCCACCACATTTTCTTTAAAAAACTCTTCAACCTTTGTTTCCTTATAAAATTCCTCTGTCCCGCGATTATTTTTTCGCTCGATGAAGCGGTTATAAAGACTTAAATAAATTTTTTGAGAGATACTCTCCGGTAAGAACCCATTATCCACCGATTGGCGAATCCGCTCCCAGGTTTGTTCCAGCATTTCCTTTTCTGCCAGAACGAAGGTTTTCGTCGGGTCACTGACACCCTCAAATTTCCTGGCCAATTGATGAATCTCACCTGTGAGCGTTTCTTTTGTCTCCATTAAATTGTCAAAGAATCTTTGCCAATCTCCGATCATTTCCTTAATGGATTGATTGAGTGCTGAAAAAACCTGTTCTAACAGCATCGAATATTTATAACGGTTCAGCGTATTAAACTGATGCGTGGCCTTTTCCGTATATTCATTGATAAAATCTTTAAAGTTATTTCTAAACATACTGGAAAGGAAACCCTGCTTTAAGGCTTTATCGACGCGGCGGACTGCATCGTCTACGTCACCATCATTTCGGTCTAAATCATAGATGTCTTGATATCGATTCATCTGCTCCTTCAATAGACGATTCTCTTCTCTTAAACTGGAAATTTTCTTGATTAGTTTATTGTGAATGCTATAAAGGATAAACCGTACTCCTACCGGATGAATGGGTGATTCCTCTTTCAGTAACCATGTGTTTAAATGAAATCTACTTCCGTCCCCGCCATTAGGCGAATGATAATCAGAATCGATTACCTGGTAGGCAATGAAATGACTATTTTCACTGATTTTCTTGTTAATCTCTTTGGCATAGTCTTCCAAGGATGCTTCCATCCGGTTTATTTCTTGTTTTGCTTGATCTTTTATTTTTAGTTTTCCTGCATCAAGCTTACAATGCTCTTCATAATCCTCTTTTAACTCTTCATCTTCTCTAATTACCCTTTTTGCATATTCCTCTACCTCATCTAAAAATAAATCCGCCTTCGATGAGCCTTTTTTTCCTTTATCCTCGATTTGGTGAACCTGCATATCAAGCTGACGGAAAAATGGATTGGGTTTTTCTTGGTTATTCACAATCTGATCAAAGTATTTAACATAAAGCTCTCTAATCATTGGTTTTTCATGATGGATTCCATTTCTTTCGTCATCTTCATGGCGCTTTTTTTCTTCATGAAATAGCTGATCTAATCGAAGCCAAGTGTCATTTAGTCCATTCACAGACCATTTTAATGCACAATAATCTAAAATATCTTCATACGGATAGGTTAAAGAAGCAACACCAGACCCACAGTACCTTGCCTGCCCATTTGATTCTACTAAGCTTCTTATTTGATTATCTTCCTGTGAAAAGCTTTTTGCAGATATCGGGCTAAAGAGCTGCAGATACACTGTACGTGCCACCTGTTCCATATACTCGGAAACATTTGTCAAATGCTGCCCTTTCGTATTTTCGTAATCAAAAAGAAAGCAAAAATCAAATGGAAGATGTTTATCGGTAATCGCATGTGCCGTCCTGCCCTCTAAATCAATCTGATTGGGGCGATACTCAAGTTCAATGGTCACATTTTGCTTATGATTGCCGGAAGCACTTAATGTAATGGCGTTCAGTTCTTTTAAACTGGCGTAACCATTCCCTTGGACGGCTTCCCACTCATTTTGATCCAGCGTATTACTTCTTACTAGAATATCAGGAAGTAAAAATGCGCCGCGGATTAATACACTTTCCGAGCCTAACTTCCGCTCCAGCATTTCCCGTAAATAGAGAGCAATTTGCAGAAAAATCCCGGAGCCGGTTCCACCTACTAAGGAACTAATAATAATCACCCGGACATTATACGATCTTGAATCGCTGTCAACTGGAAATATTCGTTCAATGCCGTCCCACAAAGCATTTAGCTTCCCTTCAGACATCGCTGAGCGAAAGGCGAGTCTTGAAACAGCCCGAACCTGGCCGGCTCCATCTGTCATCGTTTTCCGTTTTATTTGAGGATTATTCGGAAACCATTTTATGACATCTTTATTCGCTTGCAGATATTCATTAACAGAATGGTTCGTGCTTGTTTGTGTCGCACAGTTTCTCAAATGATCCAATTGAGCGATGCTGCTTGCATCCGTATCAAAAGCATGTATGGCTACTCTGCCTCGCTGCTCTGGGGGAATCCGACCATATACCATATTGGCAATATTACTGCCTATTCCACCTAACCCGATTAATATTGTTGGAACATTAAAGCTCATGCTGGCTGCCCCCTCTTAGGAATTTATTAATGTGATTTAAACGTGTATACCAAATAGTTGTTACTTCTCTCGATTTGGATTTCATCGTTATGATAAATCGCTAAGTCTGTCTTTTTACTTCTATCCAAAAGCTTTTCATGTCTCACAATCAAGTCAGTGTATTGGCTTTCTTTCACCAGCAACACCCGGTCTTTCTTTCGATCCGCTTTAAATACTAAATCGTTAATCCTCTTTTTTTCAGCTAAATAGGGCACCAGCCATCTTTGAACCCAGCTAGTATGGAAGTTCTCTGTCATAACCCGTGCATCACGCAGTTTTTCTCTTTTTCGGCTCTGCTTGTATTCTATGGAAATGCGGTTTTTGTCAAACCTTGGTTTAATGATAATTCCAATCAAATACACAATAAGGGCCAGCAGGATTAAAGCCTTAATGAGATCCTTGCCATATTTCTTAATAATGGAGATATCTTCAATCGTCAGAGTAAAAGTGCCTTCGGCGACTTCATTAGGATATTGGCCTTGCAGCGTAATATGCAGGGGCACTTCCCCCACTGAGGTTCGAGAAATAGGAGATAAACTCTTGGGATAAATGAAAATTTGATTCCCTTTCTGTTTCTTTTCAATTTTTATGCTGCTGGGTGATTCTATTTTAAGTTTATTCATGATCTTCTTAAGCTCTTCTGATGTCATTTCTTCCCCGTTAACCATTGGAGTGATCACAAGGGGTTTTGCCTGGTCTAGTTTGTCTAATGGTGCCCTCCAAGCATCCGTATTGGCGGCTAAACTCAATTTTCGAGTAGGAAGGGCCTGCAGGCTCGTATCTTTTTCTTTTTGATAAAATCCTTTAATATTGACCTTTACGTTAACAGGAATTTTTTCGTTGTTGAGTATTGTAAACTCCCCTATGAATTTATTAAGTTTACGATCATATTTAAGCGGTAGATTGTTTTGACCTATTTTCGCTTCCACTTCAAACAAACTTCCCACATCAATATCGCGGATATCAATTTCTTCATCTGAGCTGTCACTTTTCAACAAAGTCGTTTCTACCCTCATTTTACTGCCTTTAAAGAACACGGAAGGATCCTTCGTCAAACTCCCATTGCTGTTGATTTTCTGAAAATCGATTTTAAAATCAATCGCCGGTTCCGCTACTACCTCAATATTCTTCTGTTGTTCTTCTGTAAGTTTCTTATCAAAGACAATTTTGTAAGTGCCTTTTTCGATCACACCATTCCCATTCACGTTGTTAAAGTGCGTGAAGGTTCCCCTAATTGGCGGATTTAATTGTGCAGGGTCATCGGGTGTCTTAACTTTAAATGGCCCCTCCATTCCTTGTTCAATTCGTTGGTTGTTCATATAAAATTCCTTCATTTGAAAGGACGCATTCTCTTCGGCTGACTGTTCAAGGAGAGTAATTCTCCTTAAAGGGAAAGGCGATTTCAGGACTAATTGATTCCCCTCCCAAACAGGATTTAAATCAAACTGCTCCTGTTCGTTTGGATCACGATTCGTCATGAGAGCAGCAACCTCATTTATCCGTTGAATAATATCCAGTTGCCCTTTGCTTTCTAATACTAGCCCGCCTGAGCTTTCTTTCCATTGCCGTTTAAAATCAGCCATAATGGATAATTCTTCAGGGTTCAAATAGGTCTCAATGGGTATCAGGGTGGTGTGGATACTGGTACCATTTTTCTCCACTTTAGCCTTCAAATCTTTTAGACTAGTGAAAAGTGCCTTCTTATTCGCATCAATTTGGGTTGTCGAATTAGTTTTGTCAAGATGGTTAAGTTCATTAAATATTCCATCTGTTAATACGATCAACCAAAAATCTGAGTTTCTATTATTCTCTGCAGCTTTATTCAATTCATTTATGGCCGTATGTAAAGAAGCCAATGGAGTGTTTTTTTTCCCTTTCCATGCTCGAATTTGATCAATCTCGTTTTGACGTAGTCTTTCATCTAATTCAATAGGATTCGCTGCAGTTGGTGAACTCATAAATACCACCTTTAGCTGGTCCTGCTTCTCCAAAAGAGCCGTGAAACTTTGAAGAGCGTAATTCGCATATTTCCAATTATCAATGGGCAGTTTTCCACTTGCTCCGGATTGTTCCCACATACTACCCGAATCATCATATACAAGCGCAACAATTTTATTTTTGGGAATCCGAGGATCCGTTTTCGCATCGGCCTTTGCAATAAAGAAGAAAAAGGGAAAAATAAACAGGATTAGCGTCACAACAAGCTGCTTATACTTACCTATCATTTATTGGACTCCCTTCCAGTAATCAACACAGACGGTAAATTTACATTTTTTGATAGTTCATTTTATTTTATACAGTAAGTCCATTGGTTATGACCCATGCTTGTAATCTATAATTAATAAAAAAACCTCAACCCATATGAAAAATGGGCTGAGGGAAGGTTCTTTACTTTATTGGCTTACTATTTTGGTTGTAGAGGAAAAGAAAATTTGGAACGAATTTTTTCGGATTCGACTTTCAAATCTATTACCCTATTATTTAAATACGCTACGAAACCACTTGAACTTTTTGGCTTTTCCCCAAGCATATTTGCCTGCATAGAGAAGCAAGTGGATGCCTCTTGAAAAAAAGGAAGCGCCTCCATCCCAGGGGAGCCCTTTCCGATAGCGTACCCAATCGTGAATGTGCCATGGAGTTAAAAGGTCAAATTTATACATGTCCCAGATTTTGCACTTCCTTTTTCTTGAATCGGCTGCATCAAGGATACCGTTCACCGCTCTTCGTGCTGCCTCATTGGCAGCTTCCATTGACGCCAGATCCGTATTTGTACGCACATAATCGGAAGCCAGGAAGAGATTGGGAATACCCGTGAAAGCATAGGGTCGTAAGCTCCACGCAAACACTTTGTTTATGAGCAAGGGCTCACTATTGATCATTTTGCCGGAAATGTCGAAATTGATGTCCGGATCCAAAAACCAAGAGTGCACATCCTCGTCCCGAAGCAACTCTTTTTCATGATTTAACGCTTTTTTCAGCTGTGCCCATACTTCATCTTTAATTTCTTCTTTGGTGCATTCGATTGCCTTTTTTCCTAACAGGATGCCTGGTTTGTTCCATTCCGAAATATCAACCGAAATAATGCCCCTAACCTGACCATCCCCATACTGCTGGAGATCATTCCCAATCCAAAATTGCTTTTGTGAAATGGCCGTAATTGCCCAGGGAGAATCCATAATAATTAGATGCCCGTTTACAATGGGCACTTCCCGTTTCATAAAGAACTGGATCCCGTTCATCCAATCAACATCTTTGGCAAGCTTTTTCAATCCTGAAAGTGTCGGGTCTGCCCTAAGCATATCTGATGTAACCAACGGGGCCATAGCTTCCACTGGAAGTGTGCTTAAGTAAAAATCAGCTTTGACTAACTCTTCATATCCATCCCTGTGGATATGGACTCCCGTTATTTTGCCTTCTTTAAGTTGAAGGCCGCTTACAGTTGCATTGGTATAATAGCTGACTCCTTTTTGTTTCAAAAAGCTGATCCATGGATCAATCCACACCTCGTTGGTCGGTCCGTTCAGGACACGGTCCGAATCATTGGTCGGCGTAATGATACCCATAAGGAGTTGGGAAAGAACGGTACCGAAGGTCTTGGCGCTTGCTTCTGTAGATTTCGCTGCGACCAATGACCGGGAAATGGAAGCAAATACTTCATGGAAGTTCTTCGATTGGTTATCTCCATCCAGATAATCCCACCAGCTAATTCTTTCATATTCATCCATGATTCGTTCCCTGCAGCTCGTCATCACCTGCCAAAGCCGCTCGGTAAAAAAAACCACTTCTTCCTCTGATAGTCCCCAATCAGAATCGAACAATGCTTTCATGTTCTTTTTGATACCGGTCATGGATTTCGGAATGGAAGTGGAGATGGCAACTAGCTGATGATTAAAGCGGGCAAGGCCCATCTCCCTAGCTGTAACTAATTGATCATATACGCTTTGGTTTTGGTCATAAGGGATTCGTCTCATCGTATCAATGATATGGCGATAAAAACCGGGAAAGCATCGAAACCCGTGTTCTCCAGGTAGATTTTTTCTGCCGTCCGTACCGGAATGTGGAACAGGAATGGACCGTGCTTTTCCGCCCGGAATCGTTTTGCTTTCATATACCGCTACGTCAAACCCTCTTTCTATCAGTTCATGTGCGGCACTAAGGCCTGCAACTCCTCCTCCCAAGATAATCGCTTTCTTCATGAACTCACCTTCCTCGCATAGAGAATAGATTAATCCATACTATGCATCAGAGGTTGGTAGTGATTGAATATTCAGAAATATCAGCGAGGAAAGTTGTACTGCTCTCTTTTCACCCTATATTCGCTGCATTGGCTGGGTGACTGGATGCTGGCAGTGTCTGCGGTGAGAAGAAGTTGTTCAAATACTAATGATTCCATTTTAAAAAAAACATAAAATCATATCATTTCTATATACCCTTCCGAACCGTTCACCCGGATCATCTGTCCGTCCTTTATTACCTTCGTGGCGTTTTCTACTCCTACGACGGCCGGAAGACCGTATTCGCGCGCAATGACGGAACCGTGTGTCATAAGACCGCCTACTTCCGTCACCAAGCCTTTGACAGATACAAACAGCGGTGTCCAGCTGGGATCGGTGAATGTGGTTACGAGGATATCCCCATCCTCTAAATGAGTGTCCTCCATTTTTAAAATGACACGAGCGCGGCCCTCGATTATGCCGGATGATGCAGGAATTCCCGCAAAGGCACCTTGTGGGATATGATCGGTGTTGTATTCACCGAATATAACTTCGCCCTCGGACGTCATCACCCGCGGTGGTGTCAACTTGTCAAAGACTTCATAATCCCCTTTTCGCTCGTTAATAATCCTACAATCCAAATGGCTGTTGCGAACCGCTTCATGGAGCTCCTCAAAGGATAAATAGTAGATGTCCTCTTTTTCCCGGATGACCCCCTTTCGAACCAATAAAGCGGTCTCCTTCATGATTGCCTTCTTGTATATGTCAAAACGTCGGATGAAAGCGTACTTGGGATATTCCCTAAACCCGCTAAAATTGCGTAAAACGCTGATCATCTTCTTTGTCTTTTTTGCCTTTCGTTTGCCGCCGGGCAATTGCTCCAAGCGTTTTAGAAGTTCCTGCCCCTTCTGCTCTGCCTCCAGCTTGCCATGCTCAAATTTGACTCTGCTCGAATGAGGTTCAAAGTTCTTTATATTGCTGAGGATCATGGGGATGAGCGTGGTTGGCTGTTCTCTCCAACGGGTCCTTGTGATATCAATCTCTCCGGAGCAGCGCATTCCGTATTTTTCAAGGTACCCCCTCATTGCGTCAATGACAGCCCGACCGCCTTCGAGTTTGGCTAGGTCTTCATACATAGTCTCATCATTGGCATGCTGAAAAAATTCCATCACCGCAGGATAGGAGCGAACGATGTCCGAAACATCCATGAGGTCAAGACCCATTTCAGATGTAACGTTGTTTGATACCGATTGGGAAAGTGTGTCAGCAGCGTTCTTTTCCCCCAGCCATTTTTCCATTTTTTCATTGATCCAGTTCCATACTAGTGCCCCAGCAATAATGACTCCTAAGCTTCGAGGATCATACAAGCGTTCTTTTAATTTCTTAAGGTCTTGCCTAATGAATGTAAATAGTTCGTCTCCCGATACGGCTCCAATCCCTTTTTGCAGTTCCGTTATGGATGCCTCGTTTAGCTTTATGAGATTCTGAAGGATTGCCGGGTCATTTTTTCGGTGGATGTTGATTACCTGCATGGGCAGTGTCCAGGAAAGGCCTTCAGCCCCGAATTTGAATACTCTCTTTCCCCTTGGCAATGAATTCATAAAATCTGTTCTCTTTATCAAGCTTAAAATCGCATTCTTCGAAAGCTGGTCGTGTTTGCCTATTGCAGAAAGCAGGATTCTTCTGCCAACGGGAGAGGCAAGGTCGTAAGTAAGTTCAATAAACAGTCTTCCACCAGCTAAATGAACCGGAAATTGTTCAGTTAAATCCTTTAAAAAGGACATACCCAAGGGTCTAATGGCATCGGTCATCATCTGCAGATGACCAAATGACAAGTAAACTCTGTTCTGTCCATCGGTTCCCTCAGGGACAGGGAATAAGGTGGTGATGGGGCGGCTTTGGACGATATATAACGCCCCTTCAGAAAGACACCATTCGATGTCCTGCGGGCAGGAAAAATAAGTCTCAATCTGTCTTCCCGCTTGCTCCAGCTGTAAAATCTGCGTGTCTGAAAGGGTTTGCCTATTTTGTTGGTCTAAATCGATCTCTTTTTCCTCTACACCGCCTGTTATTAATGCCTGAATGGCTATTTTCTTGGCAGAGACCGTCTTTTCAACAATTGTTCCATCTCGAACCTTATAGTTATCTGCATTTACTAAACCAGAGACGAGTGCTTCACCAAGTCCAAAGCTGGCATCGATGGATATCATCTTGCGGTTGGAAGTAACAGGATCAGCCGTAAACATGATCCCTGAAGCTTGGGGGAAAATCATCCTTTGGATCACGACGGACAAGTAGACTTTGCCGTGATCGAAACCATTCTTGATGCGATAAATCACCGCCCTGTCTGTAAACAGGGAAGCCCAGCATTTACGGATATGTGTAAGGATTGCTTCTTTTCCAATGATGTTCAAAAACGTATCCTGCTGGCCCGCGAAGGAAGCAAGAGGCAGATCCTCGGCTGTTGCACTGGAACGAACCGCATAAGCCCGTTCTTCACCAAACTCCGATAGATTCCGAATAATCTCGGTTTCGATATCCAGGGGTATTTCCGTTTTCTCGATCACGCTGCGAATCTTTCCGGTAATTACACTGATTTGTCCCCTATCATCGGCTCTTAGCTGCCCGAGTTTATCCAGGAAGTCGCTCATCTCACAGTTATTGCAGATGATTTTTTTGTATGCTTCTGTGGTAACGCAAAAGCCATCCGGTACCCGAATTTCTTTAATCCTAGACAGTTCCCCAAGGTTTAGCCCTTTGCCCCCAACAGCCATAAGCGTTGTATGGTCGATCTCTCGAAAACCCAGCACATAGGCATTTATGGAAGACCCCTCCTAAATAAATGATTTCTTCTTTCATTTTATTGAGGATATCGCCAATGTAATCCTTGCATACCCTTATTGATTAGAATTAGAGGATCTTAGTATCGCCACTTTGCAAATCATTGACAAATGCATTTTTTATCTGCCAACAAACAACTAGAATAAAAATAAAAAGTGACCCAACTAAAGTTAAAGTTGATTGTCACTTTTTGAATAATTTTATTAGAAAACTGATATTTAGGATTTTGTACGTGCGGAAGGTAAAGTGGGGTTAATTTCCAATTATGCAAGGCCATTTGTGTCCAAATATAATCTATATTCTTTTTCAAGTTCACTCAAAGTTAATTCATATAGTTGTTTGCTATTTTTTTTATAAATTCCAAATTTAATTAGTTTATTAATTAAATTTTGCTTTTTTAAGTAAACAGCATTTCGAAGTAAATTTCCCATTTTTTACACCTCATCTTAAAATGTTTATTTTTTGTCTTCAGGACAAATTTTCATAGAATTTCACTTTCTATTAGTATTTTTTACTCCGTTCCCTTTGACAGTTCTAATTATAGACAAGCAATCTTTTAATAATTTGTCGTTTTATCTGGATTTAACAACACTTAATTGAATTGTTAAATTTCTATAAAAAAAGAAGAACTTGTCATATAGTAGTAAATTTAATATTCCAAAAAAAAACGGAGAAATAGTGGCTTCTCCGTTTTTTGCTTCAAATAATATGTTATGTATATGAGTTAATAAGGAGTTTAAGAGGATATATATAGGTTTTTGATTTTACAAAAAAGTTACTAGTATTACAGTTTCTTGTTCTACTCAAGAACTTCTCAATGAAAAAGGAAGGCCAGCACCTTTAATAAAAGGACAGCTGGCTTTGATTGTTCAGTAATCTCAGTTGATATCAGAGATTATTTTTTTCAGTTTGTGATCCCCCACTGACGTCATTCTGATTCTGAATATGTCTCCGCTGTTGTGTCTCTACACTCCCAGCATACCGTACGATTTCTTTCCAGAATACATAACTCCTCTCCGCAGGAAATGCAAATATCCATTAGAAATCCCCCTTTACGTGTTTTTTCTTTAAACATTGCCAACCTATTTGTGCGAAATAGGTTGTTACATAATATTCTGAAAAATGAAGCATGCTTATGTTAATTGTTTTACAAATTCATTCGAAGTAGGGTCATGATAAAAAAATGGACCTCCACTTTTTGGAGGTCCTATTATTACTAGAATATTGTCTGAGGTTCCTTAAGGTAGTTATTCGTTTGCTACAACCCAGTTCAAGCTTGGAGATTTAATGTCCTCAGTTTAGCATCCCAACTAAATACAATTGGCATCCATTACCTGTCCAGATACCGCCATTAGTTCATTTATGTTAACCCAACCACCAATATTTTGATTTTGGTCAACACCTTCAATTGAAAATGTAAGGCTTATACTGTTGGGAAGTGTCAGAGTTGATCTTTTACCTATACAATTTTGAGCTTTTTGCAAAGAATCCACCTTTACACCTTCACACGAAATCGTGTACCTTTGCAGCGGTAAATAAATTAATACGCCCTTTAAAGGGTCATACGTCTTTATAAAACCTTCAACTATTGTTCCATCTCGGAAAGATAATCTGATCCATCGCTTTTGCTGATAACAAGCAAGAATTTTTGAGAATAGGCCTTGTCTGTAGTCATAGTAATATGGATAGAAAGGCTGGTAAGGATAATTTGGATACAATGCAGCCTCCCCCCTTTCTTTAATCAGTAAATCTTTTCATGTATATGAGGAAAAAATGTGTTGGTGCCTGTCATCGCGCCGCATACAGAAGAAAAGCGAACAATGCTGGACTGTTCGCTGTTACTGAAAAATTACTTCCTTTGAGACATGAGAACCTTCCATATGGCATTCTTTATTAAACTTTATTTTCAAATCTAGTACAGGAGTTGTACCAGATTTTTGCTAGATTAATATATATGGTATTGTAAAGTATTAATATACTAAAAAGAGGTGATGATTTTGGAACCTAAATGGCTCGATTGGGCAAAGCAACTTCAGTCTATTGCTCAAGCGGGATTAACATATTCAAAAGATGTTTATGACTTGGAGAGATTTGAGTTAATAAGAAATATTAGCGTGGATATCTTAGCCCATTGCTCAAATATGGAAAGGCAAGTAATCAAAGATTTATTTGCTAGCGATAAAGGTTATGCAACACCTAAGGTCGATATTAGGGCTGTAGTCTTTAAGGATGAAAAAATACTGATGGTTCAGGAAAATTCCGATGGAAACTGGGCATTACCCGGCGGCTGGGCTGATATTGGACTTACCCTAAGTGAAGTTGCTGTTAAGGAAGTAAAAGAAGAATCGGGATTCGATGTAAAAGCAATCAAATTATTAGCTATAACCGATAATAAATGCCATCCGCACCCTCCTTCAGCTTTTCATATTTATAAAATATTTATCCTTTGTGAAATAGTAGGAGGAAAGCCCTCCAAAGGCGTTGAAACAAGTGAAGTAAAGTTCTTTGCTGAAAACGAACTCCCTACTCTCTCAACTCCCCGGAATACAAAATCACAAATTGAAATGGCTTTTCAATACTTAAAAAATCCACTAGAAACCGTTTATTTTGATTAAATTCATTTTGCTTCAGTTACGGTCCTCTTAAACCGTTTTTTTTACACAAATCTTATAATGATCCCCGCTTTATCATCTTGACGTAGATGATTCTTTTTTTCAAATTGTTCTAATTCTAGGGAATAAACGTCAATACCAGACATATGAATCTTTTTAAATGTTTCTTCGATTGAAAAATTGGGGTGAAAAAGCCCATCTGTTATCATTAATAATGTCTTCATTTCCCGGATATTTTCTTGACCATGCTGAATGAAGTCTATCACGTCTTCTTTTCCATTCGCTACAGTGTAACCATATTGCTTATTCGCCAATGATCGATTAAAGACAAGCTGTTTAGTAATATCTTGAAAATACTCCTCACCTGGTATGTTAATTCCTTGTTTTCTTTGTTCCTCACGCCATACTTTTGCTCTTTTATTTAGATCCTTTACTGTATCCCTTGTTAAGGCTTTTATCATACCGTTTTGATACTCAGCAATGATCATGCAATCACCCAGCTGTGCATAAGAAATCCTGCCGTCTTTTTCAATTTTTATCACTGCCGCACATGTTGACCAAAGATTTTCATATTTTTCCTGATTCACCTTGTATTTTTTCATGTGTTCTCTCAGCATTCTATTCGCAGTCACGATTCCTTCAACTAATGAAAGGTTACTTCGATAGAGTCTTAAGAAATAATCTTTAAATATATTAGCTGCTAAATATGCACCGTTCTTTCCGTTTTCATCCTTAAATGGTATTAGTGGTGTAGACCCATCAAAAACACCATAAACATTTAAGCCTTCATTTAATAAGACTGAATCTTCACTTTCACTTTTATGTGGGGCAGCCCTTAAAAATGACTCAACCTTCATTGGTTGTTCACCTCTTTTTTACAATTTAATTGTTGAAAAAAACACTTTTCTACAGTAAATCCCACTTGGAGGTATTTAGTGCATCCAATTTTTCTCTTTTTTAAACTGTTACCATCCCTTACATAGTCAAAAGAAAAGCGAACAGTACTTGACTGCTCGCTGGTTCTAAATGTATTTCTACGTTTTTATTTTAATGATTGGTACGATGTATTTTCTTTATGATTCATTTTATTCAGGACATTAAAATAAACCCAAACAGCATTAATTAGTAATAAGGCACCTGTAATCAGAAACACAGATCTGATTCCAAAAGACGATGCCATCTGTCCACCTATAGTTGCTCCTCCAAAAACCCCTAAATACCCCGCAGACATTGTAATGCCAAACACTCTACCCGTAAGGAAATCCGGTGTAATTTTCTTAAGCAAAGTATTTACAGAAGGCATTAGTCCTGCTGATGCCAATCCTAAAATAAATCTTAATACCATTAACTGCCAGGGATTTTTTACAAACGCTTGTGGTATAAACATCAATCCTGCCACAATAAGTGCAGCAAAGATCACCTTTTGTGCTCCTAGTTTATCCGATAGTTTACCAAGTCTTGGGGCAGCCATGATACTTGCCAGTCCTGCTGCCGAGAATGTCATTCCAGCTAACAAAGCAACATGGCTAGAATTCTTTGTTAATAGAGTAATATAAATTGTAATGATAGGTTCAATTGAATAAAGAGCAAATGTAAGTATAAAGAAGGTTACAAACAAAGTTATCGTTAAACTTTTTTCTGGAACCTGATTCCATATTTTTTTAATAGGAAGTACTTTTTTATCTTGGCGATTGAAGGTTTCCTTTACAAATAAAGCAGTGGCAATAAATGAAATAACCAACAAAGCGCCTGTTATAAAAAATACATTTTGCAATCCAGTACTCTCTTCCAAATAACCGCCAACCATTGGACCAATCAATGAACCTGCTGTACTAGCAGTTGAAAGTGTACCCAGCGCAAATCCTGCATGTTCTTTATCTGTTTGAGTCGCAATCAAAGCTGTACAGGCAGAACCATAACCAGAAATCACACCTAACAGTAATCTTAACCCAATCAGTTCAAAGACATTTTGTGCAAACCCCATACATCCAATAACAATTCCCATTCCGAGGCTTGCCCGCAAAAGCATGGGCTTTCGTCCATACTTATCAGCCGCACCTCCCCAAATAGGTGAAAACACAGCCGAAATGATAAAAGTAGCCCCAAACGCAAATCCCGAATATTGGGCAATTAAAGCTGTATTATGAACTCCGAGATGGTTAATATACAGAGGTAGTACTGGTGCTATTTGGCTCATCCCTATACTGGACATAAACATCCCAAACCAACATACAATTAAATTCCTTTTCCAAATTGGCATAAATGGAAGCTGTCCTTTCCTTTTGTTATAAAATCCAATAAGCACCTCTTTGGGTTAAGAGGCGCTTGTTGGTTTTACACGAGTAAATATGTCAATTTAAAGTACTAATCCAAGTGTCCACAGTCTGAACATCTGCTTGGCGTGGAAATACCTTTTCGGTGAGAACACGGTGAACCTCAGAATCAGCATCAAGACATGCATCCGAAAGCACTGTAATGGCAAAATCTTTATCTGCCGCTTCCCTCAATGTGGATAATACGACTCCACTTGTAGAAATGCCGCTAAGAATAAGTTTGTTGATTTGTTGGGCACGAAGAATTACTTCTAGATTGCTGCCGGCAAATGCACTAATTCGATACTTCGTTATAACGGGTTCATTTGGTTTGGGCTGAACAGCTTCGTGAATTTGTGTGGCTGGATCAGAAACGGTCATTCCGCCGTTTTTAGAAATGGCTGAGAATACTTTATTTTGTGGGCTAACTTCCGGATATCCCTCGCTAAACCCTACTCGAACAAAAATAACGGGAATTTGGTTTTGACGAGCCGCTTCAATTGCTTTTTGAAATGGGTGAAGAACATCTGTATTTTCTGCGAAACGGGATACAATACCATTTTGCAGATCCATTACTAACAATGCACTATTCTTATTTTGATTTTGCATACGTTGTAAATTCCTCCCTTTTGGATTAAAATTAAACGGAGAGTTCTCCTTTTAATACTAAATGGAGACCTCTCCGTTTGTCAAGTTCTAGGTATGTATTGAATTTTTTAGGATGTGAAAGCATGATAAATGACGAGAATCCACCCCGTATTCGGACTGAACGACGTGATGCTGCCAAGAATAGACAGCTTATATTGGATACAGCCCATAGGTTATTTGAGAAATTTGGTGTTGAACAGGTAAGTATGAATCAAATTGCCACAGAAGCACAAATTGGTCCGGGAACACTTTATCGCCGTTATCGAAACAAAGGTGAGTTATGCCAGGATTTAATTAAAGACAGTGTTGATCTTTTTTTCGAGGATATTGAAGAATACTTGAAGGAGAATGATCAAGAGCCGCCAATTCAAAGATTGAAGGAAGTACTAAGCTTTTTTATTCGTTTTAGGGAAAAAAAAGCACAACTGCTAACAGGAGTCGAGGAAGCCAAGTCAACAAACCCACTTAAGTCGCGAACCCAAAGCCCTTTATATGTTGAATTGCATCAAATATTGGTCGAACTTTTTGACGAAATGGAAGCAAACGAACAGACCTATTCACACAGTGCCTTTAAAGCCGATATGGTATTAATGGCTTTGAGCAGCGATTCGTATTTTTTCCAAAAGGATGTACGTGGGTATTCTCCTGAGGAAATTTTGGAACTGCTCTGTTCAACTTTTATTTTCAAATAATTAGAATAATTTATTTCCTCCAAAAAGGCGCAATTCTTTTTTAGAATTGCGCCTCCTTTATCTGCTTTATATAAACTCGCTATGCTATGTACTAAGTAAATCTCCATCCTTAACGATTAGATTAACTTCAGTTCCATAGAACGTATCCTCTCTTTCATTTCGTCTTTCATTATAACAAGGTGCTCATTTCCATCACTCCTTATTGATGATGATTTATTAAAGATTAGAGTGATGGAAAATTTGTGTAATTACTCATTTATTTATTGTTTTCATCATTGTTAGGATCTAGAGGATGATAAAAAGGGAATGGATGGTAATGATGTACTTCTACAAAGTCACTATGTCGAAAGAACAACGTCGGTTCGGAAATGTCGAGTGAATAACCATCAGATGAAGAGCCTCCTGTGACCGTCACTAGAGCTAGGTCACCTGATTTTCGGATGTCACCGCTGACAATAACGGATAAAACCCGCGGACTGTTTGGTTGTGGACTATCTGATTCTGTTGGTTTGGTTACAGACAAAGGAACAGCCAGACTCGACACTGATTTCGGTGGTAGTGAAATATCCGTTTCCGGAAGGAGTGGGGAAAATGAAACAGGAGAAATAACTGGGACCGTAGCAGTTGAAGATTGCTTAATCATAGCCCTAACATTCAGGATTCGGTTGGTTAGGTTGCTTAATGTCACAATTACAATATTTATGGGGCGTGCACCGAGCGTGAAATTTGGAATTAGAAAGGGGCCTGTACGCAAAATCGCCATAATTGAATCATCCTTTCAATAATATAATCTTTCATTACTTAGTTAATGCAAAAGGACAACTATTTGCAATGGACAAATTATCGAGTCTTTGCGGCTTATTTGATATTTATTTTTTATTTAAAAATTCCAAAGGCGGAAAGATTACTAACAAAAAGATAAAAAGTAGCAAAACGGTACAAAAAACGCCTTCAATGATAATTGAAGGCGTTTATGCTAGTTCGGTGAAATTTTATGTTGTTTTGGTGGATACATGCTATCTAATTAATTGTTTCACTTTCACAGACTTTTTTTCTTTGCTTACTTTAATGATTTCACCAATAATACTGATGGCAATTTCTGCTGTTGTTTCCGAGCCCATTTCCAATCCGATTGGAGAATAAACCTGCTCCAACTTTTCTTGTGTGACCCCTTCGCTTTTTAATTTTTCAAATATGGTTATGACCTTGCGCTTGCTGGCGACCATTCCCACATAGGCACACGGAAATTGTAGTGCCGTTTTCAAGACAATATCATCACCATCTTTTGTCACAATCACCACATATGACTTTTCATTGAGATTGGCTGCAAGCATTGCCTTTCCAATATCTTCGTCTACAAAAAGGTTTGTCGCATTTGGAAAGCGCTCCTTCGTACAAAAATCAACACGGTCATCGACAATGCAATATGGTAATTCGAGAAAATCAGCGAGCTTTGCCAAGGCAAAGCCTAAATGGCCAGCCCCACACAGAACGAGTTCAGGCCTGCTTGTATAGACTTCAATAAACACCCGTAACGTACCGCCACAACTCATTTGAATTCCGTCTTTTGCATGTCTATTTAATTTATATTCAACGATTTTCGATTGACCATTTTGGATTGCCTTTACACTTTCTTGGATGATATAGTGTTCAGCCAATCCCCCTCCGACTGTCCCTTCAATCGACCCATCACGGTATACAATCATTTTTCCAACATGCCTGGGAGTCGAGCCCTTGGATTCTATTATCATGGCTAAAGCAAATGTTTCGTTTTGACGGTTAAGCATGGCCACTTTTTCCATCAGTAGCATGAATAGCCCTCCCCCTTTTTTGAAAAAATCAATTCGTTTGATATTGCTTCGAGCTAAGAAAATAGCGTAATAGATTTAACGCGACGGTTTTTCTGTAGATGGCCGTGGAGCGCTGATCGTCGATGGGTTTAATGATCTTATCGAAGTCTGCCACAATCTCAGCCATGTCTGTATCGGCTAATGGGATGGTTTTTCCAACCAGCTTCTTCTCAATATCAATGGAACGAACCATCGTCGGTCCAACTGCCCCGAAGACAAAGCGAACATCTTCGATTCGAGCATCATTAATCCGGATATAGCCTGCAAACCCTACTTTAGCAATGGCATCTGCGTTTCGGTTGCCAACTTTCTCAAACACGACATGAGAGCCTTCTTCTAATACGGACGGCAGGATAATCTCCGTTACGATTTCATTTGGGTCGCGCTGCACACGTCGTGGGCCTTGAATAAAATCGCTAATCGCAACGATGCGATTACCCTTTACGGAGCGCAGCAGAAGCTTTGCATTGTATACATATAATAATGGAAGCGTATCACCGGCTGGGGAGGCGTTGCAGATATTACCGCCTAATGTTCCTCGGTTTCGAATGGCCGGGGCCGCAATGGTTCTAATTGCATTCTTTAATGGAATTGGAATTAACGGATGTTCAAGTAATTCACTATAGGTACAGCAGGCCCCGATGTGGAGATCCTTGTAAAGATGATATACCTGTTTTAATTCTGAAAGATGTTCAACAAAAACAATTGGTTTCGGGATTTTCGGAGGTACTCCCCTTCGGCTTTTGTGAAGAACCATGACATCCGTGCCGCCGGCGATAATCGCACAGTCTTCTTTATTCAATTGGCTCAATGTTTGGTCTAAACGATCGAAGCGATACGCGGTTATTTTTTCTGCCATAGGCCGTCACCTTTTTTCGCTGCCATTGTAATCGCATCTACAATCATATTGTAGCCCGTACACCGGCACAGATTTCCAGAAATGCCATCCCGAATTTCAGCCTCCGAAGGATGAGGATTGTTTGATAACAAAGCGGCACTTGCCATAATCATCCCCGGAATGCAATAGCCGCATTGTACACCCCCGGCATTAGAATAGCTCTCATCTAAAAGCTTAAATTGTTCCGTTTCCATGATTCCTTCGATTGTTTGAATATCCGCACCCGCAATCGAGCCAATTGGAATAAGGCAGCTGTTTTGCAGGAGGTTATTCACAAACACACTGCAGGCTCCGCACTCCCCTTCCCCGCAGCCTTCCTTTGTTCCGATTAAGTCAAACTCATCTCTGATTAAATCTAGTAATCTTGCGGTAGGAGGGGCGTCCGTTTCTACGCTTCTTCCATTTAGGGTAAATTTAATCATACCTTTTCACCTTCTTTCCTCCAAAGGCTTTCGATAATGACTTCCGGTGTAATCGGAATTTGCCGATAAGAGGTTTGCAGTGCATCCTCAATCGCTGCTTGAACGGCTGGAGCGCCGCCGATTAACGTCAATTCACCTGCGCCCTTCGCCCCGTATGGACCATCCGCATAGGGGTTATCAAAGACCTTGCTTTCGATGGAGACAACGTCCATTGCAGTCGGCGGTCCATAATCTGATATGCTTTTCTGTTGGATTCTGCCTTGCTTTGATGTCATCTTTTCTAAATAACCGTACGCTAGCCCTTGGGCCAAACCACCGTCAATTTGGCCTTTCATAATCCGTTCGTCGATGACCTTCCCCACTTCATAATTGCCGTATACTTTTTCCAGCTTTACATTTCCTGTTAACGTATCTACCTCTACCTCCACCATATTCACACCCCAGGAATAAGCCGGGTAGGCATCTCCTGTGAAGGTTTTCTCGTCCCATGGAATCATTTCACGATGAACATAATGCTCCACGACTTCCTGTTCTACCCCTGTTTGCCACTGGGCCTTCAGGCTTTTTGCGGCCCGTTCCAGCAATTTCCCGACAATCATTGTCGTCCTCGAGGCTACGGTCGGACCAGAGTCGGGAACCTCTTTTGTATCGGGATCAGGGTACAAAACTCTATTGTACGGAAGGTCGAGTTCTTGGGCGACAATTTTACTCAACGTCGTATAGATTCCTTGTCCCATATCAGAATTAGAGATTTTTAGTGATACCAGGTCGTCGCTTGATTTCACCAGCTTTACCGTTGCTTTAATATGATCTCTTTCGCCGCTGCCTGTAAATCCACATCCATGGAGGAACAATGAAGTTCCGATGCCTTTTTTATAACGCTGATTTTGTTGATTGTTACGCTGAAACTCCGCCTTTTTCGTTTTGTATTGTGACGCGTTGAGCAGGTCTGCAATCATATCTTCCACTAAGATCGGGTCTCGGAATTCTCCTTTGGTGATGGTGGGGTCTCCTTGTTTGACGAGGTATTTTCGTTTATATTCTAGTGGATCGAAGTTTGCCAGTTTACTAAGGTGTCCGATATGGCTTTCGATTCCGGCAAAGCTTTGCGGCGCTCCAAAGCCTCTGAAAGCGCCGTTCGGAACGGTATTGGTTTTTAAAACATAGCCTTTTGCATGGAAATGCGGAATATTATAAACACCTGCACTGTTTATTAAGGCGCGCTGCAGTACGACTTGGCTCAATCCTGCATTCGCTCCGCCATCGAGGTAGATTTCCACACACATGCTCAAAATATTTCCTTCCTTATCAAGGGCCGTTCGATACTTGAGTTTGGCCGGATGCCTTTTCGTCGTCACCACCATATCCTCAGACCGGTCGAATACGAGCATCACCGATTTTTTGACGGCTTTTGCCGCAACCGCTACATGACAAGCCATCATCGAAGGAAACTCTTCTTTGCCGCCAAAGCCTCCGCCGGTCGGGCTTTGAACAACACGGACTTCATTGTCCCCACAGTCTAACGCGCTTATCAAAGCATTTTTTATATAATAAAGACATTGCATTGATCCCTGAACGACAATTTCATCTTCCTTATAAATGGCGAGCATTCCTTGCGGTTCAAGGTAGACATGTTCCTGATAACCCGTATCATATTCTTCTTCGATGAGTTGATGAGCTCCTTGCTCGATTGCAGCTATGGTCTCTAAGCTTTCCCCGAATTCATAGCTTGCCATAGTTACCCCGGATACTGATTTTTGTTGGATTGCTTCGTCCAAAGTATATATAGCCGGATGTTCTTCAAAATCAACCTTCACTTCATCTAACAAACTGTAGAGGATATTCAGGTCTTTTCCAACGAGCATGAGAATCGGCTCGCCAATATAATTGACCCACTCATTGGCAAAAATGGGCTGATCTTCTTGGATAATTTTCACATTATTTGGTCCGGGGATGTGCTCCGTACCTACCGCTTCATACCCTTCCGGAAGGTTCGGCAATTGAATGGATTTGATTTTTCCATAAGCAATCGGCGACCGAACCAAAACCCCATACACCATATTTTCTACTTTCACGTCACTAATATAGGGCAGCTGGCCCGAAACTTTACCTTTATGATCCTTTTTGGGCACTGAGGTACTAATGTCTTTGAGACTCATTGCAACAACACCCTTCGACTCGTTTTTTAAATTGGACACATTTTAATAGAAACCCTCTTCCTACGATTTTATAAATGAGAATAATCTTTTATGATTCATTTTTATACAAAAAATATTAAGCTTTATCATAATCCATTGCTTGTTGGTAATCCTCCAGTGTATCAACATCCATTAATACTCCAGGATCATCTACATTCACGTATTTCTTTTCATATCCGCCAAGGACCACACGCAAATTACTTTCTGGATTGGTTTCGAGAATTTTCTGTTTCACTTTGCTTGATAACTTGATAGGGTGGCCCCCTTTATAGTTAAAGCTCGGAATCACTACTTCTCCTTTGTGTTTTGCTAGTAGCTGAACCGTCTCCTTTTTTACAAGGGGACAATCTCCGGGTGTTATAAAGAAGGATGAAGCATTTACTTCGTTGCAGCCCCTTTGAATGGAACTAAACATTCCTTGGTAAAAGTTTTCATTATTAACAAACTTGATTTGAAAGGAGTAGGCGTTTTTACTGTTGAGTTTTGCCACTTCCTCTTGAATGATTTCTGCTTGAAACCCAGCAACGACGATGACCCTGCTGCATACTCCTTCAAATTTGGATACCGTTTGCTCCAATATAGTCTTTTGGCCCAGTGGCAGCGTCATTTTAAAGGCATCCGCTCGACTGGAATATCCAGCAGCCAGGACGATTGCTTCCATAGTATCACCTTCTACCTATCGTTGAATCTTAATCCTAGTCCCAAATGGTAATTGTTCATTATTTCTATTCTATGGCCGGTATCCCGAATTAATTCTTAAGTGCACGCACCCATGAAATCCTCATTTTTCACAAAGTCTGGTTGAGTTCAGTTGGTTAGTTTTTTACTTATTGCTAGATTTTCATTTTCCCTAAAAAGAGTAAGGTATTTATAGTGTGTATTCAAAATATAGGCCGCTCCTAGCTGAATGAAAAAGAAGATGCCACTGCTTAAACGCAGGACACCTCTTCTTGTATATAGTGTGAATTTAATATTTAGTTATTTAATAATACCCGTCCCTGTTATATTCGTTTCTATTTTCGTCTTGATATCAATGGTTGGAAAGGTATCTGCCCAATTAATCGCCTTCCATGTTTCAGGATGGTACGCCATCACTTTCCTGCCTATTCCAAAGTAATCACAATTTGCTTGTTGTAGTTCCTTTATGACAAATTCAGCTCTTTGTGTTAATAGTTTTGAGATTTCTTTATTCAATTTATTTATTTCAGTTTGCTTGGAAAGTTGATTTAGCGGATATTCTATTGCTGTGATATTAATTTTTAAGGTAATTTCAGCTGAGATTTTATGATGTTTATCTACTTTCACTTTTAAATTATGATCCTTTAAAAAAGAGCTGATGGATATAAATTGATTTTGACGTCTTGCTTCTTCTGGATTGACCTTAAGGGTAAACCTTGCTACATTCCCCTCTTCTCCGTTCAGATATAACAAGACCGTTGCATCTTCTCCTTCCATTATTGTACCTGTGAACTTTTTATCATGGAAAAGAGCCATTCCCTGTATTTCAATAGAGTCTGATCCTTTATAAGTCACATATGGCAATGCAAAATCTTTCCCTGGGTCAAATAAATCAGGGCATATCGATTGAATGGTTTCGATTGGAATAAGGGTACGTTCTTCTGATCTATTGACGACATCCAGCAGTTTTTCACTAATAAAAACTTCCTTTGACTTTTTTATTTTCAAAAGTTCTTTAGCCGTGCCTTGGGCAACCACCAGTTTCGCCGTTAAAGAATTCCTTGGATCTCGATAAAGGATATCTAAAATAGGATAAATATCCTTTCCGGCTAACTCTTCTCCAATAACAAGAACCCGTAATTTATTAGGAGCATATTCTCCGCCTAATTGTTTTTCAATCCCAGCCCGGGTTTCCCGAAATGTATTTCCAGTCGCACTATAAAGGACGTTCGTGGAAGAAGGTTTTCCCGTCCCGCCGCTCTCTGATTTTAGAAGCCGAATGACTGCCGTATTGACTATTTTCTCGCCTTTCGATGCATCTAAGCCAATTCCCAACACTAAGCTATTATCCTTTAAAAGATGTTGATCCCAACACCCGCTTAATAACCACAAGATGATCACAAAGCAGATAACCGCTCTTTTTCTCATATGGAGGGACTCCTATAATTGAACTTCTTCCTTACCAAAGATACGAATAAAGTAAGGAGTGGAATAACGGCAAGAAAGACATAAGTGATAAAAGAAACATATTTATCAAAATGTTCAATGTCGGACTCGGAGGAAAATAAGAATCCAATCAGAAACACAATGACCGGCAGGTACCAAACAGGGTACTTTCTTTTTCCTTTATGCAGGATCGTCGCTGCTCCTGAACTGGCAAGATATAAATAGGTCACAAAAGAGGTAATCATGGGTATGATCCAAATTGATAAAAAGATTAAATCCAGCCTCTCAATCCATTGAAAATTGGCGGCTTTCAATATATACAAAACCGGTTCTGGAACGATGGTTATCTCCTCAGGGCTAAATATCAAATAGCAGCTCACGGTAAAATACACATATAACAATGTTACCATCGTATTAGCCAATGATATGTTCTTTAGTGATCGTTTATAGGTCCCTTCAACATAGGGAAGAATCACCAAAATTAACTCAAATCCAATCATGGCCACAATGGCCCTGTGGGCTCCTATAACAATATTTTTCACCCCTGATTGCCCAATTGGAAATAGATAGGCAAATTGAAAATTAGACGAAAAGGAAAACCAAGGGAGAGCGATGGCAATAATGATTAACCCGGTAGCAAGCGTGTAAAACCGGGCTAAGACCCGCAAATTATGTTTTCCAATATAGATTCCTGTTCCAATTAATAGAAGTATGATGATCGAAAAAGGGGTATAATCTAAAATCCATTTCTTTAAAAGATTCGCAAACAAAAGAGCCACTAAAGACATAACAAGCAGAAAGAAAAAGATATATAAGAAATTAATAAATTTCCCCAGATACTTGCCAAAAACAATGACGGTAATCTCATAGATGTTCTTTCCTTTAAATCCCCAAAGCAAAATCCACAATAGTATAATCAATAGCTGTATACTAGCGCCGGCTAAAAGGACAGAAATCCATCCATCACTTTGGACGTGTTCATGAACACTATAGGGAAGGGAAAGTAACCCGATCCCTACTTGGGATTGAAAAATCAAAAAGAATAATTGTGTTTGGGTGATGCTCTTTTCATTCATTTCGTTTCCACCCTCTAGGATTGCCTGTCCTGACGATATCCTTTGGTCGTGTACTTGTAGGCCTTTTAATCAACTTCCAAATCGGAAGTCGGACGATGGTAGATTTATTTTCCGATAACTTAAGAGGTGCTAAGGGTGAAAAATAGGGCGTACCAAAGGATTCTAACTTACATAAGTGAACGAGAATAATCATTAACCCAATGACAATCCCGATAAAGCCAAATAGAGAAGCACCGATCATGAGAGGGAAACCCATCAGACGAATCGTTGTTCCCATCTCAGTGACGGGAATGGCATAGGACGCAACTGCCGTTAAGGCAACGACCACAATCATGGAATTCGATACTAAATTTGCCTCCACTACCGCTGTTCCAATGACTAAACCGCCAACCACACCAATCGTTTGGGCAATCGGACTTGGCAAACGGGTCGCCGCCTCACTTAAAAGTTCCAGGATAATGAGCATGGACAAGGCTTCAACGATGGGAACAACAGGCACATATTCCAATGTGCCTTTTAAAGCAAAGACAAGTTCAAACGGAATAACCTCATAATGAAACGAAACCACGGCAATGTATAATGCAGGTAACCCTATCGCAATCGTGATACTTAATAATCGGAATAACGTAATAAAGGAACCAATAACCCAGCGATTATTGTAATCGTCAGGTGATTGCAAAAAAGCAAAAAAATTAATGGGCGCGATAATGGCAGTAGGACTCCCCTCTGAAAAAATGGCAAATCTTCCTTCCATTAGGTTCGACACCACCCGATCCGGCCGTTCCGTATTCAACATTTGCGGAAAAGGTGAAAATGCTTCATCTTCAATAAATTCTTGGATGGATCCAGGGGACTGGATATAATCTACCTTTACGTAAGATAATCGACGGAACAATTCATTAACAATGTCGTTGTTCATCAAATCCTCGATATAGATGATGGCAATCTTTGTACGGGACCTCTCTCCCAGCGTCATATACCTTACCAACAGTTTCGGATTTTTAATGGATCTTCGAACTAATTTAATGTTCGTTTCTAAGCTTTCAATAAAACCATCATGTGAACCTCTTAACACTTTTTCACTTATAGGCTCTTGAATCGTCCTCTTTTCTATAGCTATAGTATAGAAAGCGGCCGCGAAGGTCTTCCCTTCCGGAACGAAAAGACAATATCCATCTAAAAGCAAACTTGTGGCATCATATAAGTTTACGATTTTCTTATCGCATATGATTTCATCCTCACTGCCCATAGTCCGGGTTAAAACTTGATCAGAGATTTTCTCTAAATCGACTAGGGATTCAATAAAGAGCAGAGAACCCTTTTCAAATACCTCATGAATAATCAAATCTTCAGTATGAACAAGTGAATGTTGAATAAAAAGGATGTTGTCATTTATGTTGGAAGAGAAATATTTCTTTTCTTCTTGTTGCAAATTTTCACGTTCATTCGAACTTTTCCCTTTTGCCATCCATTTTCTGAGCATGTACAACATCCTTTACTCACTTTTTAACAATTTATATAAGTATTTCCAGTACAAAAAGGGGTTATTCTTTTTAATAACTATCAGGGATTGTGTTTACCTTACTTTAACTCAGTTCACCGTGAACTGAGTTTTTTCTTCTTTTTTAAGTACATGTTTTTCTCCTTTTCTATTAACTTATTTTGAATTCTGGTCAAAATAATACTTTTGGGCCATAACACAATTTCTATAATTCTGCCCATATTTGATATAGACGGGCTCTAATATCCTTTCTCCGTGTATTATATAGTGTAATGTCTAAGTAATTCTCCATCTTTAGAAAGGAAGTGTAAAAAATGGATAATGCCATACCGCATATTGCTGGTGCTAATGTTATTCCCCACCCACCATTGTCTTACGGCTATGCAGCACCTGTTTATGGAGGTTGTTTTCCTCATCATGGGTGCCACGATTTTATCATCATAGTAGTGCTGTTCATTTTATTAATTATTGTTGGTGCAGTTTGCTTCTGCTGAAAAAGGAGCTCTATTTAATAATCCTCCTCTTTACTCAAGAGTGAGGATTATTCCCTTAACAAAAATGGACTAGTTGGGAGAAGGAATCTACAAAAGAGTTAGTAAGGTTTTTCATGAAATAAAAAAGTTCCTTGTCCAGGAAAGACATAGGAACTCTACATATTGAGCCATTTTTTCTCCTACTTCATCTAGCCGATTTGCAAATGCATTGTATTATCTTCCAACGATCTTTAGTGGAAGATTCTTCACTCCATGCACGATAAAACCACGAGCCATTTCTAGTGGTTCATTATTTATCCTTTCGAAATAAGAAATTCTAGATAGGAGCAACGATAATGCAATTTTTGCTTCCATTCGAGCTAATGGTGCACCCAAGCAAAAATGGATTCCATGACCAAATGCTATATGCGGATTAGGATTACGATTCATATCAAATTGTTCCGGATTAGCAAACTTATCGGGATCACGATTAGCTGACCCGATCCATGCGATGATTCGACTTCCTTCAGGAATGGTTGTGCCGCTAATTTCAATATCTTGCTTCGCAAACCGGAACATGGCTTGGACTGGAGAACGATAACGCAGCGTTTCTTCAATTGCAGAAGGTATAAGTTCCATGTTGTTGCGAAGTCGTTCGAACTCATTCGGCTGCTCCAATAAGGTTAGGACCGTATTGCTAATTAGATTTGTGGTTGTTTCGTTCCCGGCAACCAGCAAGAGCCAGCAGAAAGATAATACATCTTCCTCGCTTAAGTGCTGATGATCCTCCTCAGCTTGAATTAAGGCGCTGATAAGATCACCTTGCGGACATTCTCTTCGTTTCATAATAATCTTTCGGAAATACTCATTCATTTCCTTGTGTGCTTTTGTCGAGTCTGCACTCGTTCCACCGATTGCTTGATCTGCGGAGGCAACGACTTCATCTGACCAATACTTAAATTGTTCACGGTCCCCACTTGGAATCCCCAGCATTTCGGCTATGACGATAACGGGTAGAGGATATGAGAGATCTTGAACAAGATCAAAATCTTCTTTATCTGCAATTCGGTCAAGAAGCTCATTCGTAATGGCATGAATCCGTGGTTCAATTGCTTCAATTGCTCTTGGAGTAAATGCACGGCTGACAAGTGAACGCAATTTCGTGTGTCGTGGCGGATCACTCGTAATCAAACTAGAGTTCATTCTGGTTTGCATGGAGGCAGTTGCTTGCGGCCAGTTTTTATCAACGTATTGTGATGAAAATCGAGTATGATCTGATAGGACTGTTTTAACATCATCATAGCGAAAAACAGACCAGATGTTGTAGGGTTCAAAGAATAGTACCGGCTGTGTCTCACGCATCATTTTGTACATTGGATAAGGATTCCGGCGTATTTCTGGTGAAAAGAATGATTCCATTGTATCAGCCCCATTAATCAATGATATTTAAGTCTACAAATATAAATATAACCTAATCTAATGATTAATGACTATTTGTACTAATAGTCTTTTAAAAAGAATACTCCTTCAGTAAATGACTGAAGGAGTTTACTATTTTATATTATCGATTTGCTCCACATATATCACTTTATCTTTGTAAAAATGATAAAAGCTATCATTCGTTACTGCTATTCTATTGTCGGTTTCTTGAATTCATTCTTTAGCCCACCCACCCATGAATTCCCCATTTTGTCACAAAGTTCGGTCGGGTCTACTCCGGGGGCGAGATTTTTGAAAAATATTAGTAAAAGTCCTTCACTTAAATAAAGTGAAGGACTTTTATTAATGTTTTTAAATTACATCCTGTGTTTTTATATCCGTAATGCCCCCTCTGGATGCACTATCTACTTTCACTGATTTAGGCAATAACATAATCGACACGATTGCCATTAAAGCTGTTACGATTAAATAAAAAGCCGGCATTAGTTTATTTCCTGTTGCGTTCTGCATGGATGTGATGATAAAAGGCGCCCCGCCGCCAAAAATGGCAGTGGAAATATTGTAAGAGATACCATAGGCGCTATTTCTTACTCGATTCGGAAACAACATAGGAAGTGTGGAAGGGAATACGCCAATAAAAATAGCCACTATGATGCCTAAGGCAAAGAAACCGACAAGCGGACCCGATGACGAACCACCCGAAACAAAAGAAATAATCGGAATCGCTGAAATTATAGCCAGTAAAGCTGATAAAAGGAGAAATTTAACTCTGCCATATCGATCTGCTAGAATACCGAAAATCGGGAATAGAATCATCATAAATACCATTCCACTGGTTGTGACTACTAATGATTCCATCGTCGTTAATCCAACTTGCGTCTCAAAATACGAAGGAAGGTAGGTCAATAATGTATAATAAGCCCCATTGGCGAATGCCACACATAAAAATGAGATAACCAACGGTTTCCGTGCTGTAGAAAACATCTCTTTCAAAGGCTGCTTAGACAAATCGTTATCATTCTTCATCTTGATAAAAGTTGGTGTATCATCGATTTTCGTTCTTACATACATTCCTACTAATGCTAAAGGCAATGAACAAATAAATGGTATCCTCCACCCCCATGCTGACATTTGATCTGAACTTAGTGTAGTAGTGAGAATCGCTACAAACACGGAACCAAGTATGTAGCCGAGCAATGAACCTGATTCAAGTAAACTAGTAAATAAACCACGTCTGGAATTAGGCGCGGACTCATTCATAAATACAGATGCACCTGTATATTCTCCTCCTGCTGCTAATCCCTGAACCATCCGCATGACTATTAATAATAGTGGAGCAATTACCCCGACAGACTCATAATTTGGCACAATTCCAATGAAAGCAGTAGCAAATGACATCATCAGAATCGTTACAATTAAGATCTTCTTTCGGCCAAGCCTGTCCCCAATAGAGCCAAAAATGATACCTCCAAGCGGCCTAAAGAAAAACGAGATAGCAAACACCGCAAAACCATATAATAATGCTACAGAACTACTCTCTTCTGGAAAAAACTGAGCTCCGATAATTGCAGCAGTATAACTATATATACCGTATTCATACCATTCGACTAGATTTCCTATTGCAGTAGCCATAGTAGCTTTCTTCATTCATCCATCCCCTTTTATTTAAACTTGATTAAACTAAACAAATTCCTTCAACACAAGGTTTCTTGGCATTTTGGCAAAGGTTTCGCATCCCGATTCTGTGATCCTGATGGACTCGCTGACTTCAAAACCATAATGTTCAAGCCACAATCCCGGAATAAGGTGAAAGGTCATATTCGGCTGCAATATCGTTTTGTCTCCTTTTCTAATGCTTACAGTGTGCTCACCCCAATCAGGCGGGTAATTCAATCCCATTGAATAGCCGAGCCGTGATTCTTTTACAAATCCACTTTTTTCAATCGTTTTTCTCCATGTTTCTTCTATCTCTTCACAAGCGATGCCTGGACGAATCATTTCTAAGCAGGCGTTAATGCCTTCTACCGCCACCTCTGAAAGGGTTTTCATATCTTTATTCGGCTTGCCAATCTGAACGGTTCGGGCTAATGGTGAATGATATCTTTTATAGCATCCAGCTAATTCTATAATCACGGCATCACCGTCTTTATAGCGATCATCGGTCCAGGTCAAATGCGGTGTCGAAGTCTTTTCACCTGATGGCAGCAGCGGTACGATAGCCGGATAATCCCCTCCGAACTCCTTTGTTCCCGTGATTTGCGTGTGGAAAATCTTTGCCGCCACATCACATTCCCTTACACCTTCCTGAATTAATTCAATGCCAGCCATCATGGCTCTTTCCGCGATGACAGCTGCTCGTTTCATATATTCGATTTCTGCATCCGATTTTATCAGCCGCACCCAATTCACTAATAGAGTAGCATCCTGAAATTTAGCATTTGGCAGCCCTTTTTTAAGCTGCTCATAGCTCTTGGCTGTGAAATAATAGTTTTCCATTTCCACACCAATGGAGCGGTTGTCTTGACCTATTTCCGTTAAGATTCCTGCTATGAAATCCATTGGGTGCTTGATGTCGGAGTGAATATAATCATCGGGATAAGGAATAATGTTTTCACGATAAAGCCATGTGGTTACCTTTGCAGCGTTGGCATCCATTTCTCTTCCGATCCACATAGGCTGATCTTCGTCAATAATAAGGACTAACATCTGATGCACGTAAAACGACCAGCCATCGTAACCGGATAGATAATTAATATTGGCCGGATCCGTGATGAGCAGAACATCGATTCCTTTTTGCATCATTCGTTCTTTTGTTTTTCGAATTCTCTCTTTATACTCATAGGTTGCAAATGACATTGTTTTAATTTCCTCCTAAGCCTGGAATCGGCATTCCATATTTAAAAGTTTTACCTAGTTACCGGTCTAATTTAATTTAAAGCACACGACTTTTGGTTCTGTCATTTCTTGAAGGGCAAACTTTATGCCTTCTCTGCCTAATCCCGATTTTTTAACCCCGCCAAACGGCATGGCATCAATCCGGTAGTCACTGCTGTCATTGATCATAATGCCGCCAACATCCAATTTGGCAATAGCCTTGTGAGCTTTTTCAATGTTCTTTGTGAAAATACCGGCTTGCAAACCATAATCCACACTATTTGATTGTTCAATGGCCTCATCCAGATCGGCTACTGGGTAAAGTATAACAACTGGACCAAAAATTTCTTCCGTTGCGATTTTACAATTCTTTGGAACATTGGTTAAAACAGTCGGAGTATAAAACGCTTCGTTACGCTGACCGCCGGTAAGTAAAAGAGCACCTTTTTCAATCGCTTCCTCCACCATTTTTTCAACTCGGATTGCTTCCTTTTCATTAATTAAAGGTCCCATATCCGTTTGGTTTGATTGTTTATCCCCTACTTTATATTGCTCTGTTCGTGATATAAAGGCTTTTTGGAATTCCGCCATAATCCTATCTTGAATATAGATTCGCTGTACTCCCAGGCAATTCTGGCCGGCAGCCCAAAATGCTCCGGAAACGGTCGATTCCACCGCATCCTCGATATCTGCATCTTCCAAAACAATAACCGGAGAATTGGAGCCAAGCTCCATACTGATTTTCTTCAGCCCTGCCTTACGAACGATGTCTTCCCCTGCTGTTAAACCTCCAGTAAAACTAATCATACGAATATCAGGGTGAGAGACCAGAATATCGCCAATCTCGCTGCCATGGCCTGTGATAACGGATAAAACCTTTGAAGGAAGACCCGCATGCAAAAATGCTTCAGCCAGTAAAAGTGCACTTAGCGGTGTCACACTTGCCGGTTTCACAATAATGGCATTTCCGGACGCAATGGCTGGTCCAACTTTGTGGGCTACAAGATTTAACGGATCATTAAATGGGGTAATCGCCGCTATAATACCGATTGGAAAACGATAGTAATATCCAACTCGATTCTCACTTCCAGGCATTTGATCAAAGGAAAGAGTTTCACCATTGATTCTTCTTGCCTCTTCGGCACTAATTCGTAATGTTTGTATACAACGGGCTGCTTCTTTTTGCGCTTCTCTTATGGTTTTGCTGCCTTCTTTGCTTATGATAAGAGCATATCTTTCCTTATATTCTTCAATATAGTCTGCAGCAGCATTGATCACTCGGATCCGTTCGTGCACAGGCATTGCGGCAGCAATCTTGGCCCCTTCCTTTGACTCCTCAATACAATGAAGCATCTCTTCCTTCGTAGCTGCAGGAACGGTATCAATTAAACTATTATCTTGGGGATCACGTACTTCAATAATCTGCTCACTATCTTTCCATTTCCCGCCAATCAGCATCCTCTGACCTCTAATTTGAACTGCCATCATCTTCCCGCCCTTCTGTTTATTATTAAACGAATACAGGTTTACGTGTACGGTTGATATTAATCAAGTCTATTAGAAGAGAAAAGCCTGTTTCTGTTTTACCTGCTCCAGCCCCGCTTAATGTGACAGGCCCCAGTAAATCACATTCATAGGTAATCGCATTGACAGCGCCGCCGATTGAAGCTAAAGAATCCGTCATGTCGACTTTTTCCGGTGCGATGGAAGCCGCCACATGGCCGTTTTCATTTTTAACCTTCGCCAGCAATTTCCAGCGTTTTCCTTCAGCTTTTGCTTCTTCAATATCTGTTAACGATATATCGGTGATCCCTTTGCAGGATACGTCCTCCACTTTCAAAGGTACGCCCATGACATAATTTGCAAGAATAACAATCTTGTATCTTGCATCGTATCCTTCTACATCATTTGTAGGATCTGCTTCCGCATAGCCTAGCTCTTGGGCTTCTTTTAAAGCCGTTTCATAGGAAACGCCTTCCTGTTCCATTTTCGTTAAAATGTAATTCGTTGTACCATTCAAGATTCCGCGTATTTCTTTAATTTCATTTCCTGCCAAAGTCACAATCGGCATTCTTAAAGATGGTGTACCACTCATGACAGTGCCTTCAAATCCCCAGGAAACATCATGCCTTTGGGCTAACTCTGTTAACTCCTTATAGGCAAGGGCAACCGGACCTTTATTTGTCATCACCACATTTTTTCCACTTTCAAAGGCAGCTTTACAGTGGTCAATCGCAGGCTGCCCCGTTTTTACATCCGTATAGGATACCTCAATAATCGTATCCGCGTTTGTATCAACGATTGTTTTTAAACTGTCCCATCCTGTTATTAATCCAGGAGTTTGTGGATAATTTTCTAAATTTCCTGTTTCTTTTAAGGTCTTTAAAACGACATCTAAATCAAGGCCGCTTGGGTTATAAATCGAGCCTTTTATAAAATCAGAAATGGCAACAACGGTTGCTTCAAATCCTTCTTTTTGCTTTAGTTCCTCTCTTTTTTTTAGCAAAATTTCTGCTAGACCCTGACCAACGACTCCGAATCCGATAAATGCTAATTTATGAGTCATGTACCTAAAATCTCCTTTTCTTTTTTGTTGAGTGACGAATGGGATTCTTCTTTTAAAAAATGAACAGCCGTTTGGGTAAGAATTGCTGCACCTTTTGTCAGACTGTTTTCATCAATGTCAAAGATCGGGGTGTGTAAATCCCTTTGAATACCATCCTTTGTTCCACTTCCAAGGAAAAATAATGCACCAGGCAGTAATTGCGTCACATAGCCAAAATCTTCTCCGCCCATGCCAAACGGACGCTTGATAATCTGAAAATCGGGATACATTTCTTCAATTGATTTTAAAAAGAGACCATTTATACGTTCATCATTCTTTAAGGCAGGTTCTCCTCTTTCCACATGGAGCGAATAGGCTCCCCCCATTGGTTCTACAACGGAAAGTGCTTTCTTTAGTTCTGAACTCAATAAGTCCCTTACTTCAGGTGTATAACTGCGGAACGTACCTGTAATCACAACTTCATTCGGAATAATATTACTGGCCGTTCCCGCATGAATCTGTCCAATACTAATTACTCCAGCTTCTAAAGCTGGAAGTTTGCGGGCAACGATGCCATGTAATGTCTGCATCACGACTCCAAGCATCCATATCGGATCCGTTCCAAGTTCAGGATAGGCCCCATGGCCCCCCGTTCCAAAAATTTTAGCCGTAAACACATCGACATTTGCCATGCTGTATCCATCATTCACTTGTGCCGATCCAACCGGAAGCCATGGGCACATATGAAGGGCAATGGCAGCATCCACATCGTCATACGCGCCAGCTTGAACCATGTACGGCGAACCAGAAAGTCCGTTTTCATCGGTACTCTCT
Source organism: Neobacillus sp. NRS-1170 (assembly GCF_050468025.1). Lineage (NCBI taxonomy): Bacteria > Bacillati > Bacillota > Bacilli > Caryophanales > Bacillaceae > Neobacillus > Neobacillus sp. NRS-1170. Next base: position 5,278 of record NZ_JBITPF010000003.1, on the reverse strand, counting down.
TCTGCTGGTTGAAAAATAAATTTGACTGTTCCCTTCAACTCATCTTTTTCAAATTTTTCTGCAAGAAGATGAGCTGTTCCAAGTAAGATTGCTGTATGAACATCGTGACCGCATGCGTGCATAACACCTTCATTGTTGGATTTGTAATCGAAGATATTTTCTTCGTTGATTGGCAGTGCATCCATATCGGCACGAATTGCAATCACAGGTCCTTCCCCTGAAGTTAAGGTACCAACTACACTTGTTTCTACTCCAATGCCTGTTTCAACACGTAAACCTTTTATATTTTTTAGGACTTCAGCAACGAATTGGGAGGTCCCGAACTCTTGAAAACTGAGTTCGGGATGTTGATGAAATCTGCGTCTCCATTCAATCAGTTGATTTGATAACCCATTTGCCTGAATGACGGTAGGATGTTTAGAATGATCGGCCATCTGTTTATTTCCCCCTGCGACTTGAATGGAAGATTAGTTAACTTTTAAAATACTTTCAACATGGTTGAATGCTTGCTCAAAATCGGCAATAATATCTTCGATTTCTTCGATGCCACAAGAAATTCGAATGAGCCCTTCAGGAATTCCCATTGCTGCACGTTCTTCCGGTGTACATTCTACATGGCTTGTTGTACGGGCTGGTCCAACAGTTGTTTCGACAGCACCCAAGTTAGCAGCACGATTGGCATACTGCAATTTAGGCAGAAGATCCCGAACGGTATCTACACCGCCCTTAACCGCAAAGCTAAGCATTCCGCCAAAGTTTTTCATTTGTTTTTTCGCAACATCATGGTGTGGGTGAGTTTCAAGCCCTGGATAATACACAGCTTCTACGATTTCTTTTGTTTGTAAGTATTTTGCTAGAGTCATGGCATTTTCACATTGCTGGCGAACACGCAAATGTAGTGTTTTCATACCGCGCAAAATCAGGTAAGCTGCCATTGGGTCCATTGTTGCCCCATTAATTTCACGGAAATGATAAATTTTTTCAACTAATTCTTTTGATCCGCATACCACACCACCTAATGCATCGGCATGGCCTCCCAAAAACTTAGTTGCACTATGAATAACTAAATCAGCTCCTAAAGAAAGCGGATTTTGATTCATTGGGGTAGCAAATGTATTATCGACAACAACAAGTGCTCCAGCTGCTCTGCCTGCTTTTGCCATCAATTCAATGTCGGTAATTTTTACCGTTGGGTTCGTCGGCGTTTCTAAATATAAAATTTTGCAGCCTTTGGCAACCTCACGCTCGATTTGATCGTGATTTCCGGTTTCACATAACGCTACTTCAATTTCTTGACGTGGAAGGAATTCAGTAAAGATTTTATTCGTCCCACCGTAAGTATCTTTAATGGAAACAATTCGATCTCCTGGTACTAAAAATGTAGAAAGTGTATTGCTGATGGCTGCCATCCCAGTGGAAAAGCTTGTTGCTGCTTCCGCGCCTTCAAGGATTTTGATTTTATCCTCAAAAGCCTGAACTGTAGGGTTTGTATTACGCCCATAGATATGGCCCTTCTTCTTTCCAATTGCTACATCATACCATTCATCCATATCGTCATAGCCGTAGGCTACACTTAACACAACAGGTACTTGTGTTGCTCCATGTACTAAATAATCTTTTTCTCCTGCCCAGACTGCCTTCGTTCCCATTTTTGGATTTGTATTTGTCATGTAAAACACTCCTTGTTAGTTTTTTTGTAGGATTTTGTTATTTTCAATTCGTAAACCTTTATTTCTTTTAATCAATTCTTTATAAGCAAACAGGGCAATGGCTGTATCCTGTACACCCGTTCCTGTTAAATCACATACGGTTATTTGCTTTTCGTTTGTTCGGCCGGCAGCTTTCAGTGATGTAAGTTCACCTAATTCAAGAATGGCCGATTCCTTCGAAAGAACACCCTTTGTAAGAGCATGATGAAGTTCCCCTAATCGAGCGCATTGAGCTTTTGTATCACAGATAAGGATGTCAGCTTTTGCCAACACTTCCGGCTCCAATTCTTGCTTATGTTCAGCATCCGATCCCATTGCGGTAATATGAAGACCTGGATGCAGCCATTCTGCTTTTATGATCGGATTATTTGCAGGTGTGGTGGTAATAACTGTATCACTGTTTCTGACCACAGCTTCAGCACTTTCAGCTACAACCACTTCAACCCCTAAATCAACTGTCATTTCTTCCGCAAATTTCCGGGCGCGTTCTTTTGACCGGGCATAAACCAGGACTTTACTGAATTTCCTTACAAGACTTAAAGCCTTTAGTTGAAACCTTGCCTGTGACCCTGCCCCAATGACACCAGCTGTTTCAATAGTATCTTTTGATAGATAGGCAGCCGCTACAGCTCCCGCAGCTGCAGTCCGGACATCTGTTAAATATCCATTGTCTAACAGGATGGCTTCCGGAATTCCCGTTTGAGTGCTGATTAAGACCATCATTCCATTTCCAGATGGTAGGCCAAGCTGATAATTATTGAAAAAACCGGAAGAAATTTTGATCGCAAACATTTCTTTCCCTTGGATATAAGCTGTTTTGACGTCCACTTCACCATTTTGATCCTCAATGTCCACTCTCATTATGGGCGGCATGATAGTCTCATTTTTTGCCAGTTTGGTAAAGGCATCTTCAATCACTTTCACTGCCGTTTCGTTCAGTTGAACAAATTGCTTTAATTCCTGTTCTGTAAAAATCAGCATTTTACTATACACCTCCAAACTTCAATTACTTGGTAATGAGATAATCCTTTACAGTTAAATTCCTTGGGAGGTTGGCGAATGTTTCACAACCGTTCTCCGTAATTCGAATGGATTCACTTACTTCAAATCCGTAATCATCCAACCACAATCCTGGTATGAGGTGGAACGTCATATTTGGCTCCAGAATCGTTTTATCTCCTTTTCGGATGCTCACGGTGTGCTCACCCCAATCTGGCGGATAATTCAATCCCATGGAATAGCCAAGACGCGATTCCTTTACAAATCCACTCTTCTCGATTGTTTTTCTCCATGTTTCTTCAATCTCTTCACAGGCGATACCCGGACGGATCATTTCCAAGCAGGTGTTTATTCCTTCTACCGCCACATCTGAAAGGGTTTTCATTTTTTCTTGGGGCTTTCCGATCTGAACGGTTCTGGCTAGCGGTGAATGATACCTTTTATAGCAACCTGCCACTTCTAAAATGACGGCATCACCTTTTTTATAGCGCTCATCCGTCCAGGTTAAATGTGGTGTAGATGTTTTTTCGCCAGATGGCAGCAGTGGAACAATGGATGGGTAATCTCCGCCAAATTCTTCTGTTCCTGTAATCTGCGTGTAAAAAATCTTTGCCGCCACATCACATTCCCTTACACCAGCTTCAATTAAATCCATTCCTGCCTGCATCGCCTTTTCGACAATCTTTGCTGCACGTTTCATGTAGCCAATTTCCACATCAGACTTTATTAAACGTACCCAATTAACTAGTAAAGTAGCATCTTGGAAACTAGCATTCGGCAGGCCTTTCTTTAACTGCTCATAACATTTGGCTGTGAAATAATAGTTTTCCATTTCTACGCCAATAGAGCACCTGGCCTTGCCAAATTCTTTTAATCGATCAGCGACAAAATCCATCGGATGCTTGATATCGGATTGAACATAGTCATCTGGGTAGGAAATAATGTTTTCATGGGAGATCCATGTTGTTGCTTTTGCCCCGTTTGCATCCTGCCCGCGCCCAATCCATTTTGGCTGCTCTTCATCAATCATTAAAATCAGCATCTGATGTACGTAAAACGACCATCCATCATAGCCAGAAAGATAATTTAGATTCGCTGGATCTGTAATGAGCAGTACTTCGATTCCTTTTTCTGCCATTCGTTCTTTTGTTTTATGGATTCGCTCTTTATACTCGTGTTTTGAGAAAGACATTGTTCCTTTCCCTCCTAATTGAACATAACTTTATTAAATTGTTTGAATATTTATATTTGTTTGTATTATAAGAAATTGAGTGATGGTTTTTCATCTGACATTTTGTATGAAAGATTTTGTTGATTCATAGTCAAAATTATCAAATAGATAAATGAATCAATGTATGGTTAACCAAATCTTGATAGAAAAAAAGACCGTCAAAATAATCCTTTTCTATACGGATTATTTTGACGGTCACCTATTTTAGATAATCTTGAATTACTGTGTGCACTATAGATAGATCAATATTCTGACCGCTAATAATCACAGCTATATCGCCCTCATGACAGGGGATTTTATTTCCTAAAACAGCAGCAATTCCTGTGGCAGCGGCACCTTCCATAATCATACGATGTTTGTCCATCATAAAGCCCATACTATACGCTATTTCATCTTCTGGAATCAAAAGACAATCGTCCATATATTTTTGAACCAATTGAAATGTGTATTGATTTTCGAGTCCAATTCCTCCTAGTAAACTATCAGCGAGTGTCTCGCTTTCCTCTAGTAATACTGGTTTACCGGCTTTTAAACTTTCATACATGACGGCTGATTTTTCCATTGAAACACCTGTTACTCGAATGTCTCGATCATTGGACTTTAATGCCAAACCGATTCCGGACAGCAGCCCACCGCCAGAAAGAGGAACAATTACATCTGTTAATTGAGGAAGATCCTCCAACAATTCCAGCCCAATGGTTCCTTGGCCGCTAATAATATGCGGGTCATCAAAAGGCTCAATAACCGTTAATCCCATCTCTTTTTCAAGTTCATAACAGCGAACGCCTGCGGCATCCTGACTCTCACCCACTATCTCGATTTGAGCCCCAAGCCTTTTTAATGAATCCACTTTTGCTTTAGGAACCCGATTTGAAATACACACAATCGCATCAATACCAAGTTTTTTCGCTACGTATGCTACGGCCATACCATGATTTCCGGTTGAGTATGTTGCAACACCTCGTTTTTTTTCCTCGTCACTCAAACTTAGGATTTTATTGGCCGCCCCTCTTACCTTGAATGCTCCAACTTCGTGAACCGTTTCCAGTTTTAAATAAACATTGCGCCCCATTTTTTCTGATAGGATTGAAGAATGGATAATGGGAGTTTTGTTTACTAAATGGCCAATTCTTTTTCTTGCTTCCCATACATCACGGATATTTATCCCTTTGGTTTCTTTTGTCATTTTTGTAGAAGTCAATTTATTCTTCCCTCCAAGACCAAACTATTTTTTAATTGGCTGTGTTAAAGTTGTCTGTTGATTTCCACTCCAGGCACTTCGCTTTCCGCGGGCGTGCCGGGGAGCCTCCTCGGCGCTTTAGCGCCTGCGGGGTCTCCC
>NZ_JBITPF010000002.1:0-950 GCF_050468025.1 Neobacillus sp. NRS-1170 | reverse complement strand
GATTCGATTAAACTAGCAAAGTTATTTCGCGCTGGCGAATTGACTCCTGTTTATGTGCCAACAGAAGATGACGAAGCCCTTCGGGATTTAGTTCGGGCTCGTGAAGATGCCAAAGAAGATGAATTAAGAGCCAAACATCGATTATCTAAATTCCTTTTACGGAATGATATTCACCCTCCTTTCAATGGAAAAAAGTGGACTCGTAGATATCGTGAATGGTTAAATACCCTAAAGTTTGAACGTTCCGCATCTAAAGTAGTTTTTCAAGAGTATCTGCACCATCTACAAGAAATTGAGCAAAGGGTAAAACGATTTGAGGAAGAAATAAAATTACAATCAACCGAAGGTTATCATGCGCCAATGATTCAAGCACTACAATCATTAAGGGGAATAGCTACGATTACAGCTACTAGTCTTGTGGCTGAGATAGGATCATTTAAGAGATTTACTTCTCCCAAAAAATTAATGTCTTACGTTGGTTTAATCCCAAGTGAAAGTTCTAGTGGTGAAACCAGAAGGCAAGGTAATATTACCAAAACAGGTAATCGTCATGTTCGTCGGTTGCTTGTAGAAGCAGCTTGGAGTTATCGATTTCCACCTGCTATAAAGGGAGATTTAAAGAAAAGACTAGAAGGACAGTTGCCTAATGTTCAAATGATCTCATGGAAAGCTCAAAATCGCCTTCATAAAAAATATTTTCGTTTACTATCACGTGGAAAAGCATTTGGAAAGGCATTAACAGCCATTGCAAGAGAATTAGCAGGATTTATCTGGGCAGTAACTCAAGAAATTGAAAATAACTCCATGGCTAAGTAATAGTTTCGAATAAAATAAATTTCAATTTTGTTTAAAAATCGGAGCTTAGGGCTCGGAGGCAAAGGTAAAAACCGGTAAGGAGAAACCACGAATTGTACTTGTGATATGCCTAGGTAGGCTAACTCACGTTTTAA
>NZ_JBITPF010000001.1:0-1373 GCF_050468025.1 Neobacillus sp. NRS-1170 | reverse complement strand
TTAAGTTATCATGAACGAAACTAGCTCCTTACTCGTAACACCGTAGGTTAATTTGGTTAGACTGTTTATTGAAAAAAAACAAACCAAATCAGAGCTACATTACGAAAGGAGCTAGTTATTATGAAGGATACCATAAAATATGTAGGTTTAGACGTTTCAAAAGAAAGAATTGCCGTTGCCATTGCAGATGAAGGTCGTGATGAGCCAAGGTATTGGGGAATGATTCCTAACACTCCGGAATCCATTAGAAAGTTAGTAAAAAAACTTGGAGAAAAAGAGAATCTTCGAGTGTGCTATGAAGCTGGTCCAACTGGCTATGGTTTACATCGACTTTTTCTTACTCTAGGAATTGAGTGTGAAGTAATCGCTCCATCTTTAATCCCTAAGAAACCAGGTGAGCGCATCAAAACTGACCGTAGGGATTCGATTAAACTTGCAAAGTTATTTCGTGCCGGCGAATTAACCTCTGTTTATGTGCCAACAGAAGATGACGAAGCCCTTCGGGATCTAGTTCGAGCTCGTGAAGATGCCAAAGAAGACGAATTAAGAGCCAAACATAGATTATCGAAATTCCTTTTGCGAAATGATATTCACCCCCCTTTTAGAGGAAAAAAGTGGACTCGTAGATATCGCGAATGGTTAAACACCTTAAAGTTTGAGCGTTCTACATCTAAAGTAGTTTTTCAGGAGTATCTACACCATCTAGAAGAAATTGAGCAAAGGGTAAAACGATTTGAGGAAGAAATTAAATTACAATCAACCAAAGGTTACCATGCGCCAATGATTCAAGCACTCCAATCATTAAGGGGAATAGCTTTGATTACAGCTACTAGTCTTGTGGCTGAGATAGGATCCTTCAAAAGATTTGTTTCTCCCAAAAAAATAATGTCTTACTTTGGGTTAATTCCAAGTGAAAGCTCTAGTGGTGAAACCAGAAGGCAAGGTAATATTACAAAAACAGGCAATCGTCATGTTCGTCGCTTGCTTGTAGAAGCAGCCTGGAGTTATCGATTTCCGCCTGCAATAAAGGGAGATTTGAAGAAAAGATTGGAAGGACAATTGCCTAATGTTCAAATGATCTCATGGAAAGCTCAAAATCGACTTCATAAAAAATATTTTCGTTTACTATCACGTGGAAAGTCATTTGGAAAAGCAATAACAGCCGTTGCAAGAGAATTAGCTGGATTTATCTGGGCAGTAACTCAAGAGGTTGAAAATAACATCTCCATTATAAAATAATAATTTCGATTAAAATGAATTTCAATATTATTTAAAAGTCGGAACATAGGGCTCGGAGGCAAAGGTAAAAACCGGTAAGGAGAAACCACGAAATGTACTTGTGATATGCCTAAATAGGCTAACTCACGTTTTAA